>NZ_JRKN01000006.1 GCF_000763905.1 Paracoccus halophilus
TATAACGACCAGACCGCCCGCATATCCCTTCAGATATCTCGCAATGTCAAAAAGCACAGAAACAAAAACAACCAAACCGCGCCAATAACAAAAGGCGCCGTCAAGCCATCCTGTCCCAGATTGTTACCCCGTTTCCGAGGCAGAAGCCCTATCTATGCCGTACCTCCGAGAGTGTCAAGAGCGTTTCTCGACTTTCCCGGCGACCCGGCTGGGCCCCGTCCGATCCGGCCTCGCCGTTTCGGTGAGGCGGTATCTAGGCGCAGCGCCCGGAAGGCGCAAGCGGAAAAAACACGAAAAACCCGGAAATCTTGCAAGCGCATGATATTCCAGAGAATTTCGAGGCCATGACAGCGAAGCAACCGCTGCGGGCGATGTCCGGGAAAGGGTTAGCACAGAATCACGACGGCCGGGTGACAGATTCTGGAAGACGTGATTGCCGGATGCCGCGCGGCTTTCCCCGATGTGCGGCGATGGCGCCCCCCTTCGCGCAGCGCCCGCGGAGGGGCGCGCGGGTCAGGGGAAATGACCCTGGATCCTTGGTGATTGCCGGGCCGGGCCGAATCGACGGGCGGGAAAGCCTGATCGCAAGCTGTTCCACCGGAGCCAATCCGGCGGTTCGTGGCGTGGGGGCAGATAAAAAGAAAGCGCGGCCCGAGGGCCGCGCTTTTTTCGCCGGGCATCCCTGCCCGGCATATCCTGCCGAAAATCAGCGCTTCGAGAACTGGAAGCTGCGGCGGGCCTTGGCCTTGCCGTATTTCTTGCGCTCGACCACGCGGCTGTCGCGGGTCAGGAAGCCCGCCGCCTTCAGCGCCGCGCGCAGGCCGGGCTCGTGCAGTTGCAGCGCCTTCGAGATGCCGTGCTTGACCGCGCCGGCCTGGCCCGAAAGGCCGCCGCCCGCGACGGTGGCATAGACGTCATACTGACCGGCCACGCCGGCCACGTCGAAGGGCTGGCGCAGGATCATCTGCAGCACGGGACGGGCGAAATATTCGGCCATTTCCTTGCCGTTGACGGTGATCTTGCCGGAACCGGGCTTGACCCAGACGCGGGCGACCGCGTCCTTGCGCTTGCCGGTAGCATAGGAACGGCCCAGATTGTCGCGCTGCGCCTCGCGCACGGGCGCCGAGGCGGTGGCGACGGCTTCGACGCCGGTGGTGACCGATTTCAGGTCGTCCAGGGTTTTGATGTCTTCGGCCATGTCTTACGCGCTCCGGGTGTTCTTGGCGTTCATGGACCTGACGTCCAGAACTTCGGGCTGCTGCGCCTCATGCGGGTGCTCGGCGCCGGCATAGACGCGCAGATTGGTCATCTGCTGCTTGCCCAGCTTGTTGCGCGAGATCATGCGCTCAACGGCCTTGATCACCACGCGCTCGGGATGCGCGCCTTCCAGGATCTGGCGCGCGGTGCGGTGCTTGATGCCGCCCGGATGGCCGGTATGCCAGTAGTATTTCTTGGCGTCGCGCTTGTCGCCGGTCATCTGCACCTTGTCGGCGTTGATGATGATGACATTGTCGCCCATGTCCATGTGCGGGGTGAAGGTCGGCTTGTGCTTGCCACGCAGGCGCATGGCAACGATCGAGGCAAGACGGCCCAGAACCACGCCCTCGGCGTCGATCAGGATCCACTTCTTCTCGATATCCGCCGGTTTCGCGGTATAGGTTTTCATCAGTCGTCCCTTTGGGGATGTGAATTCGAGATGCGGGTATATCGGCGAAAGCCGCGCATAAATCAAGCGCGCCGGGCGATGATTTTCGACGCGAAATCAAGCTGATACAAAATAGGTATTATAATACCCGTGCATAACAGGCGGTTTTAGCGGTCGCGCGGCGGAATCGAATATGTCATCGAACAGCGCGCCACCGGATCGCGCATCCCGTCCGAGCGGATCAGCGCATCGCCCACGGCCAGCACCCGGCCCAGCTTGAGGATGCGGCATTCCGCCAGCAGGTCGCGCCCGGCCTCGGGCTTGCGCATGAAATCGATCGAGGCATTGGTGGTCACCGCCAGCGGCACCTCGCCGATTCTGGACAGGATCGCCAGATAGATGCCGACATCGGCCAGCGCGAACATGGCCGGGCCGCTGACGGTGCCGCCGGGGCGCAGATGCTGGTCATCGACTGCCAGCCGCGCGACCAATTGCCCCTCATCCGCGGAATCGACCCGCACCTGATCCGCGATCTGCAAGAATGCCCGCCGCAGGAACGCATTCAGTTCCGCGCAACCCATTGCCAAAGCCATGCTTTCCCCCCGGTCCGTCCCGCGTCCAGACTGGTCCGCAAGCGTGACGGAAAGCAAGCCGTTCGTCGCGTCAGGCAAAGGCCGGAATCAGCCGACCAGCGCCAGCGCCGGGAATGTCTCCAGCAGCCAATAGGCGAAACGGGCGAACTGGCCAGTATAAAGCGCCACGCCGACGATCACCAGCAGCGCCCCCATCACCCGCTCGATCAGCTTCAGATGCGGCTTGATGCGGTTCATCACGCCCATGGCGCGGTTGATGAAGATCGCCGACAGCAGGAAGGGCACGCCCAGGCCCAGAGCATAGACGGCGAGCAGCGTCATGCCCCGCTCGACCGCCGCACCGCCGGCGGCAAGCGACAGGATCATGCCCAGCTGCGGGCCGATGCAGGGCGTCCAGCCAAAGGCGAAGGCCAGCCCCAGCACATAGGCGCCCATGGCGCTGCCGCCCCGGTCGCCGACATCCATCCGCGCCTCGGTATCCAGAAAGGGAATGCGGAAAAGACGCAGGAAGTGCAGGCCCATGATGACGATCACCACGCCCGAGGCCTTGACCAGATATTCCTGATATTGCAGGAAAACCCGCCCAAAGGCAGAGGCCGCCATGCCCATCAGCAGGAAGACCGTGGACAGGCCCATGACGAAGAACAGCGCCGGCACCACGGCGCTGCGTTCGCCGGTTTTCAGCCCGCCGACGCCGACCCCGGTCATATAGGCCAGATAGGGCGGCACGATCGGCAAGACGCAGGGGGACAGGAAAGACAGGATACCGGCCAGCAGCGCGACCATCGCGGCGGGCAGAAAGGCGGCATCCACAAGCTCGATTCCAAACATGCCCGCACCTTGCGCCAAGGAAAAGGCGCGGGGAAGCCCCGCGCCCGTCAATCTTTTGTCATTTCCGCCAGAGCGTTAACCCAGCGACCACCAGCCGCGACGCTTGGGGCGCGACGGCTCGGCCTCTGCCTGGGCCTCGACCTCGGCCGGTTGCGGCTGGGCTTCGGGCTCGGCGGCCGGCTCGGGTTCCGCCTGGGCCGCTGCCTCGGCGGCTTCGGCCGCAGGTTCTTCGGCAGGTTCGGCCGCGACAGGCTCATCGGCGGGGACATCCGCGGCGGCCGCAACCTCTTCCTCGGCGGCCTCCTCGGCGGGCGGAGCTTCCTCGGCCGCAACCTCGCCGGGCGCGGGCGTCGGCCCGGTCACCGGCTGGCCGGTCAGGTCCACCACCTCGGCGCTGGCCGGTTCGGCCACGGCCTCGGTCCCGGCTCCGGGGGCAACGGCAACCATGTCCCCGGCAGCACCGGCTGCCACGGCGGCGGCCTCATCGGGCTTGTCCTCATCCGCCTTGCGGCGACGCGAGCGGGTGCGGCGGCGCGGCTTGGCCTCGTCCTCATCGGCGGAAGCCTCCTCGGCAGGCTTGGCCTCGTCCTCGCCCGTCTCGGCGGGGGCGGCCGCCTCCACGACCCCGGCCGCGCTGTCGTCGCGCGCCTCATCGCCATTGCCGCCATCGGCATCACCATTGCCGCCATCGGCATCGCCGTTGCGGCCGCCGCGACGGCGGCGGCGGCGGCGGCGGCGCTTGCCATTGCCGTCGCCCTGATCGCCGTTTTCGCCGCGCGCCTCATCGGCATCGTCGTCGCGATCCTCGTCCTCGGCACTGTCCTCGTCATCGATCTGCGCCATCAGGCTGGCATCGACCGACACCACGGGCGAGGCCACCTCGGGCACGTTCCGGGTCGCGGTCTTGAACTTCTCGACCGCGAAATCGGGCGAGATCAGCGCCGGATCGGCCTCGACCCGCACGGACATGCCATAGCGCGCCTCGATATTGGCGATATGTTCGCGCTTGGCGTTCATCAGGAAATTCGCCACCGCGATCGGCGCCTTGACCAGCACCTCGCGACTGCGCTTGCGGGTGCCCTCTTCCTCGATGGCGCGCAGGATGGTCAGCGCCAGGCTGTCATCCGAGCGGATCAGCCCGGTGCCATGGCAATGGGCGCAGGGCTGGGTGGTCGATTCCAGCATGCCCGGACGCAGGCGCTGGCGCGACATCTCCATCAGGCCGAAGCCCGAGATGCGGCCGACCTGAATCCGCGCCCGGTCGGTTTTCAGCCGGTCCTTGAAGCGCTTTTCGACGGCGGCATTGTTCTTGCGCTCTTCCATGTCGATGAAGTCGATCACGATCAGCCCGGCCAGGTCGCGCAGACGCAGCTGGCGGGCGACCTCATCGGCGGCCTCGAGATTGGTTTTCAGCGCCGTGTCCTCGATCGAGCCTTCCTTGGTGGCGCGGCCCGAGTTCACGTCAATCGCGACCAGCGCCTCGGTCACGCCGATGACGATATAGCCGCCGGATTTCAGCTGCACGACCGGGTTGAACATGCCGGCCAGATAGCTTTCCACCTGATAGCGCGCATAAAGCGGCATCGCATCGGTGTAATGCTTCACGTTCTTGGCGTGGGACGGCATGATCATCTTCATGAAGTCCTTGGCGGTGCGATAGCCGCGCTCGCCCTCGACCAGCACCTCGTCGATTTCCTTGGAATAGATATCGCGGATGGTGCGCTTGATCAGGTCGCCCTCTTCATAGACCGGCGCCGGCGCGGTCGATTTGAAGGTCAGTTCGCGGATCTGTTCCCACAGCCGCATCAGATATTCGTAATCGCGGCGAATCTCGGTGCGGGTGCGCTGGCTGCCGGCGGTGCGGATGATCAGCCCGGCCCCTTCGGGCACCGAAAGCTCGCCGGCGATTTCCTTGAGCTTCTTGCGGTCGGCGGCATTGGTGATCTTGCGGCTGATGCCGCCGCCGCGTGCGGTATTGGGCATCAGCACGCAATAGCGACCGGCAAGCGACAGATAGGTGGTCAGCGCCGCGCCCTTGTTGCCGCGCTCTTCCTTGACCACCTGGACCAGCATGATCTGGCGGACCTTGATGACCTCCTGGATCTTGTAGCGCCGCGCGCGGTGCTTTTTCGGGCGCTGGATTTCCTCGGTGACATCCTCGTCGGCCACCGATTCGATCTCATCGTCGCCATTGCTGTCGTCGCCGTTGCCGTCATCATCGGCCGTCTCTTCGGCGGCAGCGTCGGCCTCCCCGGCCACGCCCTCCGCGACAGGCGCATCCGCAGAGGCGCTCGCGTCGGCCGGATCCGCGCCCGAGCCGTCGGATTCGTCCCCGGCATCGGCCTGGGGATCGACGATGGTCATGCCCGGGATCTCGTCCGAGACGGCCACCGCATCGCCATTATCGGCCGATGCGGCCTTGGCGGGCCTGCGGCGGCGGGAATTGCGCCTGGGCTTTTCGACCTCTTCGCCGTCATCCTGGGCGGCGGCGCGCTCTTCCTCGAGCAGGGCCTGACGGTCGGCTGCGGGGATCTGGTAGTAATCGGGATGGATCTCGGCAAAGGCCAGGAAACCGTGGCGATTGCCGCCATAATCCACGAATGCGGCCTGCAGCGAGGGTTCGACCCGCGTCACCTTGGCCAGATAGATATTGCCAGCAAGCTGCCGCTTGTTGACTGTCTCGAAATCAAATTCCTCGACTTTGGTTCCGTCGACCACGACCACCCGAGTCTCCTCGGCATGGGTGGCGTCGATCAGCATTTTCTTTGACATGTTTCCGTCTTTCGGGCAGCCGCACCGGCCCGCCCGAAGGCGTGGCAGGGATCCGGCTGTCATATGAGAGAACGACGACGGGCATGCAGCCAGCAGCAATCGCGGCGTTCAGGCTGTGCCCCCGAAGCCGTTCCCGATCAAGCTGCGCTGCGCGATCCATCGCGTCTGTTTACCTTTCTTGGCCCGTCACGCTGCAAGGCGGTCGGGGCTGCGATAACGTCTGCCCAGAGGCCCCGGGGGGCATGGGCGATATTTTCCGCGCATCTGGCCACCGGCCCCTGTCCGGGATGCGGCTGGCCTACGCGCTGCGAAACTGTTAAGGATGCGGCCGTCGATTGTGACAACGGCACCCTGCCGGGGCAAGATAGCGGGTAAGACCGCGCCGTTACAATCGCTTTTTCGACTGAACCCATTTTTTGGCCGCAAAAAACGACCACCGCCCGGCACCGGAATGCGCGGCCCGGCGGGCGGGCAGGCGCGGGCGCTAAAGATAGTCGCCCCGGCTCAGCCCGTATTTCGCCATCTTCTCGTTCAGCGTCCGACGCGGCAGGCACAGCTCGTCCATGACCGCGGCGATGCTGCCCTTGTGGCGCCGCATGGTGTTGTCGATCAGCATCTTTTCGAAGCTTTCGACATATTCCTTGAGCGGCTTGCCCTCGGTCGTGGTGGCCTGCTGGGTTTCCTCGCCATCCGCCATCAGGAGCGAGGCGATCGAGCCCGAGCCGCGGCGGTTCTGCAACACCGCGCGTTCGGCCACGTTGATCAGCTGGCGGACATTGCCCGGCCAGGGCGCCTGCAGAAGCTGCGCGGCCTCCTGCGCCGTGACCTGGGGCGGTTCGCAGCCATATTCCTCGGCGAATTGTTCGGTCATGCGGTTGAACAGCGACAGGATATCCTCGCCGCGCGAGCGCAGCGGCGGCAGGGTGATCTTCAGCGCGGTCAGGCGATAGAACAGGTCGGGGCGCAGCGAATCCTCGGCCTTGCGCCCTTCGCCGCGCGCGTTCGAGATCGCGATGATCCGCGTCTCGGCCGGCGTCCCCTGGTCCGAGATAAAGGCCAGAAGCCGCGCCTGCAACGGATCGGACAGCGCCTCGATATCCTCAAGGCACAGCGTGCCGCCGCGGGCTTCCTCGACCGCCGGCAGACCGTTCTCGACCGGGCCGAAAATCTTGCCGGCCAGAACCTCGTCATTATAGGCGGCGCAGGAGATCGGCACGAATTTCTTGCTTGCGCGCGGCCCCACCGCATGCAGCGCATGGGCGACCAGCGTCTTGCCGGTGCCGGTTTCGCCGTCGATCAGCACATGGCCGTCGGCCTGGCCAAGGTCCAGGATATCCTCGCGCAGCCGGTCCATGACCGGGCTGGCGCCGATCAGCTTGGACATGACCTGCTGGCCCTCGGAGAGGTCGCGGCGCAGGGCGCGGTTGTCCAGCGTCATGCGGCGCGCCTGGGTGGCCTTCTTGACCAGTTCGGTCAGACGCTCGGGGTTGAAGGGTTTTTCCATGAAATCCATGGCGCCGATGCGCATCGCCTCGACCGCCATGGGCACGTCGCCATGGCCGGTGATCATGATGACCGGCAGGCCGGAATCGATCCCCATCAAGCGCTTGAGGAACGCCATCCCGTCCATGCCGGGCATCCGCATGTCTGAAATGACCACGCCCGGCCAGTCATTGCCGATCACCTTCAGCGCGTCATCGGCGCTGGCATAGGTTTCGGCATCGAATCCCGACAGCGCCAGCCACTGGCTGATCGATTCGCGCATGTCCGGCTCATCATCGACAACGGCAATTTTCAACGTGCGGCTCATCGCCCTACCTCATCAAGTTATTCTGCGGCCATGCCGGACCCGGTCCTGCGTTCGGGGTCGTATAGCGGCAGTTCCAATTCGAACACGGCGCCCCTGCCGCCTTCGTCAGACGCATTATGCGCGGTCAGGCGACCACCGAAATCCGCCGCGATACCGGAGGAGATGGCCAGTCCGAGCCCGGTCCCCTCGCCCGGCTTCTTGGTGGTGAAAAAGGGTTCAAACAGATTTTCCAGATCGGATACACCCGGCCCGTTGTCGCGAACGGACAAGAAAGCGTGAGAGCCCGAGCCGACGGTGATCTCGATCGCCGGGTCGCGGCTTTGCTTGATCGCGTCGATGGCGTTGCGCAGCAGGTTGATGATGATCTGCTCCAGCCGGATCCGGTCGCACAGGACCATGACCGGATAGCGCGGGATATTGCGTTGCAGGCGGATGGTATTGGATCGCAGCTGCGGCTCCATCATCACCAGGGCGCTGGACAGCGCGGTTCGCAGATCGACCGGCTCGAAAGCCTCGCCGCCCTTGCGGGCATAGGATTTCAGCTGCCGGGTGATGGCGCCCATGCGCTCGACCAGATCGTCGATGCGCTGAAAGCTCGACAGCGCCTCTTCGTCGCGGCCGCGTTGCAGCAAAAGCCGCGCCCCGGCCAGATAGGTCTTCATTGCGGCCAGCGGCTGGTTCAGCTCGTGGCTGACCCCGGCCGACATCTCGCCCAGGGCGGCCAGCTTGCTGGATTGCTGCACGGTCTGTTCGGCCACGCGCAATTCCTTCTGCATCCGCTCGCGCTCGGCGATCTCGCGCGTCAGGCGCATGTTCAGCGCCCGCAGATCGGCGGATTCCCGCATATAGGCGGCCGATTCGACCCGCGCCCGGCGCGACAGCAGATAAAACACCGCCGCCAGCAGGATGGCGAAACCCATGATCACCAGCGCCAGCACCGCGTTCACCCGCTCGCGCACCGAATCGTAAGCGGTGAACGAGGTCATGGTCCAGCCGCGGAACGGGATGCGGGTCTCGGTCTGCATCACCGCCTTGCCCTCGACATAGGCATCGACCGGCGCCGAGGCCCAGTCGGCCGTCACCTGGAAGGCGCGCGAAATGGCCGAGGGCGCCGAGCGCACGGAAAGTGCCTCGGGCAGGGTGAGCCCGCGCCAGCGCGGTTCGGTGGACAGGATGATGTTTCCTTCGCTGTCGCTGACCGCGATCGCGTCGGAAATCCCCGCCCAGGACCGGACCAGCGGCGTCAGGTCGGCGGCCACGATCACCACGCCCAGCGTGCGCCCCTCGGCGACGATGGCGCGCGAATAGGTGAATTCGTAGGCGCCCTGCGGATTGCTTGACACACTGAACACCGTATCCTTCGAGCGCAGCGGCTCGACGAAGAACGGCTCCTGCACGTAATTCCGGCCCAGCAGGTTGCGGTCGGTCGAGCCGACCAGACGCCCCGAGGCGTCCAGAAGCCGGATCGAGGCGGCGCCGATTTCCTTCTGGGCGGAAATCAGCCGCGCCGAACTGTTCGAGAAATTGTTGCCCGACAGGGCCGCGATCAGCGTCGGATCGCGCGCCAGCAGCAGCGGCACCACCGAGGTGCGCTGCAATTCCGACAGCAGGTTGCCGGTATAGAGGACCGAGCGCAGTTCGGACCGCATCCGCGTGGATTCGGAAAACCGCGCCGTCAGCCAGGCATTGGTGAACCAGACCGTGCCCGCGGCAACGGCCAGCAGCGCCAGGATGGCACCGCGCAACCCCCAGCGGCCGGAAGGGCCGGTCCTGGCATCGGTATTCCCGGTTGCTTTGTCGTCGTTTCGCATGGGCCTCCGGCACCGTCCCTTGCGGGCGATCGATGCAGTCTAGTGCGCGACGGGCCCGCGCTCAAGTCAGGCCGGAACGAACCCGCTCATCAGCGAGGCGAACAGCCCGATCCCGTCGGTGCCGCCATGCGCCGCATCCACGGCGCGCTCGGGATGCGGCATCATGCCCAGAACCCGGCGGTTTTCCGACAGGATGCCGGCGATATCCTCGACCGAGCCGTTGATCGCCGGCGCATAGGTAAAGGCGATGCGGTCCTGATCGCGCAGCGCGGCCAGCCCTTCGGCATCGATCTGGTAATTGCCGTCGTGATGCGCGACCGGCACGCGGATCACTTCGCCCGCCGCATAGGCCGAGGTGAAGGGGCTGGCCGAGGTCGCCACCCGCAACCCCGTCTCGCGGCTGATGAAGGTCAGCCCGGCATTGCGCATCAGCGCGCCGGGCAGCAGGCCCAGCTCGGTCAGCACCTGAAACCCGTTGCAGACACCCAGCACATAGCCGCCCCGCATGGCATGGGCCCTGATCGACCGCGCGACGGGCGAATGCGCGGCGATGGCGCCGCAACGCAGGTAATCGCCAAAGGAAAAGCCGCCAGGCACGGCGACCAGATCGACGCCCTGCGGCAGGGCCTCGTCCTTGTGCCAGACGCGGGTCACATCCGCGCCGGCCTGCCGCAGCGCCACGGCAAGGTCGCGATCGCAATTCGACCCGGGAAAGGTGATGACGGCTGCTTTCATGGCGCGACTCCGATATTGGGGATACCGCCCCTTTAGCCCGGAACGGCGCCACTGTTAAGCGGCTTCGCGCCGTTCCATGAGCGATTTCCCCTGAACCGCGCATAAACGCGAAAAGGGCCGGGTTTGCCCGGCCCCTTGCAATCCTGCCCGGCGGTTCCTCAGCCGATCAGCGCGTTGTTCAGATATTCGTCGACCTTTTCCAGATAGGCCATGGTGGTCAGCCATTTCTGGTCCGGCCCGACCAGCAGCGCCAGGTCCTTGGTCATGAAACCATCCTCGACCGTCTGCACGGTGACCTTTTCCAGTGTCTCGACGAAATTCAGCAGCGCCGCGTTGTCGTCCAGCTTGGCGCGGTGCTTCAGCCCGCCGGTCCAGGCAAAGATCGAGGCGATCGAGTTGGTCGAGGTCGCGTTGCCCTTCTGGTGCTCGCGGTAATGGCGGGTCACGGTGCCGTGCGCGGCCTCGGATTCGACGATCTTTCCGTCCGGCGTCATCAGGACCGAGGTCATCAGCCCGAGGCTGCCGAAGCCCTGCGCCACGATATCCGACTGCACGTCGCCATCGTAGTTCTTGCAGGCCCAGACATAGCCGCCCGACCATTTCAGCGCGCTGGCCACCATGTCGTCGATCAGGCGATGCTCGTAATGGATGCCCTTGTTCTTGAACTGGCTCTCGAACTCTTCCTCATAGACCTTCTGGAACAGGTCCTTGAAGCGACCGTCATAGGCCTTGAGGATGGTGTTCTTGGTCGACAGATAGACCGGATAGCCGCGCATCAGCCCATAGTTGAACGAGGCGCGGGCGAAATCGATGATCGACTGGTCAAGGTTGTACATCGCCATGGCGACGCCCGCGCCCGGCGACTGGAACACCTCGTGCTCGATGGTCTCGCCATCCTCGCCGACGAATTTGATGGTCAGCGTGCCCTTGCCCGGGAACCGGAAATCGGTAGCGCGGTACTGGTCGCCAAAGGCGTGGCGGCCGACGACGATGGGCTGGGTCCAGCCCGGCACCAGACGCGGCACGTTCTTGCAGATGATCGGCTCGCGGAAGATGACGCCGCCCAGGATGTTGCGGATCGTGCCATTGGGGCTGCGCCACATCTTTTTCAGGCCGAATTCCTCGACGCGGGCTTCGTCGGGGGTGATGGTGGCGCATTTCACGCCGACGCCGTGCTTCTTGATCGCCTCGGCCGCGTCGACGGTGATCTGGTCGTCGGTGCGGTCGCGCTCCTCGATGCCCAGATCGTAATATTTCAGGTCGATATCCAGATAGGGCAAGATCAGCTTTTGCTTGATGAAATCCCAGATGATCCGGGTCATTTCATCGCCGTCTAGCTCGACGACCGGGTTGGCTACCTTGATCTTCGACATGAAGTTTCCCTTGGCGTTGAATTTCCGTTGGCCGGGCTATAGCGGGATTCGCCGCAGATTGAAAGTCGGCATGCAATTGTATGCGGAAAACGGCGCCATGGGCATATGGATATGTGCCGCGATCCCATGGGCAGATGTGCCCATACCCCGGAAAAACCGTCATTATTATGCCGCATATCGGCAAAATAACGGATTGCCAAAACCGCGATCCGTGATATCCACGCGAGCAAATTGGATTTATTCAGCGTTGCGTGACAGGAGGCTTCCATGCCTAACACCGTAAACCTGCTCTGGTTCGGCAATCTCGAACAGATCAACTCGACCCCTGGCTCGAACGCAACCGATGCCGAGGCGGACCAGCTTAACGGTCATCATGCGGTCGGCCCCGATCAGATCATCGCGACCAGCGTGACCGGCGACACCAACCGCGACAATTTCGGGACCACCTATCAACGGCAAACAACCGAGATGGAGTACGTGTCTCCTGGAACAGGCTCAACGGTCCAGGCGGAAATCACCGGTTTCTACTCGACACGGTTCTTGCTGACCTTTCCCGATGGCAGCACGGTCGAACAAACCGGGGTCGTGATTCAGATGGACACGGGCGACATCTTCTTCCGCCCGGCCGCGAGTACTCTCGATCAGTGGGATGGCATCGACTCGTTGCGGGCCGTAACGATCATCGACGCCAACCTCTACCCCGACGGCACCCGTGTGGCGGATGTCAGCTTCTCGCCCGATATTTTCGATCTCGAGATCGTCTGCTTCGCCGCGGGCACGATGATCCTGACCGAGACCGGCGAGCGCCGGGTCGAGGATCTTGCCCCCGGCGATATGATCTGGACCCGTGACAACGGCTTCCAGCCGCTGCGCTGGCACGGGCAACGCAGCCTCTCGGCCGATGAGTTGACGGCCAATCCCCGGCTGCGCCCCATCCGCATCACGGCCGGCGCCCTGGGCCCGAACCGCCCGGAACGTGACCTGACCGTCTCGCCCCAGCACCGCGTCCTTGTGCGCTCGCAGATCGCGCAGCGCATGTTCTGCGCCCCCGAACTGCTGGTTCCGGCACGCCAGCTGACCGAGATCCCCGGCATCGAGGAACTGGCCGACGCCCGGCAGGTGACCTATGTCCATCTGCTGTTCGACCGCCACGAGGTGGTGATGTCGGACGGGGCCGAGACGGAATCGCTTTACCCCGGCCCGCAGGCGATCAATGCCCTGGGTGCCGTGGCCGAGGAAATCTATACGCTGTTTCCGGAACTGCGCGGCGCGTCCGTGACGATCGCGGGCGCGCGGCCCTTTGTCACCGGCCGCCGCGCGCGGCAGATGGCGCGACGCCATGTCGCCAATCAGCGCGCGCTGGCAAGCTGATCGGGCAGAATCACGGCGGCCGGGCGGGATGACGTGCGAATCCCGCCCGGCCGTTCAGTTTCGCGGCAGGACAGCGGCGATCTCGTGGCGCAGCCAGTCCCATAGCGCCGGCGCGCCAAGGGCGACGTTGACCCCGACACGGCGCTCCATATCGGCGAATGTGACGCCATAGTCGCGCCAGGACTGCCCGCCCGAACGCAGGTTCTGCAAAACCGGCTGGCAGCGATCCAGCGCCTTGGCAAAGACCGCATCGGGCGTGCGCGCCTCCTCGAACTCGTGCCAGAGGGCGGTGAACGCGCCTGCCTGCGCGGCCGGCAGCAATCCGAAGATGCGCCGCGCCGCCGCCGCCTCGGCCGCCTTCACGCTAGCCGAGCCATGCGCCTGCCCGCTCTGGGAATGCAGCGGCACGTCGCCCACATCGATCTCGACCAGATCATGCAGGATCAGCATGCGGATGACGCGGTCGATATCGACCCCGGGCGCGGCAAAGGGCGCCAGGACCGCCGCATAAAGCGCCAGGTGCCAGCTGTGTTCGGCGCTGTTCTCGGGCCGCGAGCCATCGCAAAGCGGGTTGGCGCGCAGGACAGATTTCAGCATGTCGGCCTCGGCCAGAAAGGCCAGCCGACGGGCCAGATCTCCGGCGACGGCGCGCCCCTCGGCCAGCGCCTGCGCGGCCGCCATCGCCTCGGGCCATTCATGTAGCAGCCTTGCCGCGCGGCCCTGCGTCATATTGGCACGGACGATATCCATGTGATCGGGCAGCGGGCGCGGCGCGGCAAGGACCTGAAACAGCGGCTGGACGTGATCCATGCGCCGGGCCATGCGCGCGTCGGCGCTGTCGCCGGTCTCAAACTCGGACCACAGCGCCATCTGCGCCGCGCCATCGGGCAGCAGGCCGAACAGGCGCCGGGCGGCGGCCTGCTCGGCCCGGCGCACCGCCTCGGCATCATGGGCCAGGTGGATCGGGTGGTCGCCCACGTCGATCTCGACCAGATCATGCAGCAGGATCATCCGGATCGCCCGGTCCGAGGCCCCGAAGACCAGCCCGTAAAGCGCCACATGCCAGCTGTGCTCGGCGCTGTTTTCGGGCCGCGACAGATCCATCAGCACATTGGCGCGATCGACGGCCTTCAGCCGGTCGGCCTCGGCCAGGAACTCGAAATGCCGGCTCGGATCGGTCACGGGTGCCTCGCGGGAAACAAAGGGCCGGCCCCGCGCCTTATCGCGTGGTCTCGGTCAGCCGGCGGCGGACATAGGCCTGAACCGTTTCGATCATCGGCTTCATATGCGTCTCATCGTCGCGGAAAAAGTGGTCCGCCCCCTCGACCTCTTCGTGTGAGATGGTGATGCCCTTCTGCTCGCGCAGCTTGCCGACCAGCGAATGGGTATCCTTGGGCGGCGCCACGCGGTCGGCGGTGCCGTTGATGATCAGCCCCGAGGACGGGCAAGGCGCGAGAAAGCTGAAATCATACATGTTGGCGGGCGGCGACACGCTGATAAAGCCGGTGATCTCGGGCCGGCGCATCAGCAGTTGCATGCCGATCCAGGCGCCGAAGCTGAAGCCCGCGACCCAGCAATGCTTGGAGTTGGGGTTCATCGCCTGCAGGTAATCCAGCGCCGAGGCGGCGTCCGACAGCTCGCCGATGCCCTGGTCGAATTCGCCCTGGCTGCGGCCGACGCCGCGGAAATTGAACCGCATGACGGTGAAACCCATACGGTGGAACGCATAGTGCAGGTTGTAGACGACCCGGTTGTTCATCGTCCCGCCATATTGCGGATGCGGATGCAGGATGATGGCGATCGGCGCGTCCGGAATGGCTTGCGCGTGATAGCGCCCCTCAAGACGACCTTCGGGACCGGGGAAAATCAGTTCGGGCATGGGTTTCCTTTGAAACTCGGGTTTCTTGACCCTTTGGCGGCGCGGCTCTAGATCGTCAATCTGGGAAGCGCGACCGGCCGGGGCAAGACGCAGTCAAGGGCGGCGCAAGGGAATTAGCCTTAGGCAGGCGTTTCGTCAATGCGCTGCCAGCAAGGAGGGGCGATATGAAACTGTCTACCAAGGGGCGTTACGCCATGGTGGCGCTGGTCGATCTGGCCATCGCCAAGGGCGACGACCTGACCTCGCTGGCCGAGATATCGAAGCGGCAGGACATCTCGCTGCCCTATCTGGAACAGCTTTTCGTCCGCCTGCGCCGTGCCGGGCTGGTCGATTCGGTGCGCGGGCCCGGCGGCGGCTATCGCCTGGCCAAGCCGCCGGAAACCATCCGCGTGGCCGAGGTGCTGGAAGCGGTCGATGAAACCGTCAGCGCGCTGCATGTCGGCGCGGGCGCCTCGGGCGGGGTGTCGGGGTCGCGGGCGCAGACGCTGTCGAACCGGCTGTGGGAAAGCCTGTCGGCGCATGTCTATGTGTTCCTGCACAATCACACGCTGGCCGATGTGGCGCGCAACCAGCTTCTGCCCTGCCCCGCCCTGCCGCAGATCCTGTCGATCGTCGACGACTGAGCCCGAACCGCAAGCGGCCCGGAGGCCGCCGCGACGTCACACCGCCGTCACCTTTCCTTGCGAAACGGCTCGCATGGCCCTAAATCAGCCATTCCTTTGACCTTCGACGGGTTTTCGACCGGGGGACGCCGATGACCGACCTGCAGACGCCCTATTACCTGATCGACCTCGCCAAGCTGCGCGTGAACATGGAGCGTATCCAGCACCTGCGCGAGGCCTCGGGCGTGAAATGCCTGCTGGCGCTGAAATGCTTTGCCACCTGGTCGGCCTTTGACTTCATGCGGCCCTTCATGGACGGCACCACCTCGTCCTCGCTGTTCGAGCTGCGTCTGGGGCACGAGGAATTCGGCAAGGAAACCCACGCCTATTCCGTCGCCTGGGCCGATCACGAGATCGACGAGGCCCTGGGCTACGCCGACAAGATCATCTTCAACAGCCTGGGCCAGCTGGACCGTTTCGGCGCCCGCGCGGCGGATCGCGGCATCAATATCGGGCTGCGGCTGAACCCGCGTTTCTCGACCTCGGGCTTTGATCTGGCCGACCCGGCGCGGCCGTTCTCGCGGCTGGGCGAATGGGACCTGAACCGGCTGGAACAGGCGCTTGAGCGAATCTCCGGGGTGATGATCCATTACAATTGCGAAAACGGCGATTTCGACCTGTTCGACGCGCAATTGTCGCGGATCGAGGCCGAATTCGGCGGTTTCCTGAAGAAACTGGACTGGGTCAGCCTGGGCGGCGGCATCCATTTCACCGGCGACGGCTATCCGCTGGACCGTCTGGCCGAGCGGCTGAAGGCATTCCAGGAAAAATTCGGCGTCCAGCTTTTCCTTGAACCGGGCGAGGCCAGCATCACCAAGGCCGCCTCGCTCGAGGTCACGGTGCTGGACCTGATCCATAACGGCAAGGACGTGGCCATCGTGGACAGCAGCATCGAGGCGCATATGCTGGATCTGCTGATCTATCGCGAAACCGCCAAGCTGCCGCAGGACGGCGCGCATGAATACCAGATCGCGGGCAAGACCTGCCTTGCCGGCGATATTTTCGGCGAGGGACGCTTTGCCGCGCCCCTCAAGGTCGGCGACCGGATCAGCATCGCGGATGCCGCCGGCTATACCATGGTCAAGAAGAACTGGTTCAACGGCGTCGCCATGCCGGCCATCGTCATCCGCGACGAGGACGGCACGCTGCGCGAGCAGCGCCGGTTCTCATATGGCGATTACAAGGCTAGTCTGTCCTGAGCCCTCTGGCACGGGACGACCGCCCATCCCTGTCCTCTGACCCTGAAAAGGAGAACGAATTGGCCAAGAACGTGCTCATCATCGGCGCCGGTGGCGTCGCCCAGGTGGTCGCGCACAAGGTGGCGCAGAACGCCGGGGAATTCGGGACGCTGCATATCGCCAGCCGAACCGTCTCCAAGGCGGAAAGGATCATCGCGAGCGTTCGGGACAAGGGCCATGAGGTCGAATTCAGCGCCCATGCGCTGGACGCGATGGACAGCAAGGCGGTGGCCGATCTGATCCGCCGGATCGGCGCCGATATCGTGATCAACGTGGGCTCGGCCTTCATCAATATGACCGTGCTGCAGGGCTGCATCGACACCGGCGCCGCCTATCTGGACACCGCCATCCACGAAGAGCCCGACAAGGTCTGCGAAACCCCGCCCTGGTACGCCAACCACGAATGGAAGCGGCGCGAGGACGTCGAAAAGGCCGGCATGACCGCGATTCTGGGCGTCGGCTTCGACCCCGGCGTTGTCAATGCCTATGCCCGCCTGGCCGAGGACGAATATTTCGACAGGATCGAATCCATCGATATCGTGGACATCAACGCCGGCAGCCACGGCCGCTGGTTCGCGACGAATTTCGACCCGGAGATCAATTTCCGCGAATTCACCGGCACGGTCTATAGCTGGCAGGGCGGCGAATGGCGCTCGAACAAGATGTTCGAGGTCGGCCGCGAATGGGATCTGCCGGTCGTGGGCAAGCGCACCGCCTACCTGTCGGGACATGACGAGGTGCACAGCCTGTCGGCGCGCTACAAGGACGCCGATGTGCGGTTCTGGATGGGCTTTGGCGAACATTACATCAATGTCTTCACCGTATTGCAGAACCTGGGCCTGCTCAGCGAACAGCCGGTGAAAACCGCCGAGGGGCTGGAGGTCGTGCCCCTGAAAGTGGTCAAGGCGGTGCTGCCCGACCCCGCCAGCCTCGCCCCCGATTACGAGGGCAAGACCTGCATCGGCGATCTGGTCAAGGGCACGCTGGACGGCAAGCCGGGCGAGGTGTTCATCTATAACGTCGCCGATCACAAGGACGCCTATAACGAGGTCGGCAGCCAGGGCATCAGCTACACCGCCGGCGTGCCGCCGGTCGCGGCCGCCATTCTGGTCGCGCGCGGCGAATGGGACGTGAAGCGCATGGTCAATGTCGAGGACCTGCCCGCCCGCCCCTTCCTGGAACTGCTGGGCAAGCTGGGCCTGCCCACCCGCGTCATCGACGCGACCGGCGACCATCCGATCTGATCCGGCCGCCAAGCCGTGACAGGCGCGTGACAGGCCCGCGACGGGGAACCCCGGCGCGGGCTTTGCGTTTCGGTCCAGCCAGCCGGGAACACAAGACATGACGCCTGACGACCAAAGCCGCAATCACATGTTTCCGGCCCGCCATCGCGACGCCAAGCCCGGCGTCAATATCGTCGCCAACTGGGCGGTCATCGGCATCTTCCTGATCCTGCTGTTCAGCTTTTTCGCCCAGGCGCGCGATTTCCTGATGCCCGTCACGCTGGCGGTGCTGCTGTTCTTTGTCTTCAGCCCGTTTCGCCGCCTGATGCAGCGACTGGGCCTTGGCGCGTCGGCCGCGGCGGCCATCGTATCGCTGGCCCTGGTGGTGGCAGTGGCCGGGATCGGCGTCGTCGTCTCGGGCCCGGTGAACCGGCTGATCGAGGACGCGCCGCAGATCTCGACCCGGCTGGAGCAGCGGTTTACCGATCTGCGCAGCAATTTCCGCGGGCTTGAACGCGCCGCCGAAAAGCTGGACGAGATCACCGGCGCGGGCACCGACGACGGTGAGGATACCGCCACTGCCGTCGCGCCCGCCGCGACGCTGACCGGCACGCTCAGCAATCCCGCGGCGCAGGACCAGCCCGACCAGCAGATCAATGTCCAGGTGACGACCGCGCCCGAGACCTCGGCCCTTGTCAGCCTGATGAACCTGGGCCCGGCCCTGCTGAGCCAGATCGTCTTTACCCTGTTCCTGCTGTTCTTCCTGATCTCGTCGGGCGATCTGCTTTACCTCAAGATCGTGCAAAGCTTCGACACCATGCGCGACAAGCGCGCGGCCTATATGGCCCTGCGCGAAATCGAGGACCGGCTGGGCACCTATCTTGGCGCCATCACCCTGATCAACGCCTGCCTCGGCCTGTCGGTGGGGCTGACCATGTGGGCCTGGGGCATGCCCAGCCCGATACTGTTCGGACTGGCCGCGTTTCTGCTGAACTATATCCCCTATCTGGGCTCGGTCGGCGGCGTGGTGATCGCGACGCTGGTGGCGCTGTTCGTCTTTGACGATCTGGTCACGCCGCTGATGGTCGGCGGCAGCTACCTGTTCCTGACCGCGTTCGAAGGGCAGCTGATCACCCCCTATTTCGTCTCGCGCCGGTTGCAGCTGAACACGGTGGTGGTGTTCCTGACCGTGGCGCTCTGGGCCTGGCTGTGGTCGGCGCTCGGCATGATCATCGCGGTGCCTCTGCTGGTCGTGATCCGTGTGCTGGCCGAGCATATCCCCGGCCTGAACAAGTTCGGCAACCTGCTTGCCGGCGAGACGCCGCCCGCGCTGGAGGACGACGATGAAGAAACCGCGCCGGCGCCGGCCGCGCCGGCTGCGACCAAAGGCTGATGCGGCTGCACTGGATATATGACGCAAATATGGCATGATCGCGACATGAACCATCGACGGATCGCGACGCATGCCTGAGCCTGCCCCCGTTTCCCAGCCGGCCCCGCCACGGCTGCGGATCGGCATCCTGCTGACCCCGCGCTTCACCCTGTCGGCATTCGCGACCTTTGTCGATGTGCTGCGGCTGGCCGCCGATGACGGCGACGGCTCGCGGCCGATCCGCTGCCAGTGGAAGGTGCTGTCGGCCGATATGGCGCCGGTGCAATCCTCTTGCGGGATCAGGGTCGAGCCGGACGAGCGGCTGGGCGATCCGTCGCGCTTCGACTATATCTTTACCGTCGGCGGCCTGATCGAATCCGGGCGGCTGTCGCCCGAGCAGTCGGCCTTTCTGCGCCGCGCCGCCACCGCCCGCGTGGCCCTGGGGGGGCTCTGCACCGGCGTCTTCGCCATGGCGCGGATCGGGCTGATGGATGGCTATCGCTGCTGCGTCAGCTGGTTTCACCACCAGGATTTCCTGGCCGAATTCGAAAGGATGCGCCCCGTCTCGGACCAGATCTTCGTCGTGGACCGCGATCGGCTGTCCTGCTCGGGCGGGGTCAGCGCGGCACATCTGTCGGCCTTTCTGGTCGACCGCCACCTTGGCCGCGCCGCCGCCCGCAAGAGCCTGTCGATCCTGATGATCGACGAGCCGATGGAGGGTGACCGTCCGCAGCCCGGCCTGCCGCTGGAACTGAACGCACATGACCCGCTGGTGCGCCGCGCCCTTCTGGCCATGCAGCAGAACCTGCAGGCGCCGCTCTCGATTGCCCGCATCGCCCGCGATCTGGGCGTCGGCCGCCGCAAGCTCGAGCGGCATTTCAACGCCGATCTGGGCATTCCGCCGGCCGATGCCTCGATCCGCATCCGGCTGGCGCAGGCAAGGATGCTGCTGTCGCGCAGCGACCGCACGGTGACGCGGATCGCCGAGGAAACCGGCTTTTGCGACGCCTCGCACCTGATCCGCGTCTTTCGCGAGACCGAGGGCATCACCCCCGACCTGTGGCGTCAGCAAAGCCAGACGCCCGGCGAGGCCCGGACGCCGGAATGACAAGGAGCCTCTGGCACAGATCCGTGATGCAATAGCCATCGCCAGAACCATCGGCTCCTGGGGTTTTCGCAGCCGGCACATCAGGGAAAACCACGCCGGACGCCGTGCAATCCCGACCCGAAGCCGAGCTTCTGCGCTTGCCGCTGAAACTCGCCGTGTAAAGCAGACTTGACACCACCGGTTTGGCGCGCCATGTGTAAAGCAAACTTTACATATGCGCGGAGACGGCAATGCGGGGACTTCTTCTTATATTCGTCGGATTGGCCGCGTATGCGGCAATGCTGTTTGCTTCTCAACGCCTTCTCGCGGCCGGCATCGAGGCCCGGCCTGCCCGTATCCTGATTGCCCTCAGCCCGATGCTGCCCGCCGCGTTCATTTGCGGGGCGGTGGTCTGGAGCATCCGCCAGATGGACGAGTTGCAGCGCAAGCTGCAGTTCGAAGCGCTCGCCCTGTCGTTTTCAGGAACCGCGTTGATTACATTCGGTTACGGTTTTCTCGAAGGGGCAGGATTCCCGAAGATCTCGATGTTTGCCGTATGGCCGCTGATGGCTGCGATATGGTTCGTCGGGGTCGTGATCGGACGGTTACGTTTCAAATGAACAACCGCATTCGGGAGCTGCGTCAACAAAAGGGTTGGTCGCAAGCTGACCTGGCCACCCTTCTGAAGGTCTCGCGGCAGACCGTGAACGCCCTTGAACGGGGGCGCTATGACCCCAGCCTTCCGCTCGCGTTCAATGTGGCGCGGCTTTTCGATTTGACGATCGAAGACGTCTTTCAGCCGGATCAGGAGTGAGCACGAAGGTTGAAGGCGGCTACCGATTTTGCCGACGAATCAGGCCAATATCCGATCGCCCTTATGGGTGAACACTGGCCTCTGGCCCCGCGTGACTGGGCCTTTGGTGCTGCTGATCCTTTCAGCACTTCCGGCACCCACGCATTACGGCGGGAATGGCGAGGCCGATCTGAAGATCGGACTGGCGCGAAGCAGCAGCGAAAGCAATGAGCTGGCAACGCCTATCCCCGGCACCGCCGCCATCACCGCGCCGCCGGTGATCGTGCAGGGCGGCGCGGTGACCACGGCATCGGGTCTTGCCTTCATCGCGGCGGCGACGGATAATCCCATCCGTGCAATCGACATCCGCACCGGGGAAACGTCTGGAGCGACGTTCTGTCCGGCGGCGGCCAGGCCAACCCGATGATCTATGAGCAGAATGGCAGGGAATATCTGGTGATCATGGCCGGCGGGCACCATTTCATGAAGACGCCACCCTCCGACGCGCTGGTGGCCTGCGCCCTGCCCGGCGCGCCATGACCGCGATCCGGCGCCTGACGCGCACCTGTAGGGGGCGCTAGATGCCGGAGCGGATGCAGGGAGCATTCAAGGTTGCGCTGGCCATGGTGATCGCGGGCTGGGCCAGCATGGCCCTTGGCTGGAGCGATACCAAATGGGCGCTGTTCTCGGTCGCCTTCTGCTTTCTGAACACCGGCGGCGAAACCCTTGCCAAGGGGCTGATGCGGCTCGCGGGCACCGTCATCGGGGTGGTGCTGTCGCTGACATTCCTGGCCCTGTTCGCCCAGGATCGCTGGGCCTACGCGGCCGCCGTCTCGATCTGGCTGTTCATCTGCGGCTGGTTCCTGTCGGGAAATTCCCGCATCTGGTACACATGGTTCGTCGGCGCCTTTCTGGTCATCCTGATGACCGAATATTCACAGCTCGACTCGCGCGCGGCATTCGACATCGCGATGGTGCGGCTGCAGCAGACCATGCTGGGCATCGGCATCTATACGCTGGTGGAAATCCTGATCTTTCCGGCCTCGACCCGCGATCAGTTCAAGGCCGATCTCGCCGCCCGGATCGCACAGGTCGGCCGGATTTTCCCGTCGCTGGCCGATGCCTTCCTGTCGGCGCCCGAGGATGCCACGAAACCCGAGGATATCCGCGATTTGCGCCAGTCGGTCACGCAATTGCGGATCATGCTGGGCGCGCGCCTGGACGGGGCGGCGGTCGACAGTTTCGACATCCTCGAAAACTACGGCGCCTGGCGCGACGCGGTGCTGGAACTGGAGGCGCTGATCGAGGGGCTGCTGAACTGGCGCCTGGGCTTCGCCAATCTGCAACAGGACGAAATCCAGCCGCTCGCGGCCGGTCTGGCGGCCGTTCATGACGAAATATCGCGCCGTCTGCAGGTGGCCGGGGACCTGCTTGGCGGCGCGGCAAGTTTCGAGCCGGCGCGCGACATCCCGATCCCCTCGGCCCGGCCACGACGCGCGGGCGAGGATCCCTTTGCGCTGGCCGCGCTGGAGGTCAGCCTGGGCGCGCTGGCCGAGATCGAGCGCGCATCGCGGGCGCTGCTTTTCGCGGTGGCCGAGGGCCAGGGCATGGCGCCGGGCGAAAGGCCGCCCCGGCGGCCGCACCAGGAACCGCCGGCAAGCATCATCCCGGACCCCGAGCGCTTGGCCATTGCGCTGCGCGTGCCGGTGACCTTCCTCTGCGCCTTCGCGATTTTCATCTATTTTCCGAACCTTCCGGCGGTCTCCACGGTGCTGGTCCTGGCCGCCCAGATGCCGCTGTCGATCTGCCGGATGCCGACCGCGCCGGTAAAGGTCGTGGCGATCATGGGCATGGCCATGATGCTGCTGGGGGCGGGGCTGCACATCTTCGTGCTGCCGCATCTGACCAGCTATACCCAACTTGCCGCCGTGCTGTTTCTGGTCAGCTTCGCGATCACCTATCTGTTCTATGAACCGCATCTGGCCACGGCGCGGACCCTCGGCTTCGGCATGACGGTGATCCTGCTGCAACTGGACAACAACCAGACCTACAATTTTCTGTTCACCGCCAATATGGTGGTCGGATTCCTGGTGCCCTTTGCGCTGCTGTGGCTGACCGCGATGCTGCCCGTCTCGTTCCGGGCCGAGCACGCGTTCCGGCGGCTGTTCCGCCGCTATCTCGGCTCGTTTCTCTGGCTGCTGAACTGGATGACCCGCGACCGCGGGGTCCGGGAAAGCTGGTGGCAGCGGCAGCTCCGCAACTATCATCTGCGCAGCATCAACGCGATTCTGCCCTGGCTGAGCAACTGGCTGCAGGTCATCCCCGACAGCATGCTTCCCAAGGAGGGCCGCGGACGGATGCAGGACCTGCTGACGACCATGGCCGCGATGTCGCAGCGCATCACCCGCGTCGACATGATCTCGCGGTCCGCGGGCTTTCACGAAAGCCATGCCAACATGCTGCCCGAAATCGCGCAATGGCGCGACGAGCTGATCCGGATCTGCAGGACCCTGCGCGACAGCCCCGACACCCTGACGCCCGACCCGCAGGACGGGACCGGCGCGGAACTGGCGCGGATCACCGCCCTCGCGCATGAAATCCTGAGGCGCTTCGGCGCGCAGTTCAGCGACGATGACAGCCGCGACCTGTTGCGTGAACTGGCCGCGCTGCGGGGTCTGACCCGGGCCGTCACCAGCCTCGTGCCGCCGGCAAGCGGCATCGACTGGACCCGACTGAACGATGCGAGGCTGTGACATGATCCCCAGGGAAATCGACATCTCCGGCGTCTATGTCTCGCCCTTGCTGGTGGTCGTCGTGATCTCGCTGATCGCATCATGGCTGACCGCCTGGCTGCTCAATCGCCTGCGCCTGTCCCGCCATTTCGTCGCGCCCCGACTGGTCTTCATGTCGATCCTGGCGCTTTACATCATCGCCTTCGGCACGTTCGCAATCCGGATCTGAGCCCTATGCAACCACTTTATCGCTACGCCCTGTCCGCGCTGATCATTCTGGCCGCCATCGCGGCGGTCAGCTGGCATTTCATCGATTATTTCCGCAACCCCTGGACGCGCGACGGCCAGGTCAGGGCCGATGTGATCCAGGTCGCGCCGCGCGTCTCGGGGCCGATCGTGTCGCTGCCGATACGCGACAATCAGCGCGTCAGCGCCGGTGACATCCTGTTCCAGATCGACCCCCGGACCTATCAGGCCGCGCTGGACGAGGCGCAGGCGATGTATGACCAGACGGTGAACAATGTCGCGGTCCTGACCAAGCGCGTCACCGCCGCCGAGGCGGGCGTCGCCGAGGCGCGGTCAAGGATCGTGCAGGCGGAAAGCCAGGTCATGGCCGCCGATTCCACGCTGACAGAGCTTCAGGAGCAGATGCGGCGCAGCGCCGCGCTGTTGCAGACCGCCGATATCTCGCAGGCGCGCTTTGATCAGGTAAAGCGCGATTACGACGTCAATCTGGCCAACAAGCGTCAGGCCGAAGCCGCCGTTGCCGGCGCCCGCAGCGCCCATGCCCAGGCCGAGGCGAAGCTGGCCGAGGCCCAGGCCGATCTGGGCGGCGAGGGGGAAAGCAACGAGCGGATCCGCGGCGCCGCCGCGCAGCTGGAAAACGCACGTCTCGATCTGGAGTTCACGACCGTCCGGGCCTCGCGCGACGGCTATGTCACCAATCTGGGCCTGCGGGTCGGCAGCCAGGCGGTGGCCAATCAGCCGATCCTGGCGCTGATCGACGAGAGCAGCTTCTGGATCGACGCCTATTTCCGCGAGACCTTCATCCGCGACATCCAGCCCGGAGATCAGGCCGTGATCACGCTGATGGGCCATCCGGACGACCCGTTCACCGGCACCGTGGACAGCATCAGCTGGGGGATCGCGAAGCAGGACGGATCGACGGGTATCAACCTGCTGCCCAATGTCCAGCCAACATTCCAGTGGATCCGGCTGGCACAGCGCATCCCGGTCCGGATCGATCTGGGCGAGCTGCCCGAAGGCGTGACCATGCGGATCGGTCAGACGGCATCGGTGCTGGTCCATGCCATCCCGTCCGATTCCGTGGTGGCCGCGCCGGCGCTGCTGCAATAGCGCCGGCCAGCCCGATCGTGCACCCGGCCCGGCGCGGAGATTCCCGCCGCTGCTATCTCTCGGACGAGAAATGCGTCTTGAGATAGCCAAGGATCGCCGCCCGGATTTCGGGTTCGGGTTCGACCATGCCCTGCTGCTCGACCATCCAGCCCCACAGATCGTCCCAGCGGGCATCGGTGATCCGCTGCTGCTTGATGATCTCGGTCGAATGGCAGGCGACGCATTGGTAATAGGTCTCCTCGGCGCCGGGCGCGTCGGGCAGGCCGCCGAACTCGGCGCTGGCGGCCACGCCATCCGCCGGTTGTTCGGTCGGCGCACGCAGCGCCACCATCGGATCGCTCAGCGATGGCCGCGCGGCCTGGGTCGCCGCGGCGCGCATCGGGTCCGGCCGGGATTGCGCCGATGCCGGCCCCAGAGCCAGGGCGAAAGGCAGCAGGGCGCCAAGGGCGGTGAATGTCGTGATCGCACGCATGACAGCCCCCTAAGCCGCGATCAGGGCGATACGGTGCTGCATGTTGTTGCCATAGCCGCGCGGGTTCCAGCCCGGCGTCGTCGAGGGCTGGCTGACACCGTTCATATCCGTCGCGCGCGCCCAGACCTCGTAATAGCCCGCCACCGGCAGGTTCACCTCGGCCCGCCAGCGCTGCCAGGCAAAACGGTTCGCGGGCGGCTCCAGCCTGGCCTCCTGCCAGGTCTGGCCGAAATCGACCGAGACATGCATCGCCGCGACATCGCCATTGCCGGCCCAGGCATGGCCGCGCACCTCGGTCGCCTGCCCCGCCGCGACATCGGCGCCGGTCTGCGGGAATGTGATCAGCGATTTTACCGGCATCTCGGTCATCACGACCATGTCGGATTCCGGCACCTCGGTTCCCGGCGCCACGGGATAGGCCGGCAGCCGATAGGAATAGCCGGTCATCTTGGCGCCGTCATGGACCTGATCGCGGATCCGGATGCGGGTCAGGTATTTCTGGCTGACCGAGCCGGGATAGCCGGGAATGACCAGCCGCAGCGGAAAGCCGTGCAGGGCCGGGATCGGCGCGCCGTTCATCGCCCAGGCGATCAGCCCGTCATCCTGCATCGCCTTTTCGATCGGCACCCCGCGCGAGATGACCTCTTTCTCCGGATCGCCGGACAGATGCACGTCATTGCCGTAATGCGCGGTATAGACTGCGCCGTCGCGCACGCCCGCCTCGCGCAGCACATCGGCCAGCCGCACGCCGGTCCATTCCGGGCAGCCGACCGCGCCGGTGGTCCACTGGTTGCCCGAGGCGCCGGGGTTGAAGAAGGCGCGCCCATTGCCGCCGCATTCCAGCACCAGCCGGCGGGTCACATTCTCGAAACGGGATTTCAGCTCGTCTATGGTCAGCTCCAGCGGGTTCTCCACCTCGCCATCGACGGTCAGCGTCCAGCCCTCGGCACTGGCGTCCAGCGCGCTTTGCGGCACCAGCCCGTTCATGCGGATGAACAGGCGGTCATAGGGCGTCACGTCATCGTCCAGAAGATGGGCCGGCGTCTCGGCGTTCAGCGGCCTGTCGCCCAGCACGATCAGGCCGTTCTTGCCGGTCATCAGATCCAGCCCCGTATCCTGCGCCAGCGCGGCCGGGATCAGCCCGGCGGGCATGTTGGCGCCAAAGGGAACCGCCATGCCCAGCATCGCGCCAAAGGCCGAAAGGCCGGTGCCGCGCAGGAATTCGCGCCGCCCGGCCCAAGGCGGGCTTTGCCCCGGCCCGGTGTCGTCCCCGCGATGTCCGTTGGCTGCCTGATCCGTCATGTCTTCCTCCCCTTGCTGGCCGGTGTGTTGCTGCGAACACCTCTGCGGCTTGCTGTCATTTGTCGTCATGATGACATATTCGGGGATATCGCCCAAATGTTTCCGTGACGGGCGGATGACAGGCGGATGGCGGCCTAGCCCAGGAAATACAGCCCGGAGACGATGAAGGCAGCCAGAAAGACGGTCTCGGCCACGATCAGCGCGATGGCGCCGCCCCCGACCCCGAGCATCTTCCGAAGCGAGGTCTTGATCCCCACCGCCGCGATTGCGATCAGCAGCGCCCAGCGGCTGATCTGACCGGCCCATCCGGCCAGCACGGCCGGGATCAGGCCAAGGCTGTTCAGCGCCGCAAGCACCAGAAAGCCAAGGATGAAGCCGGGCAGCAGCGGCGGCGGCGACCCGCCGCCGGCATCATCGGCGAGGCCGCGCCAGCGGATGACCAGCGAAAAGCACAGCACCACCGGCGCCAGCATCGAGACGCGGATCAGCTTGACCAGCGTCGCGACCTCGCCCGCCTCGGGGCTGATCGAGAAACCGGCGCCGACGACCTGCGCGACATCGTGAATCGTGCCGCCCAGAAACAGGCCCGAATCGCGCGCGGTAAAGCCAAAGGCTTCCGACAGCATCGGGTAAAGCACCATGGCAAGGGTCGAGAGCACCGTCACCGACAGCACGGTAAAGACCAGATCGCGCTCGGATTTCTCGTGCCGGGGCAGGACGGCGGCGATGGCCATGGCGGCCGAGGCGCCGCAGATCGCGACCGATCCACCGGTCAGCAGCGCAAACCGCCAGCCGCGACCGACGAAACGCGTCGCCAGCAGCGCGAACAGGATGGTCAGCACCACACCGGCCACCACCAGCGCGATCGAGGCGCCGCCAAGCGCCGCCAGCATATCGACCGAGATGCGCGCGCCCAGCAGCGTCACCCCCAGCCGCAACACCGTGCGCGAGGTGAAGGCGATGCCCGGCGCGGTCCGGGTGCCGTCATCTGCCAGAAAGTTCAGCGCCAGCCCCAGAAGCAGCGCCAGCAGCATCGCCGGCGCGCCATAATGCCCCGAGAGGAACTGCGCCGTCGCCGCCACCAGAGCCGAGACGGCAAAGCCCGGAAACGCCTGTTCCAGCTGGCGGCGCGAGGGGATCAGGGTGTTGAGCATTTTCGTCTTCAACCTCGGCGCTCGCGATCTGCGCGATCCTGAAGGCGTTGCCGGTCACTTCTGCCGGGCGCTTCTGACCTTTTGGGCCTTCAGGTATATCTGATCACCAGCTTTTCCGCGCGGCATGACGAGCACATATCGCGCCGCCGGTCAAAACCTCGCATGGCGGCCAGTTCGCGGGTTTTGCGGTTAGCGTGCTGCCTGACCGAAAGGCGCAGTTTTTCTGTGATGCAATCGTCGCATAGCGGAAACGGCGACTGCCGTTTGATGAGATCGCTGACATTTTCGAGGACGGTCATATGCGCACCTGTATGTTTACCGCTCTGCTTACATGCGGGGATTGCCCGACGCACGGTCAAATTTCAAAGTGAAACACTACCAGCAGTTAATTTGCCAAAGCCCGGCGCCCGGCGCGGGGCCTGCCCAGAGCCGGGTTATGACAGTTGCCAACATGATACAGTCGCAAAAGCTATCCAAAACGACATGTCGATATATGCATAGGCAACTTATCGCCCATGCATATATTTGATATTGTGATTTTCATAGGCTGATTGCGAACACGCGGGGAATCGCTGTCGCAACCGGCACCAAACCTGAAACATGCCGGCAAAATCGGCCCGCAGGCGCTTGCGCGCCCATGCGGCAAGGCACGGATGTGCCACGGCATCAAGGAGGCAGAGCAAGCAAGAAAGAGGCAGGCAAGTGCAGCGGTTAAGCGGTTTTTGGGGTCTGTTATCGGCCTATTGGATATCTGAACGGTGGCGCGAGGCATGGGTGCTGACGGTGATCGTCTTTGCGATCACCACATTGCTCAGCAAGGCCAGTGTCTGGGTCGCCATCGCCAGCGCGGGTTTTCTGGCCTCGCTGGCGGGTTTCCATGGTGCCGAGGCGGGGACCGATCCGGTCCGGGTGGTGCTGCTGGCGGCAGCGGCCTATCTGGCGATTTTTCTGGCCCGGACGGCCGGGGTGGCGCTGAGGCATCTGGTCTCGGCGACGCTTCACCGGCGCGCGCGGGGCTGGCTGGTCGGCCGGTTCAATGACGCGATCCTGGCCGACGAACGGATCGCCCTCGACCTGATGAGCGACCGCTCGGAATCGAACGGCAGTTCGCGGATGCCCGATGCCATAGACCAGCGGATCGACGAATCCTCGGCCAGCCTTTACGGCGGCGTCATCGGGCTGGCGATGGGGCTGTGGGGGGCGCTGACCTCGATCTATTTCGTCTCGGTCGCGCTGATGGAGCGCAGCCAGAGCGTGGCTTTCCTCGACCGCTGGGGGGCGCAGGCGAACGCGGCGCTGGAACGCTGGCTGGGGCCGGGGCGCATCGATCTGGTTCCCGGCGACAGCGGCGCGGCGCTCTTGGCGCTGGCGCTGGTCGCGATCTATGTCCCAGCGATGACCTTGATCGCCTGGCGGCTGGGCCGCATCATCGAGCGGCTCAGCCTGCAGCGGCAGCGCCGCGACGGCGCCTGGCGGGGCGAATGGGTCGGCCTGCTGAACCGCGTCGGACAGCTGTCGGCGGCGCGCGGAGAACGCGCCCAGAGCCGGATCAACGGCCGGCTCTATGCCGATCTGGACCGGACCTGGGGCAAGCAGAACTGGCTGACCGCCGGCATGATGATGTTTACCAATCTCTATAATTTCCTGTCCGCCCGGCTGCTGGCCTATCTGCCGGCGCTGCCCGCCTATATGGCCGGCCGGATGAGCTTTCGCGATTTCGTGGCCAGCAGCGAACTGACGGCCGAGCTGATCAGCGACGTGTCCTGGTTCATCAACGTGATGCCCGCGATCGCCACGCTGCGCGCCAATGCCGCCCGCCTGACCGAGGTCGCCCACGCGATCGAGCGGGTGCGCGCGCGGCAGGATTTCTATGCCGAGACCGGCCTCAGCCGGTTCCGGCGCGACCGCCTGCCCTCGGGTCCGGTGCTGGCGCTCGAGGGGCTGCGTCTGCACCATCGCGGCCATGACACGCCGGCCTTCCTGACGGTGCCGAAGCTGCGGCTCTATCCGGGCGACCGGATCTACCTGTCGGGGCAGAACGGCTGCGGCAAGAGCAGCCTGCTCAAGGCGGTGGCCGGGCTCTGGCCCTATGGCGAGGGGCGGGTCTCGCTGCGCGAGGGCGCACGCCTGTTCTTTGCCGGGCAAGAGGCCGACATTCCCGACCGGATGACATTGAAGGCGCTGGTCACCTATCCCGACCACCCCGAGCAGCATTCCGATATCGCCGCCGCCGCCGCGCTGTCGCGGGTGGGGCTGGGATCCTTCATCAACTGCCTCGAAGAGGGCCTTTACCAGGGCCGGAACTGGCGGGACGTGCTGTCGGGCGGCCAGAAACAGCGGCTGGTGCTGGCCCGCATCCTGCTGGCGAAACCCGACATCCTGCTTCTGGACGAGGCCACCGCCGCGCTGGATACCGATGCCGCGATGGATTTTCACCTGATCCTGCGCGACAGCCTGCCCCGCACGGCGATCCTGTCGGTCTTGCACGGGGAATACCCGCCATGCGACCCTGACGGGGTGCCGTTCTATGCCGCCGCGCTGGAGATTCGCGACGGCATGGCGCGTCTGCGCCCGGGTCTGGCCGGCGATTACATCACCGTCCGGCACGCGGCGGAATAAGGGCTTCGCAGCAGGGGCGGGCGGATGCAGGAACAGGGCGCTGTCGCGCAACTCATGGCGGCGATGACGCTGGCCGAAAAGATCGGCCAGCTGAACCTGCTGGCCGCCGGCGAAGGGCTGGTGACCGGCGCCGGGCAATCCACATCCCTGTCGGGCCGACTGGATGCCGGGCAGGTCGGCGCGATCTTCGGCACCAAGTCGCTGGCCAGCGCGCGGGCCATGCAGGAACGCGCCTTGGCCGGGTCGCGGCTGAAAATCCCGCTTTTCTTTGCCGAGGACGTGATCCACGGGCATCGCACGGTCTTTCCGCTGAATATCGCGCTGGCCTGCAGCTGGGACATGACCCTGATCGAGGACACCGCCGCTTTCGCCGCCGCCGAGGCCGCGGCCGAGGGGCTGCATCTGGCCTTTGCGCCGATGATCGACATCAGCCGCGATCCCCGCTGGGGCCGGGTCGCCGAAGGCCCGGGCGAGGACCCGCTGCTGGCCGCGCGCATCGCCGAAGCCGCGACGCGCGGCTTTCAGGGCCAGGACCCGGCCGGGCCGGGCCGGCTGGCCGCCTGCCTCAAGCATTTCGTCGCCTATGGCGCGCCCCAGAGCGGCCGGGATTACGACAATGTCAGCCTTGCATGGGAGGATCTGCTGTCGATCTATCTGCCGCCCTTCGAGGCCGGGATCGCGGCGGGCGCGGCCTGTGTCATGACCGCCTTCAACGCGGTCAACAAGCTGCCGATGCACGCCCATGAGCCGCTGGTCGAGGGCTGGCTGCGCGGGCGCGCCGGCTTTGCCGGGCTGGTGGTCTCGGACTATACCGGCGTGCGGGAACTGTCGGCGCATGGGCTTGGCCCGGCGCCGGTGGTGGTGGCGCGGGCGCTGCAGGCCGGCATCGACATGGACATGGTGGGCGAGGATTATCTGCGCGAACTGCCGGCGCTGGCCGAAGACGGGCTGGACGCGCCCGAGGCCGGGCTGTCGCTGCCCGCCAGCGGGATCGTCGCGCTGATCGACCGCGCCTGCCGCCGGGTGCTGCAATTCAAGGAACGGCTGGGGCTGCTGGACGATCCGTTTCGCGGGCTGGACGGCACCACCCCGGCGCCCGCGCGACAGGCGGGCCGCGATCTGGCGCGCCGGGCCGCCGCCCGGGCCGCCGTGCTGCTGAAGAATGACGGGACATTGCCCTTGTCGCGCTCGGCCAGGGTTGCCTTGATCGGCCCGATGGCGGCGGATCGGGCGAATATGCTGGGCACATGGTCGGTCTCGGGCAGCGCCCGGGATGTCGTGCCGCTGCACGAGGCCGTGGCCGCGCTGACCGGGCGCGCGCCTGCGCGCGCATGGGGCGCGAATATCGTCGATGAGCCATGGCTGGAACAGCGGCTGAATGTGCATGGCGTGACCGTGACCCGCGACCCGCGACCCGAGCCGGAATTGCTGGCCGAGGCGCTGGCCGCCGGCCGCGCGGCGGATGTGATCGTGGCGGCGGTGGGCGAGGCCAGGGAACATGCGGGCGAATCCTCCTCGGTCCTGTCGCCCTGCCTGCCCGCCCCGCAATGCCGGCTGATCGCGGCGCTGGCCGGGCTGGGCAAGCCGCTGGTGGTGGTGGTCTTTGCCGGCCGGCCGCTGGCCCTGGGCGAGGTCGCGACCCAGGCCGATGCGCTGCTTTACGCCTGGCATGGCGGCGTCGCGGGACCCGAGGGCGTGGCGGATCTGCTCTTTGGCGCGGCCAGCCCGGCGGGGCGGCTGGCGGCCACCCTGCCCGCCCATCCCGGCCAGATGCCGCTGTCGCATGCCGCCGAGCCGACCGGCCGGCCCGATCCCGGCCATTTCGCCAAGTTCCGCACCGGCTGGCTGGACCTGCCCGACGATACGCGGCCTTTTCCCTTTGGCTTCGGCCTCGGCTATGGCCGGATCGCGTATGACCCGCCGCGCCTGTCTGAAAACGCCGCCCCGTCCGATCAGGTCGTGGAGCTGCGCGTGACCATCCGCAATGCCGGCGCGGCGCGAATGACCGAGACGGCGCAGCTTTACGCCAGCGACCCGGTGGCCCGGGTCACGCGCCCCGAACGCTGGCTGATCGATTTCCGGCAGGTCGGGCTGGGTCCCGGCGAAAGCCGTGAGGTCGTCTTTCAGGTCCGCGCCGAACAGTTCCGCTATCCCGTCGCGCCCGCGCTGGACGCGGTGGAATGGCTGCGCGATCCGGGCCTGATCCGGCTGCATGTCGGCCCCAACAGCCGCGATACGCAAATGGTGGAACTGACATGGCTGGACTGATCCGGGGCCTTGACGACGCCGCGCTGCGCGACCGCGTGGCGCAGGCGACTGCGCTCTATTTCCTTGACTGGAGCCACCCTGTCAGCGGCATGGCGCGCGAACGCAGCGGCGGCGCCTTTGGCTATGATGTCGAGGAAACGGTCTGCACCGGCGGCACCGGCTTTGGCCTGCTGGCGCAGATCGTCGCCGCCGAACGCGGCTGGCGGCCAAGGCGCGAGATCCTCGACCGGGTCGTGCGGCTGCTGGGTTTTCTGGAAACCGCCGACCGTTTCGACGGGGTGTTTCCGCATTTCCTGCATGGCAGCACCGGGCGCGTCCTGCCCTTCATGCCCGGCGACGATGGCGGCGATCTGGTCGAGACGGCGTTTCTCATGCTGGGCCTTCTGGGCGCGGCGGCGTTCTTTGCCGAAGAACCCTCGGTCACCGCGCGGATCGAGGCATTGTTCGACGCCGTGAACTGGGCGGCGCATCTGCGCGAGGATGGGGCGGTGATGTGGCATCGCCACCCGGATCGCCCGTGGAAGCCCGAGGCGCTGCCGATCCGGGGCTGGAACGAGGCACTGCCGGTTTTCATCCTTGGCGCCGGGTCGCAAAGCCACCCGATCCCGGCTGCCTCCTATCACGACAGCTGGGCCCGGGCGCCGGCCTTTCGCAATGGCCGCAGCTATGGCGGCACGGTGCTGCCGCTGGGCCCGGACTGGGGCGGGCCGCTGTTTCTGTCGCAATACCCGTTTCTGGGGATCGACCCGCGCGGGTTGCGCGACACCTATGCCGATTACGGCGCGCAGGCGCGGGCGCATGCGCTGGTGAACCGACATCATTGCCTGACCAATCCGCAGGGCTGGGCGGGATACGGGCCGGATTGCTGGGGGCTGACCGCCAGCGACGACCCGGATGGCTATGTCGCCCATTCCCCGACCGAGGATACCGGCACCATCACGCCCACCGCCGCGCTGTCCTCGTTTCCCTTTGCGCCCGACGAGGCGATGCCGGTGCTGCGCCATCTGCATGACGATCTGGGCGGGCGGATCTGGGGCGAGGCGGGCTTTGTCGACGCCTTCAGCCTGACCCGTGACTGGGTGGCCGAAAGCCGGCTCGCGATCGATCAGGCGCCCATCGTGATCGGGCTGGAAAACCACCGCTCGGGGCTTTTGTGGCGGCTGGTCTCGGGCCGGCCCGAGATCCGGCGGGGCTTGCGCGCGCTTGGCTTTTCCGCGCCCTATCTGGACCCCGCCCGCGCCTGAAGCGCCATGTCCCGCGCCGCCGCCGCCGCCAGAAAGGCCGCCGCCGACCAGGCAAGGTCAAGGCACGAGACCGGCCTGCCGTCGCGGCGGTCGAACTGTTCCGGCAGCGGCCCGGCGGGTTGCGGCGCGACCTGCTGGATCAGATGCATCCAGGCCTCGGCCCTGGCGAATGCCCCGGGCTCGCCGGTGGCGGCGATGCGGTAATGCAGCTCGGCAAAGCCCAGCGTCGCCGGATACCAGGGATTGCCGTCGAAATAGGCATCCCCGAGCCAGCGGCCGATGGCCGCCACCGGCCGGTCGCGATTGATCGGATAGAGATCGGCAAAGCCCGCCTCCAGCGCGGCCATGGTGGCGCGCATGCGCGGATGGGTGATGGCAAACGGCCCCGAATGGCGCCCGGCATGCAGGATCGCAAGACAGGTGGCCGCATCCAGCCGCCCCGCAGGGGCCTCGACGCTTTCGCGCCAGCCGCCGGTCGCCGGGTCCTCGGCCGCCGCCAGCAGCGCCGCCACCCGGTCGGCAGCGGCGCGGAGCGGCGAATCGGGGGCACCCTCGCGCCCCTGCGCGCAACCCCGGTCGAGCGCGTCCCATTGCGCCAGCAGGGTAAAGGTCGTGCGGCGGGGCGGCGTTTCCTCCCACGGGCCGATGCAGGGCCGGCCCGCGATCCGCGCCGTATGGGTCAGGTCGCGGGCAATCAGCGCCTCGGCCCCGGGCCGGGCGGTGTCGGGCAGCAGGTCCAGCATTTCCATCACGGCCGAGGCGCGCAGCGCCGGGCCATCGTCCTGCGGCCGGCTCCATTGTTCGGGATCGGGCGTGCCATCGGCCGCGACGCGCGGCTCTTCCAGCCAGCCGGCGCCGCTTAATGCCGCCAGTTCCGCATCCGCGCGCAGATATTGCGCATGGCTGGCGCGGGTCGTCACGCGCAGCGGGTTCCGCGCCGGCCCGCGCCGCCCGGGATCCGAGATGGAGAGCGAAAAGCCGATGAAATCCGCCAGATGCTGCCGCCAGAAGGCCCGCGTCCCGGGCTCCGTCGCGATGGCCAGCGGCACGGCGCGCAGGACGATGGCGGAATCGCGGACCCAATGGTGAAAATAATCCGGCTCGGGGTCCCAGCCCGCCATGCGCGGCGAGGCCAGCATCGAGCCGGCCGCCGGGCGCAGCGTCCAGCCGAAGCCTGCGCGGTGACGGGTCAGATGCGTGGCCGAGCAGGCGCCGCGCATGGCGCGCGCCGATGCCAGCCGCTGCGCCTCGATCCAGCCGGGATCGGGTCGGCCCATGCTCAGGCGCCAAGCGCCATCAGGGCATCCGTAAGCACCCGGCCGCATTCCTCGCCCATCGGGCAATGGTGCTGACCCGGCAGCGCGGCAAAGAAACGCCCGTTCGGCGCCGCGCTGAAATAGGCGCGCGCGTCCTTGAGCGGCACGAGCCCGTCCTCGGCGCCGGTGACCACCGCCAGCGGCGCGGCGATGCGGGCCAGGGCGGGGGCGGCGTCGGCCGCCTCCATCTCGGCGAAATAGCCCGGCGCCTCGCGTTTGACCGCCTCGATCGCGGCGGGGCCCATTGCCTCGCGCGCCGCCAGCAGCACGCGGCCGGAAAGCGGCGGCGAGACGGCAAGGACGTGATGCGTCTCGGGCGATGCGGCGGCCAGATGCGCGATCGCATAGGCGCCGATGCTGTGGCCGGACAGGGCGCGCGGCGCGTCCGGCCATTGCCGGGCGAGCCAGGTCCAGACCCCGGCGGCGGCGCTGGTATGGCCCGAGAATGTCACCTGCTCGGGCGGGCCGGACAGCGGCAGGGCGATGGAATTGGGCAGTTCGGGCGCGGCGACGCGCCAGCCGCGGGCCAGATAGGCCTCGGCAATCTCGGCGATCTGCGGCTGGCCGGGCGCGCCATTGCGGCCATGGACCAGAAGCACCGTGCCGCGCGGGCTGCCCGATGGCGCGGCCACGACCACGGGTATGTCGCCGCGATCGGTCGCGACCACGAACCGCTTGCTGTCGTCTGCCCAGATCTGCGCCGAACCTGTCATGAAACCGATCCTAGCCGGAAGATTCGTCGGCTCCAATATGCTCTGTTGCAGCGGCCGCAAGATTCGTCAGAGGCGCCTTAGCCCCCGGTCGAGACCTGAATATCGCGCGCGATCGCGGCCGAGACCCGCGCCCATTCCGAATCCCGGGTGCGGGCCTGATGCGCCTTGAACGCGGCCGCGTCGGTGAATTCCTCGTCCAGCCGCCAGACCATCGGATCATCGGTTGCCCGCGCCTCGAAGGACAGGCAGCCCGGCTCGGCGCGGGTCAGGCGGACATGCTCGGGCAGGTGCGCGCGCAGGATTTCCGCCTCGGCCTCGGAGGCGCATTTCAGATAGCCGCTGACCCGGACGGTGCCGGTGTTCTGCCCCGTGTCGTCGTTTCGCATGACGTTTTCCCCTGGCTGTGCCCCGGCAGGCTTGCCGCTAGGCCGCGCCCTGTCAAGCGGGGGCAGAGGAATACCTGACAGGGCGCGGGTTCAGATCTCGCAGATCTCGGATCGGGTCAGGAAACGCCGCTCGCGGCCATTGTCCAGGCTGAACATGCCGCCGCGACCGGGCACCATGTCGATGATCAGCCGGGTATGTTTCCACGCCTCGTACTGGCTGGCCGAGATGTAGAAGGGCATGCCGCCGATCTCGCCCAGCTTCACGTCGCGTTCGCCGACGCGAAAGTCGCCCTGCGCATAGCACATGGGCGAGGACCCGTCGCAGCAACCTCCCGACTGGTGAAACAGCACCGGCCCGTGCTCGGCGACGATCTCGGCCAGCAGTTCCAGCGCGGCGGGGGTGGCGGTGACGCGGTCCTCGGCCATGGTCAGGCCGTCAGGTCCAGGACCACCCGGCCCTCGATCTGGCCCTTGTGCATGCGCGCGAAGATGTCGTTCACATCCTCCAGCCTGCCGCTGTGCACATTGGCCTTGACCTTGCCTTCGGCGGCGAAATCCAGCGATTCCTGCAGGTCCAGCCGCGTGCCCACGATCGAGCCGCGCACGGTGATCCCGTTCAGCACCATGCCAAAGATATCCAGCGGGAAATCGCCCGGCGGCAGGCCGTTCAGCGACACGGTGCCGCCGCGCGCGACCATGCCCACGGCCTGGGAGAACGCCTTGGGGCTGACCGCGGTGACCAGCGCCCCCTGCGCGCCACCGCCGGTTTCGCGCTTGATCGCGGCGGCGGGATCGGGGTCGGTCGCGGCATTGACGGTAACCGTCGCGCCCAGCTTGCGGGCAAAGTCCAGCTTGGCGTCGTCGATATCGACGGCGGCGACGTTCAGCCCCATGGCCCTGGCATATTGCACCGCCATATGGCCCAGACCGCCGATCCCCGAGATGACCACCCAGTCGCCGGGCTTGGTATCGGTGACCTTCAGCCCCTTGTAGACGGTGACACCGGCGCAAAGCACCGGGGCGATTTCCAGAAAATCGACCCCCTTCGGCAGATGGCCGACATAATTCGGATCGGCCACGACATAATCCGCGAAACCGCCATTCACCGAATAGCCGGTATTCTGCTGGCTTTCGCACAGGGTTTCCCAGCCGCCCAGACAATGCCGGCAATAGCCGCAGGCGGTGTAAAGCCAGGGCACGCCGACGCGGTCGCCCTCTTTCACATGCTTGACGCCGGCGCCCACGGCCGAGACAAAGCCCACGCCCTCATGCCCCGGAATGAAGGGCGGATTGGGCTTCACCGGCCAGTCGCCCTCGGCCGCGTGCAGATCGGTGTGGCACACGCCCGAGGCCTGGATCGCCACCTGGATCATGCCGGGGCCGGGTTCGGGGATGGGGACCTCGTCGATGCTGAGCGGTTTGCCGAATTCGCGCACGACGGCGGCCTTCATGGTCTTGGTCACGTAAAAATCTCCTGAATGGTTCGGTCATCAGACAAAGGGGTGGCAGGGGCGGGCCGGACCCGCCCCGCGGCCGGCTTGCGGATCAGAAGAAGCCCAGCTTCTTGGGCGAATAGCTGACCAGCATGTTCTTGGTCTGCTGATAATGATCCAGCATCATCTTGTGGGTTTCACGCCCGATGCCCGACTGCTTGTAGCCGCCGAATGCCGCATGGGCCGGATAGGCGTGATAGCAGTTGGTCCAGACGCGCCCGGCCTTGATGCCGCGGCCCATCTGGTAGCAGACATTCGCCTCGCGCGACCAGACACCGGCGCCAAGGCCGTAAAGCGTGTCATTGGCGATCTCAAGCGCCTCGGCCTGATCCTTGAAGGTGGTGACCGAGACCACCGGGCCAAAGATTTCCTCCTGGAAGATCCGCATCTTGTTGTTGCCACGGAAGATCGTCGGCTCGATGTAATGACCGCCCGACAGATCGCCGCCCAGATCGGCCGCCTTGCCGCCGGTCAGCACCTCGGCGCCCTCTTTCCGGCCGATATCCAGATAGCTCAGGATCTTTTCCTTCTGCTCGCTGGAGGCCTGGGCGCCGATCATCGTGGCGGCGTCGCGCGGGTCGCCCTGCTTGATCGCCTGCACGCGCTTGACGGCGCGTTCCATGAACTTGTCATAGATCGATTCCTGGATCAGCACGCGCGACGGGCAGGTGCAGACCTCGCCCTGGTTCAGCGCGAACATGGTGAAGCCTTCCAGCGCCTTGTCGAAGAAATCGTCATCCTCGCGCGCGACATCGGCGAAGAAGACATTGGGCGACTTGCCGCCCAGTTCCAGCGTGACCGGGATCAGGTTCTCCGCCGCGTATTGCATGATCAGCCGGCCGGTGGTGGTTTCCCCGGTAAAGGCGATCTTCGAGATGCGCGGATTGCTGGCCAGCGGCTTGCCGGCCTCGAGCCCGAAGCCGTTGACGATGTTCAGGACGCCCGGCGGCAGCAGATCGCCGATCACATTGGCCCAGACCATGATGCTGGCGGGGGTCTGCTCGGCCGGTTTCAGCACCACGCAATTGCCGGCGGCCAGCGCCGGGGCCAGCTTCCAGCAGGCCATCAGCAGCGGAAAGTTCCACGGGATGATCTGGCCGACGACGCCCAGCGGCTCATGGAAGTGATAGGCGACGGTGTCGTTGTCGATCTGCGAGATGCTGCCTTCCTGCGACCGCAGCACACCCGCGAAATAGCGGAAATGGTCGATGGCCAGCGGCACGTCGGCGGCCATGGTCTCGCGGATCGGCTTGCCGTTGTCCCAGGTCTCGGCGGTGGCCAGCAGCTCCAGATTCGCCTCCATCCGGTCGGCGATCTTCAGCAGGATGTTCGAGCGCTCGGCCGGCGAGGTCGCACCCCACTTGTCCTTGGCGGCATGGGCGGCATCCAGCGCGGCCTCGATATCCTCGGCGTTCGAGCGGGCGATCTCGCCGATCTCGGCGCCGGTGATCGGGGTGGTGTTGGTGAAATACTTGCCGGATTTCGGCGCGACCCAGTCGCCGCCGATAAAGTTGTCATAGCGCCGCGCAAAGGGCAGCGCATCGACACCCTTGAAGTCATGTGTCTGGTCGTTCGGCATGATATGTCCTCCTCTCGTGACCGGCTTATCAGGCCGGCTCATCTGGAAGGCTGCGCCCGGCGGGGCATCAAATCAACGCGGCTGTGGCCGCGCATCGCGCGAACTGTTTCAGGTTTGAGACAGTCGGCCGGGATTTCCGTCGATGCCCAGCCGCTGCATCCGCCGGTAGAGCGTCGCGCGGCCGATTCCCAGGGCGCGCGCGGCGGCCGAAACATTGCCCTCGGCCCGGGTCAGCGCGCGAATCACGGCGGCGCGCTCGGCCTTTTCAAAGCCGGTCGCGCTGTCCTCGCGGCCGAGCAGGTCGGAAGCCGGGCGCGGCCGCAGCGCGCCCTCTTTTTCCAGCCCGTAGGCGCGGCGCGCGGCGCGGTTGGCGCCGATCGCGATATCGTCGCGGTCCACCGCCACGAGCAGAAGCGCATCCTCGGCGCCCGGTGCCTGACCGGGGATCTGGGCGCTGATGATCCGCGCGCCGGGGAACGAGGCGCGAAAGAACGCCGCCTCGATCTGGCGGGCGCTTTGCGTGACCTGCGCGGCGATCAGCCCGTTCCAGCGTTCCGTGTGATCGGCGCGGGCAGAGCTGACATCCAGCGCCCCCAGAAGCCGCCCGTCCGGTCCCCAGATCGGCGCATCGATGCAGGACAGCGCGGTATTGCGGGCATAGAAATGCTCGTCGCGATGGATGGTGACCTGCCGCCCCTCGGCGAGGCAGGTGCCGATGCCGTTGGTTCCCTCGGCCGGCTCGGACCAGTCCACGCCCTGCCACAACCCCCAGTCGCGAAACACCGGGGCGTCGGCCTCGTTCACCCGCTGCTCCAGCACGATGCCATCGGCATCGGTCAGCAGGACGTTGCAGCCGGTGGCGCAGACCAGCTGGAAAAGCTGGTCGATCTGCGGCCGCGCGACGGCCAGGAAATCGCCCATGCGCTCAATCCGCAGCGCGGTTTCCTGTTCGGTCATCCGGCGCAACTGTTCGGGCCGGGCCGGGTCCAGCCCGTGCTTGACCATCGAGCGGCGCCAGCTTGCGGCCAGACGCGTGACGGCGGCCGGCGATTGCGACGCGCGGACCACGCGATCCACATGGCGGGTCTCGGGCAAGGCTTCCTCCCTTTCCTTACACGATCCGGCGATTATTCCCCACCGCGCCCTGCGGGGCAAGCACGGCTTTCCCGAAAGGCGCGGACCTGACGCCGCGGCGCCCCGCCATCGGCGGAAGCGGGCCGATGCCCGCCTCAGCGCGTCACGGCGACCGTGCCGCCATCGCTCCAGGCGCGGTAGCCGGGGCGATACATGTCCTCGACGCTGGCGGCGGGATGGCGGAAGCTGCCCGGCGTCACCGCGCGCACGATATAGGCCAGGCTGAACGGCTGGTCCGAGGTCCAGGTCAGCGCGGCGGCGAAACGGTCGGCGCGGAACTCGGTCATCTCGGCCGAGCTCTGCCCCTCGAGCCAGTCCAGCGCCGAGACATCGCCGGCGCGCAGCAGGTTCGGATTGTCGATCTCCCAGCCCGCCGGCAGCGGATCGGCGACGATCAGACGGCCGCCGCCGCCGGCTTCGGGATAGACGCGCAGCGCGACCACCATGCGCGTGCCCTGCGGCAGGCTCGAGGGGTCGATCGCCTCGCCCTCAAGGCTGTAATAGCCGCGCTCGATCCGGTAGCCGCGACCGCCCTGCGCCGGGCTTGTCGCGGGTTTGCCGGTGGCGGTCATGGTGACCTCGACCGGGGCATCGCCGGCATTCGAGATGCGGGCCGCGTCATCGGGCAGGCCGAAGACCGGCTGGCCAAGCGGGACATCGTTCAGCAGCACCGGCGGCGCCGCCACCGACAGCGCCCTTGCCGCCATCACCGTCCAGAGCGATTCCTGGGTGGAAAGCGGCTGCCCGCCCTCGGCCATCCGCGCGATCCGCTCGGCCAGATCCGAGGTCAGGCCGGTCAGATCGATGGCCTGCGTCCCGGCATCCGCCGCGACCGCCAGAAGCGCCGTCGCATCGCGCAGGCGGGTGCCGTAATCGGGGCGGTAATCCGGGGCCTCGTCCGTGGTCAGATCGACCAGATCGCGCGCCCGCGCGAACAGCCGGTCGGCGCGCAGCTGATCGCCATATGAGGCCAGCGCCGCCGCCAGATTCGCCGCCGCCATCGGCGTCGAGAAACTGTCGGCCGCGGTATCGGCGTAATAGCGCAGATCGCCCACCGTCGCGGCGCGTTCCCGCGCCAGCACCGCCAGCGCATAGGCCAGCGCCGCATTCTCCGAGGCCTGGGCATATTTCGGATCGCCCGCGTAATTGGCCTGGTTGCGCAGGTTGTCGATCGCCATGCGGAACGCCTTGTCCGGCACCTGATAGCCCATCGCCCGCGCCCGCGACAGGAAATCGGTGACATAGGCATCCAGCCACAGATCGCCCGAACCTGCCGACCAAAGCCCGAAACCGCCATTCGAGCCCTGCCGGGTCAGGATCTGGCCGATGGTCTTCTGCACCCGTTCGGACGTGTCGCCGTCCTCCGCGCCCTGAACCCCCTCAAGCTCGGCAAGCCCGGTCAGGTAGAGCAGCGGCATCGCGGCCGAGGCCATCTGTTCGGTGCAGCCATAGGGATAACGCGACAGCCGCGCCAGCGTCCCCGCCACATCCAGCCGCGCATAGGGGCCGACGGCGGCGGTCAGCACCGCGCCCGGAAGCATGTCCTGCGTCAGCGCGGCCGGCACGGCGACGCTTTCGCCCGGCGCGACGGTCAGGCGTTCCCGGCGCTGGATATCGGCCTCGTTCAGGGCAACCGGGATGGCGATATCCTTGGTCAGCTGGCTGCCATCGGGCGCGGTCAGCGTCAGGCGCAGATCGGCACGCCCCTCGGCATCGCCGGCGGTGACGGGCATCTGCAGCTGCGCCTCGGCCTGTTCCGCCAGCGTCACGCCGGCCTGCGGCAGGCTGGCCGTCAGCGCCGCGCCGCCGGTCTGGCTCACGGCCAGGCCGACCTCGCCCGCCGGGCCCGAGACATGGGTCAGCCGCAGGCCGACCTGTGCCCGGTCGCCGGGCGCGAGGAAGGCCGGCGCGGTCACCGTCAGCACCACCGGATCGCGCACCAGGACCGAGGCATCGGACTGGCCGACCCCCTTGTCCGACCAGACCACGGCCATGACGCGAAGCTCGCCGTTGAAATCGCCGACCGGCACCTCGACGCGGGCGGTACCATCGGCGCCCAGCGTCACCGGCCCGGAAAACCAGCTCATCAGTTTCTCGGTCGGCGGCGGCGCCTCGGCATTGGCCGAAAGGCTGGCATCGCCGCCTTCGCGCAGCGCGCCCTCCGGTGCGCCGCTGGGCAGGATCAGCCGCCCGTAAAGATCGCGCAGCCCGACGCCCAGACGCCGCTGGCCGAAGTAATGCCGGCCGGGATCGGGCGGGGCAAAGCGGGTCAGGTTCAGGATGCCCTGATCGACGGCGGCGATGGTGGCGTGAACGGTATCGCCGCCGGCGCCCGCCACCGTCAGCGTGACCGGGATCGTGCCGCGCGGACGGGTCTCCTGCGGTGCCTGGATGCTGGCGGTCAATTGCCGGTCGCCGGGATCGACGGCGGCATGGGCCAGACCCAGGGCGCGCACCGGGCGGCGATCCTCGGGGCCGGCATCCGCGACGCCGCGAATGGCGCTGACGGTGACGTAAACGCCCGCGCCCCAGTCATCGGTCACCGGCAGCTCGATCTCGTTCTCGCCCTCGGACAGGTCGACCATGCGCATGGCGACCAGCCGGTTCGACATGACCGAGACCAGCCCCAGCCCGTCCGAGGCCGCCTGCACCGTGACCCTGGCGGTTTCGCCGCTGCGATAGGCGGGCTTGTCCAGCACGACCTGCAGCCGGTCCGGCGTCTCGCTGCCCGCGCCGGCGATCGCGCCCCAGCCGGCGTAAAACCGCACCGAGCTTTGCCCGCCCTGCCCCGAGGCCGGCTCGGCCACCAGCTCGTACTGGCCCCAATCGACGCGGGCGGCGATCTCGGCCGGGACCTCGCCCGGCTCGGCCACACCTTCGTCGATGCGCCGCCGCGTGGTCGTCGCCTCCCAGTTCCACTGGCCGCCGATGGAATACCACTGATAATCGGTGTCGATGCGGTTCAGGACCCAGCGGACCGGTTCGCTGACCCGCCCCAGATCCGGGCCGACGGCCAGCAGGGCGAAACGCGCCTCGGCATTCTCGGGGACGGTATCGCCCTCGAACAGCGGGCGGATGCCGATGGCGGGCGCCGCGGGCATGACAAGACGGGCTTCGCTGCGCTCGACCGGCCGGCCGGCGCCTTCGCGGATGTTCACCACGATCTCGGCCCGGTAGGGCTGCGGGCCAAGCCGGTCCGCGTCGGGCAATTCGGCCCGCGCGCTGTAATTGCCCTGCGCGTCGGTCTGGCCGGGGGGCAGGGTTTCGGTCACCGACTGGGTGTCATCGTCGTGACGCCCGAAGGAATAGCCCTGATAGGCGTCCAGATCGCGCGCCGGGGCCAGGCGCAGCAGCCCCTCGACCGGCAGGTCGGCGGCCGGCGCGCCGAACAGCCAGCGCGCGGTCAGCGACAGGTCCAGCGTGCCGCCGGCCATGGCCGGGCCTTCGGGCAGTCGCGGGGTGAAGTCGATCCTTTCGGGCAGGAAATCCTCGACCAGCAGCGGCGCGGTGGCCAGCGCCGGGCCATCCGCCTCGGTGCGCAGTTCCAGCCGCCAGGTGCCGCGCGGCGCATTGCCGGGGATCTGCCAGCTGACGATGCTGCCGCCGGCCCCTGCCGGCGTGGCGGCAAGGCGCAGCTGCTCGACCCCGTCGGGGCGCAGGATCACGGCGGTCAGCGGCAATCCGTCCAGCGCGCGGGCGCCGGCATCGCGGGCCAGAACCGTCGCGTTCACGGTTTCGCCCACGCGATAGGCGCCGCGATCGGTGGTCACGAACAGGTCGATCGGCGGCGCCGGCGGCGCGCCTTCGACGCCGCGATCGGACAGGTCGAATTCCGGCTCGGTCAGCGACAGAAAGGCCATGTCGCGGGGCGCGCGATCGCCCCCCTCGCCCTGCCATTCGGTGACCGTGACCATGGCCGGCTCGGCACCGCCGCGTCCCATGGCCAGACCGGGCGCGAAATGCGCGACGCCCCGGTCGTCGGTCAGCGCCCGCGCCAGCACCTCGTTCGAGCGGCTGACCAGCGCGACCTCGGCCCCGGGCTTGGCCGTGGTGTCGTTCAGGCTGCGCACCACGACGGTCAGCCCGTCGGTCCCCGCAAGCGTCGAAATCCCGAAATCCGAGATCACGAACCATTGCGTCGCCAGCCCGGTTTCCGAGGCCGGCCGGTCGGCCAGACTGGCCTCGGCGATATAGATGCCGGGCTGCAGCGGCCCCGCCTCGGCGGGGATCGCCAGGCTGGTGGTCAGTTCGCGATTGACCGCATCCTGCCCCATGGGCCTGGCGATCTGCGCCCGGCCCCGCCAGATCTCGCGCGCCATCCCGGCCGAGAAGTAATCCGCCTGCCAGCTGTCCAGCGGCGTGGCGAACATGTCCTCGGCCATGGCGCGGATCAGGTTGCGGTCCGAGATGCGCAGCAGGCGCAGGCCGATCTCGTCGGCATTGACGGTGACCACCGAAAGCCGCTGATCGCCCGAGGCCGGCAGCACATAGGCCCGGCCGGGGAAACGCACCTCGGGGTCGCGGTCGCGGATATAGCCCTGCAGCGGCACATCGCGCGCCAGCACCTCGCCATCGGCGGCGGGCAGCCCGGCGCGCAGGGTGATCTGCACCTGCCGGCCATGGCCCATGCCGCTGACGCACAGCTGGTTGCCATCCGGCTCGACCGTCAGATCGCCCTCGGGCAGACGCAGAAAGGGGGCGTAATCGGTCCCCGGCGCCAGATCGCGCGACAGAACGGCGCAGAAGCGCGGCACCTTGCCCTGCGCGTCGATCTGCGTGTCGGTGACGCGCAGGCCGTTGCGCTCCTCCGAGGCCTGCAGCGCCCCGGCGATCTCGCCGTCATCGGGGGCAAGCCGGTTCGCCAGCCGCAGCGCCGACAGCCCGTCGCGGCCACGGTTCAGCCGCTCATCGGCCCGCGCCAGATGGAACAGCGCCCGCGCGGCGGTGGTGTCGTCCTCGGCCCGCAGATAGCCGTTGATCGCCATATGCGCGGCCGAAGCGGCGGCCTCGCGGTCGCCTTCGCCGCGCGTCTGAAGGGTCAGGCGCGCCAGATCCGCCCAATCCCCGGCATTGTCGTCGCGCGCCACGAAACCGGCCAGCAGCCGCGCCGCCGCCTCGGTCTGGCCGTCGCGCTCAAGCGGCCCGACATGGGTGGCGGGCGTGCCCTCGGTGCCCATCGCGGGATGCATGGCGGCAAAGGTGCGGGCCTGTTTCAGGGCGGCGGCAAGATCGTCGGCGCCGATGAAGGGCGCCGCCCCGGCGCGATCCGTGGCGCGCCGGATGCGCTCGGGCGCGGCGCTCACCACATAGCCCGACACCGCCCCCTGAAAGGCCGCGGGCGCACCGGCATCGCCCTTGGGGAAACAGGCGCGCGAGCGCTGGTTATAGGTCACCGCCTGACAATCGGCATTGCCCAGACAGGCCTGGATGCAGGCCTGCAGCGTGGTGTCGAAGATGCGGGCCAGATCGCCCCCCGGCATGTCGGTATCCGCGCGCAGCGTCACCCGACGCTCGGGGATCGGGCTTTCCTGGGCGCCGGCCGGGCCTGCGATCACAATGCCGGCAAGAACTGCCGCGAGGAACCGGTGCCGGACGGGATGCGCCATGAGCCAATCTCCATTTTTCGCCTGCCCATCTTGTGCCATTGCCCGGCCCCGCTGGCAATCCGCCGGCGGCTGGCCGGGTGGTGATTCTGCGCCCGCCGCGCACCGGCTTTGCCGTGCTGGCGCGCCCGGCGGCTTGTGTCGGCGGAAAGTTCAATACATCCTTGGTGGTAGCAGAATTGCGCCACAGGAAATATGAACCTTGCGCCATATCGGCAGCGGCCTAGAATGGAGAGGCGCCAGCAGTGCCGCCAGGCCCTCCTGACATGCAAGCGTTTCTTTGGGAGGAGAACGATGGCCTTAGCCAAACAGCCAGAATCCGATCGCGCCGGCCCGCCAAGACCAGGCGCCGAGCGGGTCCGCGAAATCCTGATCGTGGACGATCACCCGCTGATGTGCGACGCGCTGGCGCTGACCCTCAAGATCAGCTTCGGGCTGAAAAGCGTGCGCACGGCGCGCAGCCTTGCCGCCGCGCAGGAGCAGATCCGCCGTCAGGGCGCGCCCGATGCGGTGATCCTCGACCTGAACCTGCCCGATGCGCGCGGCGCCGAAGGGCTGGTCACGCTGCGCCGCCAGATCCCCGGCGTGCCGATCACCATGATCTCGGCCGATCTGGAAAACGCCATGATCTCGGTCGCGATGGCGGCGGGGGCGCAGGGCTATATCTCGAAATCCCTGGGCCGCGAGGCGCTGGTCGACAGCCTGCGCCGGATGTGGAACGGCGAACGCGTCACCCCCGACAGCTACGAGCCCGAACAGGCCAGCGAAGAGGATGCCGCGCGCGCCGAACTGGCGCGGCGCTTCGCCAGCCTGACGCCGCAGCAGATGAAGATCCTGCGCCTGATCTGCCAGGGCAAGGCGAACAAGGAAATCAGCTATGAGCTGTCCATCGCCGAGGCCACCGTCAAGACCCATATCACCGCCATCATGTCCAAGATCAACGCCCGCCGCCGCACGCAGGCGGTGCTGCTGGCCAATAGCATCCGGCTGTTCGAGCCGGCATGATCCCGGCCGATCCGCAGCAGGAGGCGGCGGCCGCTTCGCCGGGTGAAAGCCCCCCATTCGCGCCCGTCGCCGCCGCCTTTCCGGCCGGCGCCGCTGATCTGGCGGCGCGGATTCATGCCGCCATGGCGCCGCACCGGCCGGCGCTGCTGCTGCTGTTCGGCATGCCGGCGGGCGGCCTGGGCGCGCTTGGCCGCGAATTGCGCGCGGGGCTGGGGCAGGGCTGCCTTGTGGTCGGCTGTTCCTCGGCCGGGCAGATCGGGCCGCAGGGCTACTGTCAGGACATGGTGGCGGCGCTTGGCTTTCCGGCGGCCAGCTTCCGGGCGGCGGCCTGCCTGCTGCGCGATCAGGCGCGGGTGCCGGCCTCGGCCTGGATGGCGACGCTGCGCCGGGCCTATTCCGAATTCCGCCCCGATCCGGGCCGCGCCGGTTTCGGCATCCTGCTGGCCGATGCCCATGCCCGGCAAGAGGATGTGCTGGCGGCCACGCTGGACGCGGCGATTCCGGGCCTGCCGGTGATCGGTGCCTCGACCGCGTCGGGGCTGGAATTCGACCGGGGTTGCCAGATGATCGACGGCCAGGAATGTCCCGGCGCGGCGATATTCGTGCTGATCGAGACCGATCTGGCGGTGGCCGAGCTGTCGTTCTCGCATTTCAGCCCGACCGACCGGCGCGCGGTGGTGACCGCCGCCGATCCGCAGAACCGGATCATCGTGGAACTGAACGCCGAGCCCGCGGCGCGGGAATATGCCCGGCTGGCGGGCATCCCGCCCTCGGCCATGACGCCCACGGAATTCGCCCGCCACCCGCTGCTGCTGCGCGCCGGCGGCCGGCATCATGTCCGCGCCATCCGCGCCGTCACGGCCGAGGGCGGCCTGCAGCTTCTGTCGGGGATCGAGCCGGGCAATATCCTGACCATCGGCCGCGCCATGGATATGATGCGCGGCTTTGCCGAGGCGCTGGAGGCCCTGCCCCGCCCGCCGCTGATGGTGCTGGGCTTCGACTGCATCCTGCGGCGGCTGGCGCTGGAGCGCGAGGGCATGGCCGGCCGGATGTCGCGGCTGCTGGCGCGCCATCGCGTCGCCGGTTTCAACACCTATGGCGAACAGCATCGCGGCATGCATGTGAACCAGACCTTTGTCGGCATGGCGCTCATGCCGCCCGATCGCGACGGGGCCGCGCTGCCGTGAGCTTTCTGCGCAAGGACGAATCCGAGGCCCGCCGGGTCGAGAAACTGACCCGCATCACCGATGTGCTGGTCGAGCGGATCGACCGGCTGGAAGCGGGGCGCGGCTCGGCCTGGTCGATGTTTCAGGCCGCCGTCGCGCTGGAGCAGGAGGTCGAGGCCCGCACCCGCGAACTGGAACAGGCGCTGGCCGACCTGTCGGAACGCAACCGCGAACTGGCCGTGGCGCGCGCCGCCGCCGAAGAGGCGAACCGCTCCAAGACCCGGTTCCTGCGCGCCGCCAGCCACGACCTTCTGCAGCCGCTTTCCGCCGCCAAGCTGTTCCTGTCGGCGCTGACCGATTCGCCCCTGGACGATTTCCAGTCCGAGCTTGCGCAACGCCTGTCCGGCGCCTTTGATTCGGTCGAGGAACTGATGCATGCGGTTCTGGACATCTCGCGGCTCGACAGCCAGCGGATCGAGTTCCAGCGCAAGCCGGTCGATCTGGCCGCGCTGTTTCGGCGGCTGGCCATCGAATATGCGCCGATGGCCGAGAGCAAGGGGCTGCGCCTGTCCTTTGTGCCCAGTTCCGCCGTGGTCGAAAGCGATCCGGTCTTTCTGCGGCGGATCGCGCAGAACCTGATCTCGAACGCGATCAAATATACCGATTCCGGCGGCGTGCTGGTGGGGGTGCGCCGGCGCGCCGGGCAGGCTTGGATCGAGGTTCGCGATACCGGCATCGGCATCGCCGCCGAGGACAGGACGCGCGTGTTCGACGAATTCCAGCGCATCGCGCGCGACGGGGGCGCGCCGGGCATGGGGCTGGGCCTGTCCATCGTGCGCCGCGCCTGCGCCAAGCTGGGCCATCCCATCGCCATGGACAGCACGCCGGGGCGCGGAACGGTGTTCCGCATCGGCCTGCCGCTGGTCGAACCGGGCGTCAGCGCCGGCGCGCCCGGCGCCGGGCGCGCCGGCCCTTCGCTGCGCGGGCGGGTGGCGCTGGTGGTGGAAAATGACGACGCCATGCGCCGCGCCTATGAGTTGCTGCTGGGCGACCGGCTGGGCATGGTCGCGCGGGTGGCCGGCGCCACGACCGAGGCGCTGGCGATGATGGGCGACGAGCCGCCAGATGTGGTGATCGCGGATTACAATCTGAACAATGACGATACCGGCCTGCGCAGCATCGAATCGCTGCGCCGGGCGGCGGGGCTGCCGGTGCCGGCCATTCTGGTGACCGCCCGGCGCGACCCGGATATCGGCCGCGCCTGCATGGCGATGGCGGTGCCGATGCTGGAAAAACCCCTGCGCCCCGAAGAGTTGCAGGCCGTGCTGCAAAGGCTGCTGGGTTAGCGCCGGCGCCCCGCATCCCCGACATCCGAACTGGACAAATGCCGCGCAGCGCGCTTCCCTTGGGCCAGTTCAAAGCGAAACGGGGGCCGGGATGGATCTGGGCATCAGGGAAAAGAAGGGGCTGGTCTGCGCCGCCTCGAGGGGCTTGGGCCGGGGCTGCGCCGAGGCGCTGGCCGCCGCCGGCGTCGATCTGGTCATCAATGCGCGCGGCGCCGACGCGCTGCGGGCCACGGCCGATGAGATCGCGGCGAAATACGGCGTCAAGGTCACGCCGGTCGCCGCCGATATCGCCACCGAACGCGGCCGTGGCGCCGTTCTGGACGCGCTCGAGGGGCAGGCGGATATCCTGGTCAACAATGCCGGCGGCCCGCCGCCCGGCAAATGGACCGACTGGGACCGCGACGATTTCATCGCCGCGATCGACGCGAATATGCTGGCCGCGATCGCGCTGATGCAGGCGCTGGTGCCCGGCATGATGGAACGCGGCTGGGGCCGGGTGGTCAATATCACCTCGCAATCGGTACGCATGCCGATTGCCATTCTGGGCCTGTCCAATGCCGCCCGCGCCGGGCTGACCGGCTTTGTCGCCGGCATGTCGCGCCAGGTCGCGCCGCATGGCGTGGTGGTGAACAACCTGCTGCCCGGCATCCATGCGACGGCGCGCGCCGACAGCCTGGATTCCGGGGTCGCCAAGGCCGAGGGGATCACCGTGGACGAGGCCCGCCGCCGTCGCGAACAGACCATCCCCACCCACAGCTATGGCCGGCCCGAGGATTTCGGCGCCACCTGCGCATTCCTGTGCAGCCAGCATGCGCGGTTCATCGTCGGCCAGAACATCCTGCTGGATGGCGGTGCCTCGAATATCTCGATCTGATGCGCCGTCCGGGCCGGCACGAAACCCCTTGCCAGAATCCGGCGGCCCGGATACGACAAAGGTCGGAAATCGGGAGACACTGGCGCATGCCAGGGCCGAAGGAGCAACCGCCCCGGTAAACTCTCAGGCAAAACGAACCGTTTCCGCTGAACGCTCTGGAGAGAGGCGGCCCCCAACATGGCCGCCCGCCGAAGGGATAACGATCTCAGGCGCCCCTCGCGGGGTAGGGACAGAGGGGGCATCGAAGCAGGCCGGACAGGTCCGTCCGCAAGACTAGGGGGATGCTCATGGCCGATCTTCGGCGCACGAAACTATACGATCTGCACGTCGCGCATGGCGCGAAGATGGTGCCCTTTGCCGGCTGGGAAATGCCGGTGCAATATCCGATGGGCGTGATGGGCGAACACCAGCACACGCGCGCCCATGCGGGGCTGTTCGACGTCAGCCATATGGGGCAGGTGATCCTGCGCGGCGAGGGTGTGGCCGAGGCGCTGGAGACGCTGGTCCCGGCCGATATCCTCGGGCTGAAACAGGGCCGCCAGCGTTACGGGCTGTTCACCAATGACACCGGCGGCATACTCGACGACCTGATGATCGCCAACAAGGGCGACCATCTGTTTCTGGTGGTGAACGCCGCCTGCGCCGAGCAGGACATCGCCCATCTGCGCCAGCTCGAGGCGCGCGGCATCACCGTCACGCCGGTCACCGACCGCGCCCTGCTGGCGCTGCAAGGGCCGCAGGCCGAGGCGGTTCTGGAACGGCTGGTCCCCGGTGTCGCGGCGATGAAATTCATGGATGTGGCGGAATTCGACTGGCAGGGCGCAACGCTTTGGGTCAGCCGCTCGGGCTATACCGGCGAGGACGGCTATGAGGTCTCGGTCCCCGAGGCGCAGGCGGTTGCCTTTGCCGGGGCGCTGCTGGACCAGCCCGGGGTCGCCTGGATCGGCCTGGGCGCGCGCGACAGCCTGCGGCTTGAGGCCGGGATGCCGCTTTACGGCCATGACATGGATGCCGGGACCACCCCGGCCGCGGCGGGGCTTGGCTGGTCGATCCAGAAGGTCCGCCGTCAGGGCGGCGCGCGCGAGGGCGGCTTTCCCGGCGCGGAAACCGTGCTGGGCGAACTTGCCGAAGGTCCCGCGCGGACCCGTTTCGGGTTGCGCCCGGACGGCCGCGCGCCGATCCGCGAAGGGGTGACGCTCTTCGACGCATCCGAGGGCGGGGCCGAGATCGGCAAGGTCTGCTCGGGCGGCTTCGGCCCCTCGGTCGGCGGACCGATCGCCATGGCGATCCTGCCCGCCGCGCTGGCCGAGGGCGATACCGTCTGGGCCGAGCTGCGCGGCAAGCGCGTGGCCGTGACCGTCACCGCACTTCCCTTCCACCAACCTAGCTACAAGCGCTGAGAGGCCGAGGCATGCTGAAATATACCGAAGACCACGAATGGCTGAAACAGGATGGCGACGAGATCACCGTCGGCATCACCGCCCATGCCAGCGAACAGCTGGGCGATGTCGTCTTCATCGAACTGCCCGAGGTCGGCCGCGAGGTCGAGGCCGGCGAGGAAATCGTGGTGATCGAATCGGTCAAGGCGGCGTCGGACATCACCGCCCCCGTGGCGGGCGTGATTACCGCCGTGAACGAGGACCTGCCCGATGCGCCCGGCGCGGTGAACGACGACCCCCTTGCGGCCTGGTTCTTCCGCATCAGGCCCACGGATGCCGATCTGTCCGGCTTCATGGACGAGGCGGCCTATAACGAACTGATCGGCTGATCCGTTGCCCTGCCGGGTCCCGTGGCCCGGCAGCGGCGGGGGCTGCCGGCCCCTCCCCCCCAAGGATGTTTCTGCAGGAAAGAGGCCGCTCGGCGGTTTCTGTGAAGGATGGCGAAGATGGCGCGCTGGACCCGCTCTGACTACAACCCCGACGATTTCGCGAACCGCCGGCATATCGGCCCCACGCCGGCCGAGATGGCCGAGATGCTCAAGGCGGTCGGCGCCGAAAGCCTGGAGGCGCTGATCGGCCAGACCGTGCCCGCCGCCATTCGCCAGACCGAGCCTCTGGACTGGCCGGCCCTGTCCGAGGCGGCGCTGCTGCAACGCATGCGCGAGGTGGCCGGCCGCAACCGGGTGATGACCAGCCTGATCGGACAGGGGTATTACGGCACCGTCACGCCGCCCGCGATCCAGCGCAATATCCTGGAGAACCCGGCCTGGTACACGGCCTATACCCCCTATCAGCCCGAGATCGCGCAGGGCCGGCTCGAGGCTTTGCTGAACTTCCAGACCATGGTGGCCGATCTGACCGGCCTGCCGGTGGCCAATGCGTCCCTGCTGGACGAGGCGACGGCCGCGGCCGAGGCCATGGTCATGGCGCAGCGTGTCGCCAAATCCAAGGCGCAGGCGTTTTTCGTCAGCGAGAACCTGCATCCGCAGACCATCGCGGTGATCGAGACCCGCGCCGCGCCGCTGGGGATCGAAATCCTGCGCGGCGCGCCCGAGGACTGCGATCCCGCCTCGGTCTTCGGGGCGATCTTTCAGTATCCCGGCACCTTCGGCCATCTGCGCGATCTGAGCGCGGAATGCGACGCCCTGCACGCGGCCGGGGCCGTTGCCGTGGTCGCGACCGATCTGCTGGCGCTGTGCGTCTTGCGCGAGCCGGGTGCGATGGGCGCCGATATCGCCGTGGGTTCGGCGCAGCGCTTTGGCGTGCCGATGGGCTATGGCGGCCCGCATGCCGGTTTCATGGCCTGCCGCGACGAGATGAAGCGCGCGATGCCCGGCCGCATCGTCGGCGTTTCCATCGACGCCAAGGGCAATCAGGCCTATCGGCTGTCCCTGCAAACGCGCGAACAGCATATCCGCCGCGAAAAGGCGACCAGCAATGTCTGCACCGCGCAGGCGCTGCTGGCGGTGATGGCGGGCTTCTATGCCGTCTTCCACGGCCCGGTCGGGCTGCGCGCCATTGCCCAGCGGGTGCATCTGCACGCGGCCACCCTGGCCAATGCCCTGCGCGGCGCCGGCTTCGAGGTCGCGCCCGAGACGTTTTTCGACACCATCACCCTGCGCGTCGGCGTCGGCCAGGCGGGCATTCTGGCCGCGGCCGAACAGCGCGGCATCAACCTGCGCCAGGTCGGCGATGATCGCGTGGGCATCAGTGTCGATGAAACCACCGATGCCGGGGTGATCGCGCGCGTTCTGGATGCCTTTGGCGTCCACGACGCGCCCGTGCCCGCGACCGAGCCCGCGATTCCCGACGGGCTGCTGCGCGAAAGCGATTTCCTGACCCATCCGGTCTTCCACATGAACCGCGCGGAATCCGAAATGATGCGCTACATGCGCCGGCTCTCGGACCGCGATCTGGCGCTGGACCGGGCGATGATCCCGCTGGGCTCCTGCACGATGAAGCTGAACGCGGCGGCCGAGATGATGCCGATCACCTGGCCGGAATTCAGCGCGCTGCATCCCTTTGCGCCCGAAGCTCAGGCCGCCGGCTATCACGAGGTTTTCGCGGATCTCACCGAAAAGCTCTGCGCGATCACCGGCTATGACGCCTTTTCGCTGCAACCCAACAGCGGCGCGCAGGGGGAATATGCGGGGCTTCTGACCATTGCCGCCTATCACCGCTCGCGCGGCGAGGATCGCGATATCTGCCTGATCCCGGTTTCGGCCCATGGCACCAACCCGGCCAGCGCGCAGATGTGCGGCATGAAGGTCGTGGTGGTGAAATCCGCGCCGAACGGCGATATCGACCTTGAGGATTTCGCCGACAAGGCGGCCAGGGCCGGCGACAAGCTGGCGGCGGTGATGATCACCTATCCCTCGACCCATGGCGTGTTCGAGGACACCGTGCGCGAGGTCTGCCGCATCACCCACGATCACGGCGGGCAGGTCTATATCGACGGCGCGAACATGAACGCGCTGGTCGGGCTGGTGAAACCCGGTGAGATTGGCGGCGATGTCAGCCACCTGAACCTGCACAAGACTTTCGCCATTCCGCATGGCGGCGGTGGTCCGGGCATGGGGCCGATCGGGGTCAAGGCGCATCTGGCGCCCTTCCTGCCCGGCGATCCGCGCGGCGGCGATGGCGCGGTTTCGGCCGCGCCCTGGGGTTCGGCCTCGATCCTGCTGATCTCATGGGCCTATATCCTGATGATGGGGGGCGAGGGGCTGACCCAGGCCACCCGCGTCGCGATCCTGAACGCCAACTATATCGCCAGCCGCCTGGCCGGGGCCTATCCGGTCCTGTTCATGGGCAATCGCGGCCGCGTCGCGCATGAATGCATTCTGGACACGCGGACCTTCCAGGCCCATGGCGTGACCGTGGACGACATCGCCAAGCGGCTGATCGACAACGGTTTTCACGCCCCCACCATGAGCTGGCCGGTCGCCGGCACGCTGATGGTCGAGCCGACGGAATCGGAGACCAAGGCCGAGATCGACCGCCTGATCACCGCCTTCCTCGCCATCCGCGACGAGATCACCGAAGTGGCCGAGGGCCGCATCAGCGCCGAGGCCAGCCCCCTGCGCCATGCCCCCCACACGGTCGAGGATCTGGTAGTCGACTGGGACCGCGCATATTCGCGCGAGCAGGGCTGTTTCCCGCCCGGCGCGTTCCGGGTGGACAAGTACTGGCCGCCGGTCGGCCGGGTGGACAATGCCTATGGCGACCGCAACCTGATCTGCACCTGCCCGCCGCTGGAAAGCTATGCCGAGGCGGCCGAGTGACACGCGGCCAGGGCGTTTCGGGCCGAGGTTGATCCGTTCCTTCGCAGCGGCGAGCGTCTGCCTTGCATGTCATGGGACCATGACGGGCGGGCGGACGCCTGCCTGCCGCTGGCGCGACAGGCGGGCTGAGCGACGGCATTGCGTTGAAAGCCCCGGAAACCGCCGTCACGGCGCATGCTCCTGCGTCGCGATAATGTCGAGCGGCTGAAACAGAAGCCCGCCATCCGCCTCGGCCGCCTCGGTGCATTCGCGGATGGTGGCAAGAAGATTCGCGAAAATGATCGATTCGTTGCCGTCAATGTCGCGGAATATCCCATCCACGACGCCGCCGCCGTTCCGGATGCCGAAAAAACGCCGGCCGCCGCCGCCAGCAGCGACTGCACCTTGTCGCTGGCGTTCCTGACCGAAACGAATCCGGAAATCCGGCTGCTGCGCGCGCGGCCCATATAGCCGCGTATGCCCTTGCCGTCATCGGGCATCATCACCGGCAACCGGCCCGCCGGAGTGTTCGCCGCCGAGGGATAGATCGTGGACCGGCGTCATGGACATCGGCATTGGACTGGCCGAAACCCATCAGCAGGATGCTGTAGGGTCGTGCCGCCGGCGCCGCTGGGTCGCCCGGTTTCTGGTCGGACGCATTGCCGTTCACGAGTAGCTCTCCTGGCCCGTGTTGCTCGCCGTCGTTCCAGCGAGGCCGGCCGCCAATCGACGAGGTTGCGCATGTCTCCGGATGCCCCGCGAGAAGTCGCGCGCCGGGTGGCCGAAGATGTGCTGCGCTTCGGCGCGGGCAACGGTCCGGGCGGGCGAGGTCGCCGGCAAGTGCTTATTCCCGACGTCCAACCGGCGACATTTTGCGCCCTATCCCGCCTTGATCTGCCGCGCCTCGTTCAGCAGCATGATCGGGATGCCGTCGCGGATCGGAAAGGCCAGGCCGGCGGCCTTCGAGATCAGTTCCTGCGCCGCAGCGTCATAGCTGAGCGTCGCATGGGTAACCGGACAGACCAGTGCCTCCAGCATGTGGCGGTCGAAACCGCGTTCTGGATTCGCGCGGGCGCGCGCGGCCCCTGTCCCGGGGCTGGTTTCGGGGGTGTCGCTCACTGGATCGTCTCCTCACTGTCGCCGGCACGCAGCGCGTATTCCAGGAGCCCCTCCAGCAATTCGCGCCGCGCCGACAGCGTCGCGCATTCCAGGAGCGCCTGTTTTTCCTCGACGGCGAAGGGCAGCATCATCGACAGCGAATTGATCAGCGTCTCTTCGTCCGAGGCCTCGGCCTGATCCCAGTCGGCCGAAAGCTCATGCAGTTTCAGAAAGCGCAGCAGGCGCGCCATGAAGGGCTGGCGGGCGAATCCCGGATCGCGCTCGGCGTCCGAGGACAGGTCGCCCTCATAGCCCGACCAGCCGACCCGGGCGCGGATATAGGGCGTGAAGCCGGGCTGTATCTCGCGCAGGTGAAAGCGCGAGATCGCCCTGAGCGAGATCATCAGACGCCCGTCATCCAGTTCCGAGAACGCGCCGATCCGGCCCGCGCAGCCGACCTGGGCCAGCGCGTCCAGCCCGCCCTCGGCCGGCTGGATCATCCCGATCAGCCGCGCCGGGGTTTTCAGCACATCCTCGACCATCTGCAGATAGCGCGGCTCGAAGATCTGCAGGGGCAGCCGCGCGCGCGGCATCAGCACCGCACCGGGCAGGGGAAACAGCGGGATCGTCTCGGGCAGGTCGAATCCGCGCCGCATGTCACGCAAAGATCAGCGACGACAGGCGCCGGCGCCCCTTTTGCGCGATGGGATCGGTGGGTTTCAGCGAATCGAAGATGGTGATCAGCTGCGCCTTGGCGGCGCCGTCATTCCAGTCGCGGTCGCGGCGGAACCCCTCCAGCAGCTGATCGATCGCCGCCTCGACCTCGCCGGCGGCATGCAGCGCAGTGGCATAGTCGAAACGCGCCTGCTGATCGCCGGGATCGGCCTCGACCCGGGCGCGCAGATCGTCCAGCGGGCCGGCATTCGCCGCCTGTTTCGCCAGTTGCAGCCGGGCGCGCGCGGCCTCGACCGGGGCGGCGCCGGCAATGGCCGCCGGGATCTGCGACAAGGCCGCCTCGGCCCGGTCCAGGCTGCCGGCGGCCAGATGGGCGCGGATCAGCCCGCCCCAGGCCTGCGGGTTTTCCGGCTCTTCGCCCAGGATCGCGGCGAATGTCTCGGCCGCGTCCTCGGCCGCGCCTTCGGTCAGCATCGCCTCGGCGGCATCCAGCGCCTCGGCCAGGCCGCCATCATCGCCGCCCATCGCCACCAGCTTTTCGACGAATTGCCGGATCTGGCTTTGCGGCACCGCGCCCTGAAAGGCATCGACCGGCTGGCCCTGAAAGAAGGCATAGACCGTCGGGATCGACTGCACGCGCAGCTGCCCGGCGATCATCTGGTTCTCGTCGACATTGATCTTGGCCATGCGGACGCGGCCCTTGTGGCGCGTCACCTCGGCTTCCAGCAGCGGGCCCAGCGTCTTGCACGGGCCGCACCAGGGCGCCCAGAAATCGACGATCACCGGGACCTGCATCGAAGCCTCGACGACATCGGCCATGAAGCTGGCCTCGGTCACATCCTTGATGATATCGGCGGGGGTCTGGTCGGCGGGGGCAGAGCCAAGCTCAAGCATCGGGATTCCTCTTGCGGACGGGTCATCCCCTAGATGGAGCAGCACCGGCCGCGATGCAAGGCCGCACCGGACAGCCGCCCGCCGCGCCGGCCCGGCCGGCTAGAGGTCGAAACTGGCAAGGACGGGCACATGGTCGCTGGGCTGTTCCCAGCCCCGGACCGGCCGCAGGATGCGGCTGCCATGCCCGGCGCCGGCGATATCGGGCGTGGCCCAGATGTGATCCAGCCGCCGGCCCTTGTCGGCGGCGTCCCAGTCGCGCGCGCGATAGCTCCACCAGCTGTAAAGCAGCCCCTCGGGGATGTCCTTGCGGGTGATGTCCACCCATTTGCCGGCATCCTGCGCGGCGCCCAGATGCTCGACCTCGACCGGCGTGTGGCTGACGATCTTGAGAAGCTGCTTGTGCGACCAGACGTCGTCTTCGCGCGGCGCGATGTTCAGATCGCCGACAAGGATCGACCGCGCCGGCCTGTCGGCGTGAAAGACATCGCGCATCTCGGTCAGGAAATCCAGCTTCTGGCCGAACTTCTCGTTCTGTTCGCGGTCGGGAATGTCGCCGCCGGCGGGAACATAGAAATTATGGATGGTGATGCCGCTTTCCAGCCGCGCCGCCACATGGCGGGCATGGCCAAGGCCGGCATAGTCGCGATCGCCGGCATCCTCGATCGGCAGTTTCGACAGGATGGCGACGCCGTTATATCCCTTTTGCCCGCGCGCCACGACATGGCGGTAGCCAAGCGCGTGAAAGGCCGCCAGCGGGATCTTCTCGACCGGGCTCTTGGTTTCCTGCAGGCACAGGATATCGGGCGCCTCCTCGGTCAGGAAGCGGGCGACCAGCGTCTCGCGCAGGCGGACCGAGTTGATGTTCCAGGTGGCGATGGTGAACATGGGGCGCTCCTTTCGTCGGGGCGGACCCTAGGGGTGCGCCCGGCGCTTGTCCACCACCGCGTCAGGATGCGCGAAACCCGGCCCGTCATTCCACCCTGCCCGGCAGGCTGAGATCGCCCGAGGCGATGTCGAAGACATCGGTGACGCAAAGCAGCGGCGCATGGATATTCGCATGCACCCGCAGGGCCGAGGTCACGCCGTCATAGGAGATGCCGGCGGTTTCGACCGGCGCGGCAAAGGGCACCGTGACCGCGATTTCGGGGCCGTCGAAGACCGGCGTATAGCCGGGGCTGTCGATAAAGATCGGCAGGCCGGGCCAGGTCGGCGGCAGGGCGGGCGTTTCGCCCTCGGGGATGTCGCGCACGCCCAGCGCGCCCTCGCCGCAGGCCTCGGTCGGGGTCAGCACCACCCAATGGCTGTGCCATTTTGTGCCGTCATTGGCGGGATCGCCGTCGGCATCCTCGTCGAACAGGGGGGTGTCGTCGAAATCCGGGTGGCTGGTGGCGGCAAAGGCCAGGATGCCGGTCTTGCCCTCGAACCCGACCGCCGAGGGATCGAGCGAGGTCGGCCAGACATAGGACAGCACCGGCGCGCCGCCCAGCTGCCCCGCCGGCTCGGGCGTGTCGGCGCCCGCGACCCCGTTGGTGGTCATGCGAAAGGTGACGGTCTGGCCATTGCGCGTGGCATGGGCGGCCAGAATGTCAAACGACGCGGTGATCGCCTGATCGGCGGCCGATTTCACCGCATTTTCCTGGTCGATGGCGTGATTTTCGTCCGCCAGCGCGGCGCCGGCGCCAAGGGCAAGCGCCGCAAGTGAAACTGTGAGCCTGATCATCCTTCGGTCCTCCGTTGCTTTGGCCAGACCCTTTATAGTAGCGAGTCGATACTATTGCAAGGTGATTTCGACTCGAATATATATGGCGGATGAACCACCGCGACCGGATCCGCCTGCTGATCAACCGCCACGCCCGGCTTGACGCCGCGCTGATGCGCTCCGCGCAGCTGAATGCGGTGCAGGTGGTGGCGCTGGAATATCTGGCCAATGCCAACCGCTTTTCACGCTCGCCCTCGCATGTCGCCGACTATCTGGGCACCACGCGCGGGACCATGTCGCAGACGCTGAAATCGCTTGAGGCCAAGGGGCTGGTCAGCGAAGAGCGCCTGGCCGATGACCGGCGGTCGATCCGCTATCGGCTGACAGAGGCGGGGCGGGCGGCGCTGCGGGCGGCCAATGCCGACCGATGCGCCGACACCGGCATGAACGACGCCGATCAGGCGATGCTGGAGCGCCTTCTGGCGCGCAGCCTGGCCGATCGCGTGGCGCGGACGGGAACGAAAATGTTCGGCATCTGCCGCGAATGCCGGCATCACGAGTTGCGGCAGAACGGTCAGCGCTACTGCCACCTGCTGAATGTCGTGCTGGCCGAGGAGGAGGCGGAACAGCTTTGTCACGAACAGGTGCCCGCCTGACCCGCAAGACCACCCCGCCCCCGCCCGGATGACGAAAGGCCCGGCCGCCGGATCGCACCGGGGCCGGGCCGTTCCGGTGGCCGCATCCGCCGGCCACTGGGCTTCTTGGTGGCAACCCGCGACGGCGGTCGCGGGTTCCGGCCGGTCCCGGTCAGGCGACCAGACGGTAGCCGCCCGATTCCGTGACCAGCAGCCGCGCGTTCGAGGGATCGGGCTCGATCTTCTGGCGCAGGCGATAGATATGGGTCTCCAGCGTATGCGTCGTGACGCCGGCATTATAGCCCCAGACCTCGTGCAGCAGCACATCGCGCGCCACCACCCCGTCCTGCGCCCGGTACAGGAATTTCAGGATATTGGTTTCCTTTTCGGTCAGGCGGATCTTGCGGTCCTTGGCGTCGATCAGCATCTTCATCGACGGCTTGAAGGTATAGGGTCCAAGCTGGAAGATCGCGTCCTCGGACTGCTCATGCGTGCGCAGCTGCGCCCGCAGGCGCGCCAGCAGCACGGGAAACTTGAACGGCTTGGTGATATAGTCGTTGGCGCCGCTGTCCAGCCCCAGGATCGTGTCGGCATCGGTGTCATGCCCGGTCAACATCACCACCGGGCATTTGATGCCCTGCTTGCGCAGCCGCTTGCACAATTCGCGCCCGTCCGTATCGGGCAGGCCGACATCCAGCACCACGAGGTCGAAAATCGCGCCCTTGCTGGCCTCGACGGCCTCGGCGCCGGTGCCGGCCTCGAACACTTCGAAGTCTTCGGTGGCGGTCAGCTGCTCGGCCAGCGCCTCGCGCAGATCCTCTTCGTCGTCCACCAGCAGGATCTTTTTCAGTCCGGCCATTCTTGCCTCCTTTGACGTTATGGCGGAAACCTGTGGCCGAGCCGGGGCCGCGTCCAGCGCATTGCAGCAATTCTCACATGGAGTTGTCGGAAAAACGCCCTATGTTTCAGTTTGTTTCAATTCCGCAGGTGCCATGAGCCTGATCCCGACCCTGACCGAGACCCTCTCGCGCGCCCGCGCCGATCTGCGCATGGGCCTGCCGGTGCTGATCGGCGACCATCTGGCGGCGGCGGCCGAGACGGTGTCGCCCGGGCGGGTGCGCGCCATGCTGGACCTCGGCCCCGCGGTTCTGGCGATCACCGGCCGGCGGGCCGAGACGCTCAAGGCGCGCGTCTATGACGGCGACATCGCCCGGGTCGAGGTGGCGCGCGACGCCAGCCCCGACTGGCTGCGCGCGCTGGCCGATCCGGCGGGCGACCTGATGACGCCGATGAAGGGGCCGTTCCGCTGCGCCCGCGGCGGCGACACCCTGCCCCATCGCGCCGCCATCGCGCTGGCGAAATCGGCGCAGCTTCTGCCTGCCGTGCTGCTGGTGCCCTCGGACGCCCCGCCCGAGGGGCTGACCCGGCTGCCGCCCGGCCCGGCGCTGGCGCAGCTGGCGACCGAGGCCGCCCTGGCCCCGGTCGCCGCCGCGCGCCTGCCGCTCCTCGCGGCCGAGAACGCCAGGCTGCATATCTTTCGCCCCGATGACGGCGCGACCGAACATTACGCGGTCGAGATCGGCGCCCCGCCCCGCGACGCCCCGGTTCTGGCGCGGCTGCATTCGGCCTGTTTCACCGGCGATGTTCTGGGCAGCCTGAAATGCGATTGCGGCCCGCAGCTGCATGCCGCGCTGGCCGCCATGGGACAGGCGGGCGCAGGCGTGCTTCTGTATCTGAACCAGGAGGGGCGCGGCATCGGTCTGGCCAACAAGATGCGCGCCTATGCCCTGCAGAATCAGGGCTTCGACACGGTCGAGGCCAATCACCGCCTGGGTTTCGAGGATGACGAGCGCGATTTCCGCATTGGCGCCGGCATCCTGAAAAGACTGGGCTTCGCTTCGGTGCGGCTGATGACCAACAACCCGCGCAAGGTCGCCATGCTGCAGGATCAGGGCATCGAGGTCACCGAGCGCGTGCCGCTGATCACCCCGCGCAACCGGCACAATACCGGCTATCTGGACATCAAGGCGCAGAAATCGGGCCATCTGCTGTGAGGCTGCTCCTGACGCCCATGGGGCTGCGCGCCGGCCGCCGCGTGATCCCGTGCTCGGTCGGGCGCGGCGGCCTTACCACGACCAAGCACGAGGGCGACGGCGCGACCCCGGTCGGCCGGCATCGTCTGGTCGGGCTGCTTTACCGCCCCGACCGGCTGGCGCGGCCCGCCGACTGGGCGCGGCCGATCCTGCCGCGCGATCTGTGGTGCGACGACGCGGCGCATTCGGAATATAACCAGCTGGTGCGCGCGCCCTTTGCCCCCGGGCACGAGGCGCTGCGGCGGGCCGATCCGCTCTATGACATCGTGCTGGTGACGGATTGGAACTGGCCGGACGCGCGACCGGGCAGGGGATCGGCGATATTCCTGCATCAATGGCGCCGGCCGGGCTTTGCCACCGCGGGCTGCATCGCCATGGCGCGGCGCGACCTGATCCGCCTGGCCGGGCTGGTCCGGCCCGGCGACCTGCTCGAGGTGCCCCTCCTGCCCCGCTGGCCGGCCCGCCGGCCCGCCAGCCGTCACGGCAAGGATTAAAGCGGTCCGGTCCGGTAGAGCCGGATCTTCAGCCCGCCATGGGCGACATAGGGGCCGGGCTCGCGAAACGGCAGGCCGGTGGCGCGCGCCAGCTGCCCGTCACTGGTGACCAGGCCGACGCGCCAGCCCCCGAACCGTTCGCGCAGCACCGCGCCCAGGGCTGCGTGCAGGCCGAAAAGCGGCCCCTTGTTGCCGATCCTGGCGCCATAGGGCGGGTTGACGATGACCAGACCCGGCGGGCCTTCGGGGCGGATCAGATCGCCGATCGCCCGGTTCTGGAAATCGGACCAGCCGCCGACCCCGGCGCGGGCGGCGTTCTCATGGCTCATGCGGATCGCGCCGGCATCGCGGTCGCTGCCGTGAAAGGTGATCGCGGGCGGGGTCGCGACATGCTTGCGCTGGTCGGCCCAGGCCTCGGGATCGAAGCCCGGCAGATGCTCGAAGGCGAAGCCGCGCATCCGCCCGGGATGCAGCCCCGCGGCGATCTCGGCCGCCTCGATGACAAAGGTGCCCGAGCCGCACATCGGGTCCAGCACCGGCTCGTGCCCGTCAAAGCCGCATTGGCGCAGGAACATCGCCGCCATGGTTTCGCGCATCGGCGCCTTGCCGACCGCCTGCTTGTGGCCGCGCTTGTGCAGCGACTCGCCCGATGTATCGACGCTGATCGTGCACAGATCGTCCTCGATCCGGACCTTCAGCGTGACCGGCGCATCATCGGCGACCGGCGCGCCCAGGCTGTCGCGAATGGCGGCCTCGATCCGCTGGCTGATGGCGCCGGCGTGATAGATGCGCGACTTGCGGCTGCTGGCCTCGACCCGGACCGGGATATCGGCGCGCAGCCAGTCGCCCCAGGGAAAGCGCCGCGCCCGCTTGTCCAGTTGCGCCGGGTGCATGGCCCGAAACGATCCGATCCGCGCCAGCACGCGCGTCGCGCCGCGAATTTCCAGATTGGCGCGCCGGACATCTGCCCAGCCGCCGGTGAAGCTCACGCCCCCCGGCTGGACATGGGCATCAAGGCCAAGGGCGCGGGCCTCGTCGGCCAGCGGCTCCTCAAGCCCCGGCGTGGCGACGAGGAATATCTCCATCGCCGCCGGATCGGCGGCAAGCGCGACGGTTTGCGGAGCGGGCGGCGACAGGGGCTGCGTCACCGGGCGCGGCGCGCGGGGCGGGGTGGTTTTTCTGGGCTTCATCACGATCCGGCGACAAGGGCCTTGCATCATGCGACGAGCGGCCGGCAAAGGCAATCATGCCCGCCGTCCCCGGCAGGCTCAGAGGCTTTTCCAGCCCCCGTCGCGGCGGCTGAAGCGCATCTGCTCGGGCGGCAGAAAGCCCGGTTCCGACATCGGCGCGACATGGCGGGTGATGCACAGCTCGGGGCCGTCGAAATCGAGCACCGCGAATTCGTTCTGGCGATCCCCCGGACGGTTGCAAAGCGCGGTGCCGGCCTGAACCTGCAGGACGCCGCCCTGCCCGTCCCGCAGAAAGGCGCCCGCTGACCAGACATGCAGATGCCCGCTCAGCACCACATGCAGCCCGGCGGATTGCAGGTCCCGCAGGGCCTCGGGCGCGCCCTTCATCAGCATCTTGTCCACCTCGGGGCGCTGCTGCATCGGATGGTGCAGGGCGAGGATATTGGTGCAGCCGGGATCCAGATTGCCGATCACCCGCCTGACCTGCGCGCCGGTGATGACACCGCGCTGCCAGGCCGTCGGATCGACGCTGTTCACCCCCTGCACGCGGACATGCCCGACATGCGCCACCGGTTCGAGGTCATTCGCGATGGCCCGGCAATAGCGACGATAGGGCCGCGCGAGCCGGGCGGTCAGCTTGAACAGCGGGATATCGTGATTGCCCGGCACGGCGATCAGCGGCGCCTCGATCCGGCGCAGGAAGGACCCCGCCGCCGCGAACTGGCCCGAGCGGCCGCGATGCGTCAGATCGCCCGTCACGACCACCAGATCGGGCCGCGCCGCGTTCACCCTGTCCAGAAGTGGCGCGACCAGCGCCTGGCGTTCATATCCGAAATGCAGGTCCGAAAGATGCAGGATGCGGGTCATGCCCCATCCTGTACCGCATCCTGCGCCGGGACCAGCACCTTGAGCGCGTCATGCCGGACCCGGACCTCGAAGGGCGAATCCATCCATGTCTTTTCGCCGTCATGGGCGACATATTCATGGGCGGGGACCGCCTCGATCCGCATACTGTCGGCGCAAACCAGATCGAAATCGGCGTAGCGCGCGCTTTTGCCAAAGGCCAGCCGCAGCGCCGCGCGCACCAGCGGCGCGGGCCTGCGCGCCCGCGCGACCAGCAGCGCCAGATGCCCGTCGCGGATGCAGTCGGCGCCCTCCAGCCCGAAGATCTCCAGCTGATAGGCGCTTTTCGCCACGAAGGCGAGCGCGGTGGTGAATTCGTGGCGCTGGCCCTCGGCCTCGACGGTCAGGCGCAGCGGGTGGCGCAGGCTCCACAGCGCGACGATCGCCGACCAATAGGCGGCAATGCGGGAACGCCCCCAGCGGCGATAGATGCTTTCGCGCCGCTTGAGCACTTCGGGATAGGCGCCCAGGCTGATATTGTTCAGAAATATCAGCCCGTTCACCTCGCCCACATGAACATGGCGCAGGCGCGGCGCGTCGAACAGGCGCAGCGCCTCGTCAACGGTTTCCCAGCCCAGATCACGGGCGAAATAGTTGAAGGTTCCGCCGGGGATCACCGCCATCGCCACATCGGTGCCGGCAATGGCGCTGGCAATCGCCGCCTGGGTGCCATCGCCGCCGGCGCTGACGATCACATCGGCGCCGTCCTCGACCGCCTGCCGCGCCAGATCGACAAGATCGCTGCCCTTTTCGACCCGCCGGATGTCCAGTTGCGCGACCTGATCCCGAAGCCGCTCGCGCAGCCGCTCGGCGATGTCGTCGCCGGCCTTGCGCCCCGAGCCCATGTTGACGATCACGCATAGTTTCGCGCGGGACAGATCGAAAACCTGCTCATCGGGATGATTCACGGCATGGCTGTTCATTCGGACCCTCGTGTCGCGGCTACGTGCTGCAACACAGCAACCCTTGTCCGGGTTCCCGCGCGCCTGTTCACCGATAGGGCATAATTTCCGATGTTTTTACTTGCCTTTTCGGGGGCGCTTTGACAGATTGCGCCGCATCGACTCGAAACGGGCGTTTTTGTGATTTTTTTTCAACGCCTTGCTTCGGAACGATGCATTTTTCGGGCCGCGCCGCACCGCCACGGCATCCGGCATTCATGAGACTGAAATGACGCATTCTCCGCCAGCGCCGTCCCAGGCAGATGCAACAGTCGCAACCGGCCGCATCCCGTTCCGCTTTGACGGGGCGGGCGGCTGCGTCCAGGGGCTCGGCCCGGCAAGGCCGCTGCCGCGCGGCGATGCCGGCACGCTGGCCGCGCGCATCGCCGGGGCGATGGCCGGGGCCGGCCCGGACGAGATCATCGGCGGCGCGCTGCCCTTTCACCGCGAGGCGGATGATTGTCTCTGGCAGTGCCGCGCCCGGAAATCCGCCCATATCGCCGTGACGCCCCGACCGCTGGATCTGCGCGGCAGCAGCCTGCGCCCCGAACCCGAGGCCCCCGACTATGCCCTTGCCGTCGCCCGGGCGCTGCAGATCATGGCGCAGGAGGCCGGCGCCGATCATGCGCTGGAAAAGATCGTGCTGGCGCGTACCCTGCTGGTCGAATCCGCCGCGCCGATCGCCATCGACGCCTTGATGTCGCGGCTGGGGGCCGACAGCAGCGTCACCGCCTTTCAGGTGGCATTGCCGCAACTGCCGGGCGCGGATCATCCGCGAACGCTGTGCGGCGCCACGCCGGAACTGCTGGTCGAAAAAACGGGCGCGCGCGTCGCCTCGCACCCGCTGGCCGGCTCGGCCCGGCGCAGCGGCGATCCGCGGATCGACCGGCAGGCCGCCGATGGGCTGGAACATTCCGCCAAGGATCAGCGCGAACATGCGCTTGTGGTCGAGGCGATCCTGGACACGCTCGCCCCCTATTGCCGGCAGCTGGGCTGTCCGCAGGGCACCCGGCTGACCTCGACCAGCAGCATGTGGCATCTGGGCACCCGGATCGAGGGCGAGCTCAGGGATCCCGCGACGCCCTCGGTGCTGCTGGCCTCGGCCCTGCATCCGACGCCGGCGGTCTGCGGCGTGCCGAGCCACCGGGCGGCGGGGTTCATCAAGGTGCTGGAACCCGTGCCGCGCGATTTCTATGCCGGGGCCGTCGGCTGGTGCGACAATCGCGGCGACGGAGCCTGGTATGTCGCGATCCGCTGCGCCGAGATCAGCGGCGGGCAGGCGCGGCTTTACGCCGGGGCGGGGATCGTGCCCGGTTCCGACCCGATGGCCGAAGCGGCGGAAACCGGCGCGAAATTCGGCGCCCTTCTGGCCGCGCTTGGTCTGCCGGCGGATGCCGGACTGGCCAAGGTCGCGCGCCCCGACAGCCGGCGCGAATGCAAGGAGAGCCATTGATGGCCCTGCCCGGAATTGCCCCCTATGACCTGCCCGGCCCGGCCGATCTGCCCGCCCCGCGCGGTCCCTGGCAGCCGCAGCGCGACCGGCTGGCCCTGCTGATCCACGACATGCAGCGCTATTTCTGCCGCCCCTTTGCCGCCGGCGCGCCGCTGGCCCCGGCAGTGGCGAATATGGCGCGGCTGATCGCGGCGGCGCGGGCGGCGGGCGTGCCGGTCTTCTACACCGCGCAAAAGGGCAACCAGTTCCGCCCCGATCGCGGATTGCAGGCCGATCTGTGGGGTCCGGGCATGCAGGCCATTCCCGAGCACGAGGAGATCCTGCCCGAACTGGCCCCGGAGGAAGGGGATATCGTGCTGGTCAAGCATCGCTACAGCGCCTTTCAGCGCGCGAATCTGGAAACCCTGATGCGGGCGCGGGGCCGCGACCAGCTGATGATCTGCGGCATCTATGCGCATATCGGCTGCCTCGCCACCGCGGCCGAGGCCTTTCAGCGCGACATCGAAGCCTTCGCCGTCGCCGACGCCCAGGCCGATTTCAGCCGCGAGAAACAGGATATGGCCATGGGCTGGATCGCCGCGACCTGCGGCGTGCCGCTGGCCACGGATCGGGCGCTGGCGGCGCTGGACGGCAAGGGGGCCGCGTGATGCAACTGACGGGATTCGACGGAAAGCTGGCCATCGTGACCGGCGCGGCCGGGGGCATCGGACAGGCCGTGACCCACGCCCTGCTGGATGCCGGCGCGCGTGTCATCGCCAGCGATACGGAAACCGCGCTGGCCGCCGCCACCCTGCCCGAAGGCGCAATCCCGCGCCCGCTGGATGTGCGCGACGCCGAGGCGGCCGAGGCGCTGGTCCGCGCGGTGCAGGCCGAACACGGCCCGCTTGGCCTTGGCGTCCATGCCGCCGGCATCCTGGCCATGGCCCCTCTGCTGGAAATGGCGCCGCAGGACTGGCAGCGCGTCATCGACACCAATACCAACGGCACATTCAACGCCACCCGCGTCATGGGCCGCGCCATGGTCGGGAATGGCGGCGGGGCGATCGTCGCGGTCAGCTCGAACGCCGCGAATGTGCCGCGCGTGAACATGGGCGCCTATGCCGCGTCAAAGGCCGCGGTGACCATGCTGATCCGCTGTCTGGGGCTGGAACTGGCCGGCCATGGCGTGCGCTGCAATATCGTCGCGCCCGGCTCGACCCTGACGCCGATGCAGACCGGCATGTGGAGCGATGACGGCGGCGCCGGCGAACGCGCGGTGATCGAGGGCAGCCTGGAATATTACCGCACCGGCATCCCGATGAAGAAGCTGGCGAAACCGCAGGATGTCGCGGATGCGGTGATGTATCTGCTGTCGGATCAGGCGGGCCATGTCACCATGGCCGACCTCTTTGTGGATGGCGGCGCGACGCTGCGCGCCTGAGCCTAAAGCCGCGACGAGATCAGCGCCCACCAGCTGTCCAGCGTGGGCTCGCGGGCCAGTTCCTCGAAACTCGCCTCGACGCCCATCTGCTTCAACTCCGAGGCAAAGGTCATCACGGCGATGGAATCCAGCCCGTAAAGGACAAGGTTTTCGGCCGGCTCGATCTCGCAATCGTCCTCGATCAGGTTGCGGATATGGGCGGTCAGCCATTCGCGGCTGATCTGGCTTTTCGTGGCGATGTCCATCCTCGTCCTTTCAGGCATTCTCCGCCGCCAGGCTGTCGCGCAGGCGGCGCTTGTCGATCTTGCCCACCGCCGTCAGCGGCAGTTCGGGCAGAAAGCGGAAACGGTCGGGCAGCTTGTATTCGGCCACGCCCAGTTCCAGCAGGTGACGGCGCAGCACCGGCGGGCCGAGCCGGTCGAGCCCGTCGCGCAGGACCAGAAAGGCGCAGCTTTTCTCGCCCAGATGGGCATCCGGCGCGGCGACCAGCGCGGCATGGGTGATGTCGGGATGGCGGACCAGCAGGTTCTCGATTTCCTCGGCCGCGATCTTTTCGCCGCCGCGGTTGATCTGGTCCTTGATCCGGCCCACCACGCGCAGATAGCCGTTTTCACGTACCACCACATCGCCCGAGTGATAGAACCCGTCCCGGTCGAATGCCTGGGCGTTATGCTCCGGGCTGCGATAATAGCCGCGAAACGTATAGGGGCCGCGCGTGGCCAGCGCGCCGGGCGTGCCGTCGGGCACGGGTTCGCCGTCCTCGTCCAGCACGCGAACCTCGTCATCGGGGCTGATCGGCCGGCCCTGGGTGGTAAAGACGATCTCGTCGGGGTCGTCCAGCCGGGTATAGTTCACCAGCCCCTCGGCCATGCCGAAGACCTGCTGCAAGCGGCAGCCCAGCAATTCAGGCACGCGCCGGGCGGTCGCCTCGGCAAAGCTGGCGCCGCCGACCAGCATCAGCTCCAGCGAGGCGAGGCTGTCGCGGCGGCTGGCGTCATCCTCGACCGCGCGCTGCCACAGGGCGACGGCGGGGGGGACCAGCGGGACCATGGTGATCCGCTCGGCCGCGATCAGGTCGAAACAGGACAGAGGCTCGGGGTTCGGGGCCATGACCACGGTGCCGCCGGCGTGAAAGACGCCCAGCACGCCCGGTGAACTCATGGTGAAATTATGCCCCGCCGGCAGCGCGCAGAGAAACCGCGTCCGCGCGGTCACACCGCAGATATCGACGCTGGCGCGGATGCTGTAATCGTAATCGTTATGGGTGCGCGGGATCAGCTTGGGCGTGCCGGTGCTGCCGCCGGACAGCTGGAAAAACGCCACCTCACCGGCCGGGGTCGGACCAGCCTGCGCCGGCAGTTCGGCGCCGTCGCGCAGCCAAAAGCCAAGGCCGCGTTCCGGCGCATCCTCGCCCAGCAGCAGAACATGCTCGACCCCGCCGGCGCGCAGTTCATCGGCAAAGGCGTCGTCGCGAAACAGCTCGTGCTGGCGCGAGGCGATGACGACGCGCGGCGCGATCTGCTGCGCATAGGCGGTCAGTTCCAGCCGGCGATGGCTGAACAGCGCATTGACTGGCGCGACACCGATGCGCAAGAGCGCGAAAAAGGCCACGAACAGCTCGGCCACATTGGGCAATTGCACGATGGCCGTATCGCCATGGCCCAGCCCCGCCTGCGCCAGCCGTGCGGCCAGATTGCGCGACATCCGGTCCAGATCGGCATAGCTGAGGCGACGGGCGCCGCAGACCAGCGCCGCGGCCTGCGGCTCGGCCGCCATGCGCGCGTCCAGGATGCCCGTCAGCGGCCGGTCGATCCAGTAGCCCGCCTCGCGGTAACGCTGGGCCAGATCCTGCGGCCAAGGGGTGAATTCGATCATCGGACAACCTGCTCCAACAGCATGCCCGGCGCCGGCGGGGTGCCGGCAAGTAACCAAGGCAATTCGTCGGATATTCCTATCCAGCTTTCGCAGCCAAGGCAAGTTCGGCCCCGATCCGCCGCCATGCGCCCCGGCGGGACCCTTCAGCCGCGATAGCCGGCTGGGTGGCGCGGCACCCACCGCCCGGCCGGGGCGGAATGGAGTTCGCGGTGAATGCAGCCTTCTTCGTCCCAGCCCCAGCGGGCGCGATCCGGGGGGACCGGCAGCTCGAATCCCGCGCAAAGCCGGTAGCTGCGCGGCCCCGTGACCTCGTAGCGATAGGGCGCGCCGGTATAGGGGTCGGTCAGCGGCACCGGCCAGTTGCATTGCGGAATCGGGTCCAGCCTCCGCGGCAGGCGGTCGTCATCGCGATGCGCCAGGCAGACGACCTGTCGGTCCAGCGCCTCAAGGTCGCGCATGCGGGCATCGTCGTGACGCTCCATCCTCGCGCGGCCGGGGCCTCCGGTGACGACCAGCCCGAGGATCACGGCCAGCGCCGCCAGCAGCGCAATGGCGATCATGCTCCAGCCCCTAGTCATCCAGAGCGTCCCGGCAATAGCCAAAGACCAGCGCCGCGACGGCCGCGACCAGCACCGCCTTAGCGGCGAAGCGGGCCGTCAGCTCGCCATTGAGCAGGGTAAAGATGACCGTCACGCCGTCGCCCAGCAGCACCAGCAAAGCCAGCAGCAGCGTGACCGAGGCGAACCATTTGCGCACCAGTGACCGCCGCTGCCCGGCATCGTCGCGCATCTGCCCCTGCGCCTTGCGGCTGAGCCAGACGAAAAGCGGCGTGAACACGATCAGCGACGCCACCGGCCAGCGGATCGAGCCATCCGCCCGATAGGTCCTGATATCCGCGGGATCGGGGATCAGCCGGTCGATCAGCTCCATGCCCAGATCGCAGATCCGCCAGGCGATGATCGCGAGCGACAGAAACAGCAGACCGTAAAGAACCGCCTCGCGGAACGAGGCATAGGCGCGCGGCCGCGGCACGGGCGGCAGGCCCGGCACGGTTTCCCAGCCGTGCAGCGCCTCGTCTATCTCGTGCCCGGACCAGCCGGCATCCGCCAGCGCGCGGGCGATCTGATCGCGGTCCGCGCCCCGCACCAGCGCGTCACGGACAAATTCGGACAGCAGTTCCATCGGCACCTCGTTTCCGGCAGCCTTGGCGCAGCCGGATCCGAAGTCAAGCGGCCGGGCGGCCAGAAGGCGGCGGCCGGGCGGGGCGAAATATTTTCGCCGGGCCCGGCATTTTCCCCTTGCGCCCCCCGGCATCGTCCCATAAATGACCCGTCACCGGCGGGCGCGAGCCACCGGGACGGGGCGCGGGCGTAGCTCAGGGGTAGAGCATAACCTTGCCAAGGTTAGGGTCGTGAGTTCGAATCTCATCGCCCGCTCCAGATTCCTCCCATGGGGAGCAGACGAAAAGCGGCCCAAGGGCCGCTTTCGGCGTTTCAGGCCCTGCGCGATGATGCCACCCGCCGTGGGCAAAGCCGCCCCGAGCCTTGCCGGCGCAGTTTCGGCGAAATGCCGCCACCGGGCGAAACGGGCCGCTACCCTGGCGGCCGGCGCGGCGTTAATAGCCCAGCCAGTCCGAGCGATGAGGGAATTGATGAAACGCGCCATCCGCCTTGCCGTGCTCCTTGCGATGACGACCAGCCTTACCATGCCCGCCGCTGCGGATGAGGGGCGCGGCAAGGGCCATAGGAAAGATCGCGGCGACCGGCATGAACAGCGCGAGCGACGCGAGCATCGCGACCAGCGCGCCTGGCGCGCGGGATGCCCGCCGGGGCTGGTCCGGCAGAACCGCGCCTGCCTGCCGCCCGGACAGGTCCGCAGATACGACCGCGACCACCGGCCCCACCGGGGCGAGGTGCTGCGCATCGGCGATTACCGGCCCGTCGATGATCTGGCCCGCTACAATCTTGAGCGGCGGCGGGGCTGGAACTATTACCGCGACAATGACCGCATCTATCGCGTGGACAGCGATACGCGCAAAGTGCTTGCGGTGCTGGAACTGATCCAGGCCTTTTCCGACTGAAGCCGCCGCGCATCACGGGCGCCACCCCGCCAATCGCAGGTCCGGTTCAGGCGTTGAACAGGAAATGCAGCACGTCGCCGTCCCGCACCTGATAGGTTTTACCCTCGACGCGGAACTTGCCGGCCTCGCGCGCGCCGGCCTCGCCCTTGTAGGTGACGTAATCGTCATAGGCGACCGTCTCGGCACGGATGAAACCGCGTTCGAAATCGCCATGGATGACGCCGGCCGCCTGCGGCGCCAGCGTGCCCCGGTGAATGGTCCAGGCGCGGGCTTCCTTGGGGCCGACGGTGAAATAGGTCTCCAGCCCCAGCAGCTGGTAGCCCTCGCGGATCAGGCGGTCCAGACCGGCCTCTGCAAGGCCCATTTCCGCAAGAAACATCGCTGCCTCGTCGGCGGGTAGCTGGCTGATTTCCTCCTCGATCCGGGCCGAGATGACGACATGCCCGGCGCCCTGTTCGGCCGCCATCCGGGCCACGCGTTCGGACTGGCTGTTGCCAGTGGCGGCGCTGTCCTCTTCGACATTGCAGACATAAAGGACCGGCTTGGCGGTCAGCAGTTGCAGCATGTTCCAGGCCTTGCGGTCGTCCTCGGCCACCTCGACGGTGCGGGCGGGGCGGCCGGCCTCAAGCGCGGATTTCGCGGCCTGCATCAGCCGCGCATCCTCTTTCGCCTGCTTGTCGCCGGCATTGATCTTGCGACTGAGGTTCGCCAGCCGCTTTTCCAGGCTTTCCAGATCGGCGATCATCAGCTCGGTCTCGATCGTCTCGGCATCGGCGATCGGGTCCACGCGACCCTCGACATGGGTCACGTCGCCATCCTCGAAACAGCGCAGCACATGGGCGATGGCGTCCACCTCGCGGATATTGGCCAGAAACTGGTTGCCCAGCCCCTCGCCCTTGCTGGCGCCCTTCACGAGGCCGGCGATATCGACGAATGTGATCCGGGTCGGGATGATCTGCTTGCTGCCTGCAATCGCCGCCAGCCGGTCCAGCCGCGGATCGGGGACGGCGACCTCACCGACATTGGGCTCGATCGTGCAAAAGGGGAAATTCGCGGCCTGCGCGGCAGCGGTTTTCGTCAGCGCGTTGAACAGTGTCGACTTGCCGACATTCGGCAGACCGACGATTCCCATGCGAAAGCCCATGATCCGTTCCTCGCGTAGCGGATGGTTGATGAATTGCGCAGCTTCTAAGCGCCACCCGCCCCCGGCGCAAGCGGCCAGCGCGGGCGCGGCCCCATGCCTGGCCGGGATTGCGACGTCGCGGCCATTCCCGGTCGGGCCGGGTTGCCCCTTGGTCGTTTTCGCGCGAAACGATTTCCAGAAGAGGTTTGATCCAAGAAGCAAAAAAATCGGAGAGCGGCGTGAGACATGCACTGAAAATCCTGGCCGTCATGGCACTGGCTGTGCCCGGAATCGCCAGCGCCAACGAACTGATCATCGGCCTGGCAGGCTCGGATTACAGCCGCAACGGCACGGATGACCGGGTTTTCGGATCGCTGGAATACAAGGCGCGCAGCTTTGCCACACGCTGGGGACTGGATTTCAGCCTGGGCGCCGCCGGGCTTTGGGACAATGGCGACGATTTCTTTCTGGGCGCCGGGCTGATCGTTCGGCGCGATTTCGGCGGCGAGCGCTGGTTTCTCGAATTCAGCGAAATGCCCGGCTATTATCACCATGGCGACAGCGACCGCGATCTGGGCAACGACCTGGAATTCCGCAGCCAGCTTGCCATCGGCTACCGGGTGACGCCGGACTGGGCCGGCTCGCTGGCAATCGCGCATATGTCGAATGCCGATACCGGCGATGACAACCCCGGGGTGAACTTCCTGTCGTTGCGCCTGCATCGCAGCTTCTGACCCCGCCATTGCACTGACCCGCGCTTTCCGGCTAGAGGATCAGCGATCTGCCCGGAGGTGAAGCATGACCAGGATCGAAACCACTTTCGCCGCGCTTGGCGAGGCCCGGCGCAAGGCCTTCGTCGCCTATATGATGGGCTGCGACCCGGATTTCGACCGCTCGCTTGAAATCATGCGGGGCCTGCCCGCGGCCGGCGTCGACATCATCGAGCTGGGTATGCCCTTCACCGATCCGATGGCCGACGGCCCGACGATCCAGGCCGCCGGCCAGCGCGCATTGGCCGCCGGCGGCAGCGTCGGCCGGGTGCTGGACATGGTGCGCGCCTTTCGCCGGGACGACGACCGCACGCCGATCGTGCTGATGGGCTATTACAACCCGATCTATGCCCGCGAGGGCGGCGTCGCGCGCTTTCTGGCCGAGGCGTCCGAGGCCGGCGTGGACGGTCTGATCGTCGTCGATCTGCCGCCCGAAGAGGATGCCGAACTGTGCCTGCCCGCCCAGGCGGCCGGGCTGAACTTCATCCGGCTGGCCACCCCCACCACCGACGACCGCCGCCTGCCGGCCGTGGTCCGCAACACCAGCGGGTTCGTCTATTATGTCAGCGTGACCGGCATCACCGGCGGCCCCGCCGCCAATGCCGCCGAGGTCGCCCCCGAGGTCGCCCGCATCCGCGCCAGCGCCGGCCTGCCGGTGGTCGTGGGCTTCGGCATCTCGACCCCCGAGGCCGCGCGGGCCGTCGCCGGCGTGGCCGATGGCTGCGTCGTCGGCAGCGCCATCGTCAAGCTGATCGGCGAGGGCCGCCCGACCGCCGAGATTCTGGCCTTTGTCAGGGAACTCGCCGCGGGCGCGCACAGCGCCTGATCGCGCCGCCCCGTCCGGCTGCGGAATACGCGGCATTTTGCGCCTTTACTCCGGGCGCCCGACAGCGTTGCCTTGGGTGTGCCCGACAACCGACCGAGGATGCCATGCCCAAGCTGCTTTACCATACCGGCGCCTGCTCGCTGGCGCCCCATATCGTGCTGGAATGGATCGGCGCGCCCTACGAGGCGCAGCCGGTCGAATTCGGATCGCAGGAGCTTCTGGCGATCAACCCCTCGGGCGCGGTGCCGGCCCTGATCGAGGATGACGGCTGGGTTCTGACCCAGGCCGGCGCCATCCTGCGCTATCTGGCCGACAAGCACCCCGAGGCCGATCTGGCGGGCGACACCGGGCCGCGCGGCGCGGCGGAACTGGATCGCTGGTCCAGTTTCCTGACCGGCGACCTGCATCCCGGCTTTTTCCCGATCTTCACCCCGCAGCGCTATACCACCAGCCGCGAAAAAGCCGATCTGGACGCGGTGCAAGAGGCGGGCCGCAGGCTGGTCCGCCGATATCTGGGCCTGCTCGCGCGTCATCTCGACGGTCGCGACTGGATTCTGGGGCGGCGCTCGGTCATCGACGCCTATGCCTTTCCGATGCTCCGCTGGGCCGCGAAAATGCTGCCCGAGGGGACCGGCGGCTGGCCCGATCTGCAAGCGCTGCACGACCGGCTGGCCTCGGACGGCGCGGTCATGCGCGTTCTGGCCCGCGAAGCGGGGAAAGCCGGAGGCTGACAGATGACCAGCGGCATCCATCACGTCACCGGCATCACCCGCAGGGTACAGGCCAATGTCGATTTCTACGTGGGCTTTCTGGGCCTGCGACTGGTAAAGCGCACGGGCGGCTATGAGGATGGCGAGCAATTGCACCTGTTCTACGGCGATGCGCTTGGCTCGCCGGGTTCGCTCGTCACCTTTCTCGTCTGGGAGGACGGTGCGCCGGGGCGCGTCGGCCATGGCCAGGTGGCCGAAATCGCGCTGGCCGTGCCGCCGGACAGCATCGGCACATGGCTGACCCGCGCCATGACCGCGCGGGTGCCGATCGAGGGGCCGATGCGCGAGCTGGGCGAGACCGTCCTGCGGCTCAGGGATCCCGATGGCGTGATCGTCAAGCTGGTCGGCGCGGATCTGCCCGCGACGGCGCCGCTGCCCGATCCGATCGCGCCGACACGGCTGCGGGCGGTCACGCTCTTGACCGAAAAACCGGCGGAAACACGGGATTTCATCCGGCGTTTCGGTTATCATGCCGATCGGGCCGAGGGGGCGGTGCAGCGCATGACCTCGGACCGGGATGCGATCGACATCCGGGATGCGACCGGGTTCTTTCCCGGCATCCCCGGCACCGGCATCCTGGACCATGTCGCGTTTCGCGCGCCCGATGCGGATGCCGTACGTGGCATGCGACTGGCGCTGAAGGACGCCAGCGACGTGACCAACGTGCATGACCGGAAGTATTTCCTGTCGCTTTATGTGCGCGATAGTGCCGGAATCCTGCTGGAATATGCCACGGACGCCCCCGGCCTCACCTTGGACGAGGAGCCCCGGCATCTTGGTGAAACCCTGTTCGTCCCGCCCCATGACAGGGCACGCGCAGAGGCCCTGCGCGTGATCCTGCCACAATTCGCCCTGCCGGGCGAGGAAAGGACGCCGATGCGCGATCTGCATTTCATCCACCGCTTCCACCGGCCGGCAAACCCCGATGGCAGCACCATCGTCCTGCTGCATGGCACCGGCGGAAACGAGACCGACCTGATGCCACTGGCCCATGGTCTGGCGCCTGACGCGACCCTGCTTGGCGTGCGCGGCCGCTCGACCGAGGAAGGGATCAACCGCTGGTTTCGCCGTTTCGACACGGTGACCTATGATCAGGCCGATATCCGCGCCGAGGCCACGGCCTTCGCCGCCTTTGTCAGGGATGCCGTCGCCGCCTATGATCTGGACCCGCAACGGATGGTGTTCCTGGGCTATTCCAACGGCGCCAACCTGATCGGCGCGATCCTGCAGCTTGAGCCGCAGGCGATCCGCCACGCGCTGCTGCTGCGTGCCGTCCAGGTGCTACAGGACGCGCCGCGGCTGGCGCCGGATGCGCTGTCCGGGCATCGCGTGCTGATGCTTGGCGGCGCGCGCGATCCCTATGGCCTTATGGCCCCGGCGCTGGAACAGGCGCTGCGCGGGGCCGGCGCCGATCTGGACAGCCAGACGGTTCCCGCCGGGCACGAGCTTTCGGCCGAGGATCTGGACAGGGCCCGCGCCTGGCTGGCCTGAGCCGCGACGCGCGCGGTCCGATCGGCCCGCCTTCTTCGGAGGCCGGTTTTGCGCCCCAGGGCGGAAACGCGATCTTGCGCCGCAGGCAAGAACAGGCTAAATCCCGGCCACTGCTACGGCAACGGTGGGTTGGCGGAGAGGTTACGCACCGGATTGCAAATCCGTGAAGACCGGTTCGATTCCGGTACCCACCTCCAAATCCTTCATGAATCGCGCGTCTTGCTGCCCCGGAAATGCGACGTCGGGTATTTCATCCGGGCATGGCAGATAGGCTGTTCGCCGCCCTGCTGCGGGTGTATCTGACCAGCGCAAGCGGCTGAGCCCGGAAACGGGCGGCCAGGCCACAGAGGAAAGAGCAGGCAGAATTGACCACGCCCGACGGCAGCGCCACACTGACCGAGCGTCCCGGCAGGGACAGCCCCGATCCGCGCCGGCGCGATCCGCGCGGCTCCGGCCGGGGCAGGCTGCGCGCCATGCTGCCCTATCTGCTGGCGCTGGCGCTGTTCGGCGCCGGGATCCTGGCGCTGTACCGGCTGCTTGGCCCGGTCGATATCCTTGCCGTCGCGGATCAGATCGCCAGCACGCCCTGGCATGTGATCGGCGCAGCCACGGCCGCCACCCTGGCCGGCTATGCCTGTCTGGCCTGTTACGACTGGTCGGCGCTGCGCCATATCGGCAAGCGCCTGCCGCCGCCGGTGGCGCTGATGGGCGGCTTTCTGGCCTATGCCTTCGGCAATACCATCGGGCTGACGGCGGTCTCGGGCGGGGCGGTGCGCTGGCGGCTTTATTCCGGGCTGGGGCTTGACGGCTATGACATCGCCGCCGTCTCGACCTTTACCTCGGTCGCTTTCGGGATCGCGGCGACGCTGGTCGGGCTGACGGCGCTGGCGGTGCATCCGACGGCGCTGGCCTCGCTTTTGCCGCTGGGCGCGCCCCTGGTGCGGCTGCTGGCGATCCTTGCGATCGCGGCGATCCTCGGGCCGCTGATCTGGGCCTCGGTCACCCGGCGGCAGCAAAGGATCGGCCGCTTCACGATCAGCGCGCCCTCGCCCGTCAGCATTCTCGCGCAGCTGCTGATCAGCATCGGCGATATCGGCTTTTCCGCCCTGACGCTGTATCTGCTGCTGCCCGGCGGAGCACCGGATTTCCTGAATTTCCTGGCGATATTCGCCGCCGCCACCATGGCCGGCATCGTCAGCCACGTGCCCGGCGGCGTCGGCGTGTTCGAGACGGTGATCATCGCCGCGCTCCCCTCCTCGGCCGGGATCGACAAGATCGCGGCGGCGCTGCTTTTGTTCCGGCTGATCTATTACCTCGTGCCCTTTGCCGTGGCGCTGGTCCTGCTGGCGCTGTTCGAGGCCTGGCGCGCCGTCGCCGCCGACCCGCGCCTGACCCGCATCGGGCGGCTGTTCACCGCCACCGAGCCGGCCTTTCGCGCGGTCGAGCCGCTGGCGCCGCTTTTGCTGGCGGTCATGGTCTTCGGCTCGGGCCTGTGGATGTCGCTGTCTTCGCTGCTGCCGCCCTTTACCGAGGCGGCCGAGACCGCCGAGGCGCTGTTTCCGCTGGCCTTCGTCGAGGGCTCGGCGCTCTTGGGCAGCGCGCTTGGCGCCCTGCTGATCGTGCTGTCGCTGGGGCTGGTGCGGCGCAGCCTGGGGGCGCTGTGGCTGACCGTGCTGGCGATGCTGGCCGGGGCCGCCGTCTCGCTGGCGCAGAATATCGAGACAGAGCAGGTCCTGTCGCTGATCCTGGGCGTTGCGATCCTGATGCCGTTCCGCGGCGCCTTTCACCGCCGCTCGCTGCTGACCCATTCGGCGCTGACGCCGGGCTGGGTGGTGCTGTTGCTGGCGGCGATCCTGGGCGTCGGATTCGTGCTGTTCTTTGCCCATAAGAGCACGCCCTATGCGCATGAATTATGGTGGCAGTTCGCCGCCGACGCGAATGCGCCACGGGCCCTGCGCTCGGGGCTGCTGGCCAGCCTGCTGGTCGGCGCGGGGTCGCTGTTCCTGCTGCTGCGGACGCCGCGTTTCCGCCCCCAGCCCCCCGGCGAGGACGATCTGGCCACCGCCCGCGACATCGCCATGGCCAGCGACACGCCCGCCGCCTGCTTCGCGCTGACCGGCGACAAGACGATCATGATTTCCGACGACCGCAAGGCCTTTGTGATGTTCGGCGTCTCGGGCAATTCATGGCTGGCCTATGGCGCGCCCGTGGGCCCGGCCGAGTCCGCCGAGGAGGTCGCCTACAGCTTTGTCGATACCGCGCGGCGCGACGGTGCGCGCGCGGTGTTTTACCAGATCGGCCCGAAAAGCGTGCCGCTGATGCTGGATCTGGGCATGACGCTGCACAAGATGGGCGAAGAGGCGGTGATCGATCTGAGCCGCTTTTCGCTGGACGGGCCCAGGCGCAAGAAACTGCGCGCGGCCCATAACCGCGCCCTCCGCGACGGGCTGACGCTGGAACTGCTGGCGCCGCCCCATGACCACGGGCTGATGCTGCGGCTGCGGGCGATCTCGGACGAATGGCTGGCGGCCAAGAAATCGCAGGAGAAAAGCTTTTCCGTCGGCCGCTTTCACCGCCGCTGGCTGGACCGCTGGCCGCTGGTCGTGGTCCATCACGAAGGCACCCCGGTCGCCTTTGCCAATCTGCTGATGACCGACAGCCGGACCACCTGCAGCGTCGATCTGATGCGCCATGCCGCGCGCGCACCGGCCGGCACGATGGAGTTCCTGTTCACCGAACTGATGCTGCGGATGAAGGCGCGGGGATTCGGCCGCTTCTCGCTGGGCATGGCGCCGCTGTCGGGCCTGTCGCCGCAACGCAGCGGCCGGCTCTGGGACCGTTTCGGCGACATCGCCTATCGCCATGGCGGCGCCTTCTACAATTTCGAGGGGCTGCGCGCCTTCAAGGCCAAGTTCGATCCCGAATGGGTGCCGCATTACGTCGCGACCCCTTCGGGCATGCCGCCGCTGCTGCCGCTGGCCGATGCCGCAAGGCTGATCGCCCGGGGCGGCTAATCCAGCGTCCGCCGAAAGCGCAGCAGCGCCAGCGCGCCAAAGATCAGCACGAACAGGCTCAGCGCGGCCAGCGGCCGGGCGACATCCGCGTAGCCCGCGCCCTTCAGCATCACGCCCCGGATCAGACGCAGGAAATGGGTCAGCGGCAGGACCTCGCCCAGCATCCGCGCCCAAAGCGGCATGCCGCGAAACGGAAACATGAACCCGGACAGCATGATCGAGGGCAGAAAGACAAAGAAAGTCAGCTGCATCGCCTGCATCTGCGTCCGCGCGGCGGTCGAGATCAGATATCCCAGGATCACCAGTGCCAGCACAAAGACGAAGATCCCCGCCCCGAGCAGCCAGAAGCTGCCGACAAAGGGCACCCCGAACAGCCCGCGCGCGGCGACCAGCACGACCGCCACCTGCACCGCGCCCACCGCCATATAGGGCATCACCTTGCCCAGCATGATCTCGGCCGGCGTCGCGGGCATGGCCAGCAGGTTCTCCATCGTGCCGCGCTCGATTTCCCGGGTCAGCGCCATCGAGGTCATCATCACCAGGATCATCTGCAGGATCACCCCCATCAGGCCGGGCACGATATTGTACTGGGTGAGCCCTTCGGGATTATAGCGGCGATGCACCACGATATCGACCGGCGGCGCGGCGCCCGAGGTCGCGCCCAGCTCGCGGCTCAGCGCATCCGCCGCCACCGTGCCCAGGGTCGAGATCGCCCCCGAGGCGACCGAGGGATCGGTGGCATCCGCCTCGATCAGGATCTGCGGATCCTCGCCGCGCTGCACCCGCCGCCCGAAATCCGAAGGCACGGTGACGACAAAGGACACATCCCCGCGCGCGATCAGCGCCTCGGCCTCGGCGGCCGTGGCGGCGGGATGGCGGAACTGGTAATAGCCGGTCAGTTCCAGCGCCGAGACCATGGCGCGGGTGAACCGGTCCTGCGTCGGCGCGACCAATGCGGCGGACAGATGCTTGGGGTCGTTGTTGATCGCATAGCCGAACAGCAAAAGCTGCATCAGCGGCACCGCCAGCATCATCGCGAAGGTGACGCGGTCGCGGCGCATCTGGATCATCTCCTTGACCAGCAGCGCGCGCAGGCGGGACAGGGACAGCAGGGTCATGCCATGTTGTCCTCGCTCTGCTCCATCAGGCGGATAAAGACATCCTCGAGGCTGGTCTGCGTGGGCCGGAACTCCACGCCCGCCGCGCGCAGCGTGCCCTCAAGCGCCGCGCGGTCGGTGCCGGTGACATGCAGCGTGGCGCCGAAGGGCGCGATCTGCTCGACGCCGGGCGCGCCAGAGAGGCGGCTGGCGATCAGACCGGGGCGCGCGCTGGTCACGGTATAGGTGACCAGCCCCGCATCCTCGATCACCTGTGCGACCGAGCCCCGCGCGGCCAGCCGGCCATAGGCGATATAGTTGATCCGGTGGCAGCGCTCGGCCTCGTCCATGTAATGGGTGCTGACCAGCACGGTCAGGCCGCGGGCGGACAGGGCGTGAATCTCGTCCCAGAATTCGCGCCGCGCCTTGGGATCGACGCCGGCGGTCGGCTCGTCCAGCAGCAGCAGTTGCGGCTGGTGCATGATGCAGGCGGCCAGCGCAAGGCGCTGCTTCCAGCCGCCCGACAGGCTGCCCGCCAGTTGCCCCCTGCGCGAGGTCAGGCCCAGATCCGCCAGCGTGTCGCGCACCGCACCGGGCGGCAGCCCGTATAGCCCGGCCACGAAATTCAGGTTTTCCGCGATCGAGAGATCCTCGTAAAAGGAAAACCGCTGCGTCATGTAGCCGATCTGCCGCCGGATCGCGCCCTGCTGGCTGCAGATGTCATGGCCCAGCACCCGGCCGCTGCCCGCATCCGGCGTCAGAAGCCCGCAGAGCATGCGGATACAGGTCGTCTTGCCCGACCCGTTTGGGCCCAGGAAACCCGCGATCTCGCCCTTTTCGACGACCAGCGAGACGCCGTCGACCACCTTGCGGGCGCCAAAGCTTCGGGTCAGGCCCTGCACGTCGATGACATTCATGGCGACAGCGCCACATCGACGATCTGGCCGGGCTTCAGCGCCTCGCCGTCATCGGGGCGCGCCTCGATCAGATAGACCAGTTTCTGGCGGTTCTGCAGCGAATAGATGACCGGCGGCGTGAACTCCGCCTTGTCCGAGACATAGGTGACGGTGGCCGCGCCGTCCCGGCAGCCGTCGCAATTCACCCGCAGCCGGTCGCCGACCTTGACGCGCGCGATTTCGGCCTGCGGAACGTAAAGCCGCAGCCTGACCGCACCGTCGGGCAGATAGGACAGGACCGGGGCCGATGGGCCGGCCAGTTCGCCGGGGCGGCGGATCAGGTCGAACACCACGCCCGGCGCGGGCACGGTCAGGCTGCGCCGATCCAGCTGCCAGCTTGCCGCCTCCAGCGCGGCCATGGATTGCTCGACCCCGGCGCGGGCCGCCCTGATCTCCTGCGGGCGGGCGGGCAGGCGTGCCACGGCCAGTTCGGCCTCGGCCTGGGCGACGCGGGCGCGCGCGACCTCGACCGAGGTGCGCGCCTCGTCCAGCTGCGCCTGCGAGGTGACGTTGCGGCTGCGCAGGCTTTCCTGGCGGGCGACCTCTTTCTCGGCCTCGGCCGCCTGCGCCCGGGCCGAGGCCAGCGCCGCCTCGAGCACGCGGATTTCCTCGGGGCGGCTGCCCTCCTGCAGGTTGGCCAGCTGGTTCTCGGCCTGCGCCAGCGCGCCGCGCGCCTGCGCCACGGCGATCTCGGCGTCGCGGGTCTCCATCACCGCGACCACCTGCCCGGCGGCAACCCGATCCCCGCGCGCCACCGGCAGGTCCATGAGCTGCGCCGAGACCAGCGGCGAAATCAGCACATATTCGCCCTCGACATAGCCGGTGGCGAAAGGGGGCGGCGCGCCGCAAGCGCCGAACAGGGCCGAGATCAGCGGCATGGCGCAGATGAAACCGATCATGCCGCCGCCTGCAGAATCGCATGCAGATTGGCCACCATCCGGTCGGCGATGGCCCGCGCCTGCGCCTCGTCATAGCCCGTCCAGCCCATGCGGCGGCAGATCAGCGGCTGGCCAAGGCGAAAATAGATCGCCTGCCCCAGGATCGAGAACACCAGAAGCCTGGTGTCCTCATCCTCGGGATCGCGGCCGGTCGCCATGGCGGTCAGCGCGCAAAGCTCGCGGTGCTTGTGGACGAAGAAACGGTCATAGAGCAGGTCCAGCGCCGGCCCCTCTTCGGCCATTTCGCGCAGCACGAAGCTGACGATATCGGCCGCCCCGGGCGCGCGCGTGAGAAACATCGCCAGCGCGCGCATCATCGCGGCAAGCCGCGCCGTTGCCTGCCCGGCCGGCATCGGCGCGGGCTCTTGCGGCGGGCCGGCGACTGCCGCGATCCGGTCAAGCACCTCTTCGGCGCAGGCCAGTCGCAACGCCTCCTTGCCGCCGAAATGATAGGCGATCGAGGCGACATTGGTGCCCGCCCGCGCCGCCAGCGCCCGGGTCGAACTGGCGGCGAATCCGTCGCGGCCGAACTGGTGCAGGCCGGCGGCGATCAGCGCGGCACGGGTATCGCGGGGGGTGGAATCATCGCTCATGCCCGCATTTAATCAAACGATTGATTAAATTTCAAGCCACCAGATGCCCGGCGCGGTACCGGCATGTCATGGAACCGAAGTTTGACAAATGCATTCTTAACCAAGACATCATAGGGTTATGCGAACAGGCTCCCGGCCGGACAGCGAGGCAGTTGGTCATCATGAAAAACCTTCCCCAGCTCAAGCATTACACGATCTTTGGCCTCTGCATCGTGCTGACCGTGGTCTTGTTCGGACTTTACGCCTGGGGCTGGGGCTGGACGCTGATTCCCGCCATCGTCGCGCTGGCGCTGGTGCTTCTGGGCGTCCGCGACATCGTGCAAAAGCGCCACGCCGTGCTGCGCAACTACCCGATCATCGGCCATATGCGCTTCATGCTCGAGGATATCCGCCCCGAGATCCGCCAGTACCTGATCGAAAGCGACAGCGAGGAACTGCCCTTCTCGCGCGAGGCGCGCAGCCTCGTCTATCAGCGCGCCAAGGGGGTCGAGGACAAGAAACCCTTCGGCACCTCGGAAAGGATCTATGAGGCGGGCTATGCCTGGGTGACGCATTCGGTCGCGCCCAAGGTCATCACCAACAGCGATTTCCGGGTCACCGTCGGCGGGCCGGATTGCCGCCAGCCCTATTCCGCCTCGCTTTACAACATTTCGGCCATGAGCTTCGGCGCGCTGTCGCCGAACGCGATCATGGCGCTGAATCACGGCGCGAAAATGGGGAATTTCGCCCATGATACCGGCGAGGGCGGGATCAGCCGCTATCATCGCGAACATGGCGGCGACCTGATCTATCAGGTGGCCTCGGGCTATTTCGGCTGCCGGACGCCGGACGGCAAGTTCGACCCCGAGAAGTTCCGCCAGCAGGCGCTGGACCCGCAGATCAAGATGATCGAGATCAAGCTGAGCCAGGGCGCCAAGCCCGGCCATGGCGGCATGCTGCCGGCAGGCAAGATCAGCCCCGAAATCGCCGAGGCGCGCGGCATTCCGATGGGGGTGGATTGCATCTCTCCGCCGTCGCACAGCACGTTTTCGACGCCGGTCGGGCTGATGGAGTTCATCGCGCAGCTGCGCGACCTGTCCGACGGCAAGCCGATCGGGTTCAAGCTGTGCATCGGCCACAGGCGGGAATTCATGTGCATCGTCAAGGCGATGCTCAAGACCGGAATCACCCCGGACTTCATCGTCGTGGACGGCAAGGAGGGCGGCACCGGCTCGGCGCCGCTGGAATTCGCCAACCGGGTCGGCATGCCGATGCTCGAGGGGCTGAACTTCGTCCATAACACGCTGCGCGGCGCGAACCTGCGCCAGCACATCAAGCTGGGCGCGGCGGGCAAGATCGTCAGCGCCTTTGACATCGCGCGCACGCTGGCGCTTGGCGGCGACTGGTGCAATTCGGCGCGCGGCTTCATGTTCGCGATCGGCTGCATCCAGTCGCAATCCTGCCATACCAACGAATGCCCGGTCGGCATCGCGACGCAGGACCCCCTGCGCCAGCGCGGGCTCGAGGTCGGGACCAAGGCGCTGCGGGTGGCGCGGTTCCACAACAACACGCTGCACGCCCTGGCCGAGATCGCCGGCGCGGCGGGGCTGACCGATCCGCTGGACTTCCTGCCCTATCACTTCATGTTCCGGCCCCGCGACGGCTCGTTCAAGGACGGCAACGAGGTCTTTCCCTATCTGCCGCACGGCTTCCTGCTGGCCGAGGAACCGAATCCCGAATTGCGCGATTGGCACAAGCGTTGGGGCCGCGCCTCGGCCGATACCTTCGCCCCCGCCGAAATCCCCGAGGGGCGTTTCGCCTGACCCCGCGGGGCTATTGCGCCTGCCAGGGCAATGTGCCGGGCGGCAGCCCGCGACCGAACCGGCCAAGCAGCAGCACCAGAACGCCGACCAGCGCCAGCGCCATGACCGACAGCGCCGCGGCGCCGGTCGAGTTCCCCTCGTATTGCATCGAGAATATCTGCACGCCGATCGTCTCATGCCCCGCCGACCAGAGCAGCGCCGACAGGGTCAGCTCGTTGATCGCGGTCATGAAGACCAGCATCGCCCCGGCCATGGCCGCCGGCAGCAGCGCCGGCGCCGCGATCAGCAGCATGCGGCGCATCGCCCCCGCCCCGGCGATCCGCGCCGCCTCGTCCAGCGCCGGATCGGCGGCGATGATCGCGGCCTCGACCGGGCGCAGCACCATGGGCAGGAAACGGCCCAGATAGGCGATCAGCAGAATCGCCGCCGTGCCGTAAAGCGAAATCCCGATCAGCGGCAGCGGCGGCAGATAGGTCAGGATCATCGCCAGCGCCAGCACCGTGCCCGGCACCACGAAACCCGCCTCCGCCACGCCGCTGACGCCCCGGGCCAGGCGGCTTTTCGCGGTGACCGACAGCCAGGCCAGCGCGATGCTGACCAGCGCCGAGATCGCCGCCGCCAGCCCCGCCAGCAGGAACGAATTGGCGAAGGCGCGGCGAATGGCGGGATTGGCCAGCGCCGCCTGAAAGTTCTGCAGGCTGGCAGTATCGGGGCCGAACGCCACGCCAAGCGCCGGCACCAGCGCGGTGGTCAGCAGCGCCATGATCGGCAGCACCGCCAGCCACAGCAGCACCAGCCAGACCAGAACCACCGGCAGCCATGACCAGCGGCCCGGCGCAAAGCCCTGAAACCGGGCGCCGGCGGCCAGCGGCACGGCCAGCGCGCGCAGGATGATCTGGCGCAGCGCCAGCGCGGCGGCGGCCATCAGCACCAGAACCAGCGCCATGGCGGCGACGCGGCCGATCACGCCCGGCCCGAAGCCGTTCAGCCGCTGATAGATCAGCGTGGTCAGCACCGGGAACCGCCCCGGAATGCCCAGCAGCGCCGGCACGCCGAAATTGCCGACCGCAGCGGCAAAGGCCAGCACCGCCCCCGCCGCCGCGGCTGGCAAGGTCAGCGGCAACACGATGCGCCGCGTGATCCGCCCCGCCGAGGCACCCGCGATCCGCGCCGCCTCGACCAGATCGGCGGGGATGGCCGACAGGCTGGCGCGCACGGCGATAAAGACCAGCGGCATATGCTCCAGCCCCATCAGCCAGGCGACGCCGGCGCCGGAATAAAGCGGGTTGGGCCTGCCCGGCGGCGGCGCCAGACCCAGGGGCGACAGCACCGCCGAGCTGCTGCCCATCAGCTCGATCCAGGCCAGCGCCATGATCTGCGACGGGATCAGCAGCGGCGACAGCGCCAGAAAGCCGATCACCGCACGGCCCGGCATGCGCAAAAGCCCGGTGGCCAGCGCCAGCGCCATGCCCAGCACCGTCGAGACCACGACGGACCCGGCCGAGGCCGAAAGCGTGTTCCAGAAGGCGCGCTGAAAGGCGCGGCCGCCCAGCGTCTCGGCCAGCAGACCAAGCGCCTGCCCCTCCTCGCCCGGGGCCAGCGCCAGCGCGAACAGCCTGAGCAGCGGCCAGAGCCCGGTCACCGCGACATAAAGGGCCAGAAGGGCGGCGATCCACAGAACGCCGCCCGGCAGGCCCCGCCGGTCAGCCCGATCAGCCGCCGAAGAGGTCAGCGAATTGTTCCTTGTTGGCCTGATCGTCGGCCATCAGTCGGGCGGCATCCAGCGGCAGGATCTTCAGGCTGTCCAGCGCCGGATAGCCCTCGGGCGGGGAAACGCCCTCGATGATCGGGAAATAGCCCTGCGCCACCGATTGCTCCTGCGCGGTTTTCGACAGCTGCCAGTCGACGAATGCGCGGGCGGCCTCTTCGTTATCGGTGCCCTTGACGATGGCGACCGGCTGGGTGATCGCACTGACGCCCTGATCGGGCCAGACGAAATCGACCGGAGAGCCGTCGGCCTTGGCATTCATCGCCATGTATTCGATGATGATGCCATAGGCCTTTTCGCCGCGCGCGACCGCCTCGATCACGGTGCCGTTGCCCTGCCCGGCGACCGCGCCATTCGCGGCCAGTTCCTCGTAGAAGCCCCAGCCGAATTCCGGCTGCTGCGCCATGGTGCCGACATGGATCACGGCGGCGCCGGAATAAAGCGGGCTGGGCATGATCAGCGAGCCGGCCACCTCGGGCGCGCGCAGATCGTCCCAGGATGCCGGCGCATCCTGCACCATGCCGGTATTGTAGACGATGCCGGTGGTGATCAGCTTGGTGCCGAAAAAGGTCTTGTCGGGGTCGACCACATCGGCCGGGATGCCGTCCAGCGGCGCATCCGCATAGGCCAGCAGCCGGTCGTCATTCTTGAGCTGGGTCATCGCGACCGCATCGGCGATCAGCAGCACATCGGCCGGGGTCGCGCCGGCGGTGAACTCGGCCTGCAGCTTCGACATCAGTTCCGTCGTGCCGGTGCGGAAGATCTCCACCTGCACATCGGGATAGTCCTTGTTGAAGGCCTGGACCACGGTGGCCATCTGCTCCTGCGGCTGAGAGGTATAGACCGTGATCGCGCCCGAGGGCTGGGCAAGGGCGGGCGTGGCCCCGGCCAGCAGGGCAAGGGCGGCATTGCGCAGATGTTTCATCCTGAGGATCCTTTCCTGAGCGTTCCGCTGTTCCCTAAAGCGTCGGTTTGAAACATTCGTGACATTGCCAGCCGCCTGCGACCGGCCGCCACATCACGATCTGCGCATTCACGAGGCGCGGCGGCGGCGTCCCGGCCAGCAGGCTGTGCAATTCGCGCGCGGTGCCGGAATGGGCGACGATCAGCAGCGGCCGCGACAGGTCGATCCCGGCAAAGCCCGCGCGGATGCGGGCCGCGAAGTCTGCCGGCGATTCGCCGTCCGGGGGCGTCTCGTCGCGGCGCAGCATGGCGCGCGGCAACCCCTCCCAGGCGCCCCAGTCGCGTTCGGCCAGCGCCGGCAGGACGCAGGGCGTCAGGCCCAGCATCGCGGCTACGGGCTGCGCGGTCTGGCGCGCGCGCAGCATGGGCGAGACGACGATCCCCGCCAGTTCCGTGCCAGCCAGATATTGCGCCGCCTGCCGCGCCTGGTTGATGCCGGTCGGGTTCAGCGGCAGGTCGGTCCGGCCGCAGATCACATCCTCGGCATTGGCCCGCGTCTCGCCGTGGCGCAGAAACAGAAAGGCACCGGCGGGAAGCGTCACCATGCCAGCACGGGCCCCGTCGCCCAGCCGGTCGCGGGAAAGGCCGACGCCAGCGCGGAACGCTGCGCGGAGGATGCAAAGGCGGGCATGACATGGCGCGCGCCGCATTGCGCCAGCATCCGCGCCAGTGTCGCGCGGTCGGGATGGACGTTCCAGCGCCGCCAGGTGACACGGCCCTGCTCCAGCCATGCGGCGGCGGGCGAGCCGCGCGAGACATGGCCGGTGAGCACCACGGGAACGCCGGTCGCCAGCGCGCGCGGTCCCAGATGCTGCGACAGCCCGCTGCCGCAATTCGCGCCCGCCGCAACCATCACGCCGCGCAAGGCGCTGTCCCGCTGGAGCCGCGCCGCGCGCGCCAGCAGCCGCGCCAGATCCCCGGCCCCGCCCGGCCGCAGCCAGCCGTCATGGCCGGTCAGGATTTCGGCGGTTGCGCGGATGTGATCACAGATCTCGACCTCGTGCCCGGCATCCAGAAAGGCCAGCGCCATGTCCAGGCCGCGCCCCGCCGGGGGCGCCGGCAGCAGGCAGGGCCGCGCCCCGGTCTCGGCCAGCAGTTCCGCCCGCTGCCCGACCAGATCGGCCGTATCCGCACCATATGAGGCATCCAGCACCGCCGCCGCCGCTCGAGGCAGGGGGCTGGCGGGAAACAGCCCGCCCTCGGCGCTGTAATCGCCGCTGTAAAGCAGCCCTCCGGCGCCGCCGATCCGTATCCAGACCGCGCCCGGCGCATGGCCCGCAGGCCCGGTCAGGATCGCCAGACCGTCGATATTGCGCAGCGCCGACAGATCGCCCGCATCGCGCAGCGCGGCCTCTTGGGCCAGCGCGCGCACGGGCGCGGTGGCATAGACCGGCGGATTGCCGACCCTGTCCAGCCAGTCGAGCGAGCCGACATGATCCGCATGCCCGTGCGAGATCAGCACGGCATCGACCGGCCCCACCCCCGCCAGATCGGGCCGCGCACCGTCATCTGGCCCCCGCCCCAGATCCAGAAGCAGCCGCGTGCCGTCCATTTCCAGCAGGAAACAGGCCGGTCCCTTGGCGTCGAAGCCGGCCAGCGCGGTCAACTGGCTCATGCCGGCAGGCCGTCGCGCGCCCGGGGCGCGTGCGATGCGTTTCGCGAACCGGGTGCGACGCCCTCGTCATCCTCGCGCGGCAGGAGCCAGCCGCCCCGGATCGCCAGCCGGATCGCATCGCCCTGTCGCGCGGGCGCATCCAGCCGCACCGAGACGGGAACCGCCTCGGGCAGCGCATCCAGAATGACGTCGGCCACGTGATAGCCGTCCTCGAACCGGGTCGAGGCGACACGCGCCGGCACCCCCTCGGCGGCAAGCGACAGGTCGCGGGCATGCAGGCACAGCCATGCTGGGCCCTGCGCCACCTTGCCGGGCACCGCGATACGATGCCCGCCGATGCGGATGCCGGCGCGGCCATCGGCATCAAGCCCCTCGGCCGTCACCGGCAGCGTCCGGCCCTGTCCGACAAAGCGCGCCACCATCGGGCTGGCCGGGCGGTCGAACAGATGCTGCGGCGCGGCAAGCTGCTGCAGGCGGCCCCGGTCCATGACGCCGACCGTATCGGCCACCGCCATCGCCTCGTTCTGGTCATGGGTGACAAAGACCATGGTGCAGCCGGTCGCGGCATGGATGCGGCGGAACTCGGCCAGCATCGACTGGCGCAGATGCGCGTCCAGATTGGCCAGCGGCTCGTCCAGCAGCAGGATGCGCGGCCGCGCGGACAGGCTACGGGCCAGCGCGACGCGCTGGCGCTGGCCGCCGGACAGCTCGTGCGGCTTGCGCCCGGCCATCTGCGTCAGCCCGGTCATGCGCAGGGATTCGGTCACACGGGAGTCGCGCTCGGCCCGGCTCAGACGGTTCAGGCCAAAGGCGATATTGCCCGCCACCGTCATATGTGGCCACAGCGCATAGGACTGGAACACCATGCCCAGCCCGCGCGCCTCGGGCGGCACGAAGCGGCCCGGCGCCGCCACCGTCCGGTCGTCCAGCCGGATGGCGCCGCTGTCCAGACGCTCAAGCCCCGCGATCAGGCGCAGAAGCGTGGTCTTGCCGCAGCCCGAGGGGCCAAGCAGCGCGACGAAACGGCCGGATTCGAACGTGGCGGTCACATCATCGACCGCGCGGGTCTGGCCGAAGCTGCGCGAGACATTGTCAAAGGAGATGCTGGTCATGCCACGCCCCTAAGGCGGAATTGTGACGGCAGGATGACAGATGCCGCGCCACGGGCGGGGGCCGCGACAGGTGCATCAGGGTCACCTGAGAATGCATCACGACCGATCCTGGCATGCGCAGGGTCCATGTTCGAGAACAGATTGAGAGGCTTTGCCGGGATCTGGCAAATCACCTGCGAAAGCTCGAGCCTGCCCGTCCCCTTGCGTCCTGTCTGCCGATCGAGAAGACCCCGATCGTCAGCCCCGGGGCCCCGACATTGAAGCCTGAAAGTCAGAACGTCGCGATATCCGACGCCGTACGCACCGATGTCGCGCGGCGGCTTCGTCCAGTGCCGTTTTTTGCCGCGGGAGCGCCAAAATGACACCAGCATCAGCGATGCGACGCTTCGATCCGGGCCGCCAAAGCCGCCGTTCGAGATTGGGGCAGCTATTCGGCATCTGGAGAAATCGCATGGTTTACCTGTCGTGCCTTGCGGTCGATTGCCTTGGAATGAGGGTGGGCGCCACGACACGCATGCGCTCGCGTGCCGGCGGTTCGTCGGCAAGGAATAGTTCCAGCGCCGCGGTGGCGATCTGGTCGAACGGCACGCGCACCGTCGTGAGCGGGATGGGCAGCCGGCTCACAATCGGGATGTCGTTGTACCCCACCAGTGAAACATCGCCCGGTACGGCAATGCCGCGCTTTGCCAAGGCCGAAAGCGCGCCGATGGCCGTGTTGTCATTGATGGCGAAGATCGCGCTTGGTGGGTGTTGCAGTTCCATCAGATAAGCCGCCGCCTCGGCACCGGATTCGATGCTGAAGGTTGACGGCGCGAGCAATTCCGGGCGGATCGGCAGGCTGGCTTCTGTCATGGCGCGGCGAAAGCCCTCGGCCCGCCCGCGGGCGCTGCTGGCATATTCCGGGCCGGTCAGCAGGGCGATATCACGATGCCCGAGGTCGATCAGGTGGCGCGTCGCCAGATAGCCGCCCAACCGGTCGTCGCCGACCGCCGCGAGGCTGTCGCCGTCGTGACGCAGGGCGAGGACATGGCGCACGCCGCGCTCGGTCAGGTCCCGGGTGAAGTCGCTGCCCTCGCGGGCTGTCGACAGGATCAGCCCGTCGACCCCGCGCTGCAGCAGCGCCTCGGCGGCGCGGCGGTCGGCCTCGGGGTCGTCATCGGTGGTGGCGACGATGGCGAACTGGCCGGCCCGGGCGGCGGCCCGGGCAAGCGCCTCGTAGAGCATCGCCATCACCGTGTCGGTCAACCGCGGCACGATCACCCCGATCATGCCGGTGCTGCCGCGCCGCAGGCTGGCGGCGGCCACGTCGCGGACATAGCCCATCTCGCGGGCGATTCGCCGCACGCGCGCGGCGGTCTCGCTGTCGGACTTAGGAAGGCGTTCGTCCAGCATCCGCGAGACGGTCGATTTCGACACCCCGGCTTCGCGGGCGACATCGTGCAGCGTCACGCGCGCCTTTGAACTCAATGACTTGTCGTCGTCCTGCGCCAAACCCGGCCTCCTGACATTCCCTGCCCATGTCTTACCACTTGACCGAAATCCCTTTCAATGTATATTTGGGAACGTTCCCGCAATCGTTCCCAAAAAGCTCGCGGGTTCCAAATGTAACGGTTCGCATTGGAGGAGACTGATATGCAACCCATGGATCTTCGCGGCCTCAGCCCGGCCCCCGTCACCGCCTTCACCCGCGATGGCGAAGTCGATCACGAGGCGAATGCAAAGCTGGCGAAATGGCTGATTTCGATCCCCGGCGTCAAATCGCTGGTCATTCTGGGCCATGCCGGTGAAGGCACGTTCCTGACCGAGAATGAGCGCCTGGCCCTGATCAACACCTATGCCGAGGCCGTTGACGGCGCCGTGCCGATCATTGCCGGCATCACCGGCGAGGGCACCAAAGTCGCAGCCGAGGAGGCCAAGAAATGCGCCGCCGCCGGTGCGACCGGCGCGCTGGTCTATCCCAACCACGGCTGGCTGCGCTTCGGCTTCCAGAAGGGCGCGCCGCAAAGCCGCTACAAGGCGATCTGGGAAGAATCGGGCCTGCAATGCATCCTGTTCCAGTACCCGGCCACGACCAAGGCGAATTACGACCTGGACACCCAGCTTGATCTGGCCACCCAGGAAGGCGTCGTCGCCACCAAGAACGGTGTGCGCGACATGAAGCGCTGGTACACCGAGATCCCGGAACTGAAGAAGGCCAATCCCGATCTGCAGATCCTGTCCTGCCATGACGAATGGCTGCTGCCCACGGCCTTCGATGTGGACGGTTTCCTGGTCGGCTATGGCAATATCGCGCCGGAACTGCTGCTGGATCTTCTGGCTGCCGGCAAGGCGCAGAACTACACCGAGGCCCGCAAGGTATTCGAACGCCTGCTGCCGGTGACCAAAGCGGTTTATCATCGCGGCTCGCACATGGAGGGCACGGTGGCGCTGAAGCTGGGGCTGGTCAAACGCGGCGTCCTTGACCATGCGACGATCCGCGAGCCGCTCAAGAACCTGGGCGAAAAGGCCGAGCAGGAAATCTTTGCCGCCTTCGACGCTGCTGGTATCGGTCAGGCACAACTGCTTGAAGCCGCCGAGTAAGCCGGTCTGGTCTCTGCGGGCGACCCGCAGGGACCACCACCAAACAGGGGAGGAGAAGAGATGTTCGACACGATCGGCAAGACGTTTCGAAAGACCCTGCTGACCGGAACCATCCTGGCTTTGGGCACCATGTCGCTGTCAGCGGATCCGGTGCGGGTGGGCGCGATGCGCGAAGGCTCGTCCTGGTATGTGTTCGCGGCGGCGCTGGAGCAGTTGATCGAGCCCGTTCTGGGTTCGAACAGTGTCGAGATCATCGCCCGCGGCGGCGGTGTCGCCAATCCGATGGTGGTTCAGATTGGCAAGGCGGATATCGCGCTGTCCAATACAGCCACCGCTGTCTGGGCTTATGAGGGTAGCGATCTTTACGAGGGCATGTCCGCGCCGGATATCCGGGCGCTCGTCGGTGGGCTGAACGATGTCTATATCGGCGTCATCGCGCGCGAAGCCTTTCTGCAAAAGGCAGGCAGCCGGGATCTGAAGGACATCCTGCAAGCCGAGATTCCGGTTCGCGTGGTGATCAAGCCGGTCGGATCGTCCGCAGTGCCGGCGGCTGAACTGATCTTCCGGTCATTGGGGACAAGCACCCGGCAGATCAGGGAGAAGGGCGGCGATGTCGTGCAGCTTGGCACCAGCCAGATCGCGGATCAGCTGCGCAATGGCGGGGCCGATCTTTATATCGACACGATGATCAAGGGCCACCCCACCATCACCGAGGTTGCCCTGACCACGGATGTGGCGTTTCTTGACCTGCCCGACGAGGCGCAAAAGCTGATGGCCGAAAACGGCATGACCATCGGCACCTATGGTCCCTGGTTCGATGGCCAGCCCGAGGCCACCATCGGCGCCAATCTGGGCACGGTCCTGATCGCCAGCGACAAACTGGACGAGGAAACCGCCTACCGGATCACCAAAACGATCATCGAAAATGCGGATGCGCTGAAAGCCTCGCACGGCGCATGGTCGCGCTTTGATCCGGCCAAGGCGATGCTGCCCGAAAAAACCGGCATTCCGCTGCATCCGGGCGCCGCCCGCTATTACAGCGAAGCCGGCCTTATGTGACTCGCGCGGCCGGCGCGCATCCGTGCCGGTTCTCCTGCGTGCCGCAACCGTGCGGCGCCTCACTCTGCGCATTTCCGAGGAGGAGATCATGTCCGCAGAACCCCAACGCTCCCCCGCTCGATCTCTGGCCTTCATCGCCGGCGTGGCACTGATCCTGTTCCAGGGCTGGCTCCTGTTTTCGCCCCAGCAGCCGCTGTTCGAGCGCCCCATCCATCTGGGCCTGGCAATGGTCCTGCTGTTTCTCTACCGGCCGCTTGAGGCGCCGCATTTGCCGCGCGGGTTGCGAATTGCGGTCGATGCGATCCTGATTGCCGCATCCGTCGCCGTCACCGCCTATTACCTGATCGGGTTCGAGCGGCTGACCACAAGGATGGAAAATGTCGCACCGGTCCTGCCGGTCGATATCGTCGCGGGGATCGCGCTGGTCCTGTTGCTGCTTGAGGGGGCGCGCCGGGCGGTGGGCATGATCCTTGTCTGGGTGCTGCTTGCATTCATTCTTTACGGCTTCTGGGGGAACCTGTTGCCGGGCTGGTTGAGCTTCAGTGGCTTCAGCCTTGATGCCGCGGTTGAGATCACCACCATGACGACCGCGGGCGTGCTTGGCGTCACCACCTCGACCTCGGTCAGCTTCATCTTCTATTTCATCCTGTTCGGCGCGTTCTACGCCGCGGTCGGCGGCGGGCAATTGTTCATTGACCTCGCGATCCGGGCCGCCGGGCGGGCCACGGGCGGAACCGCCAAGGCCGCGATCATCGGCTCCAGCCTGATGGGCTCGATCTCCGGCAGTGCGGTTGCCAATGTCGTCTCGACCGGCGTCTTCACCATTCCGCTGATGAAGCGCACGGGTATCGTGGATCACCGCGCGGCCGGGATCGAGGCCATCGCCTCGACCGGCGGGCAACTCATGCCGCCGGTGATGGGTGTCGCCGCCTTCGTCATGGCAGAGATGCTGGGCATACCTTATGTCGAACTGGCGATCGCGGGGCTGATCCCGGCCATTGCGTTCTATCTGGCGCTGCTTCTGGTGGTCGATCTGTCTGCCCGGCGGGACGGCGTGCGGGCAATGACCGCCGACGAGGTCGCCGCGACCGATCCCGTGCTGCCGCGTCTGCACCTGATCCTGCCGCCGCTGGTGCTGATCGCGCTGCTGGTCTCGGGCTATTCCGCCGCCTATGCAGCGGTAATCGCCTCGGGATCCTGCCTTGTCGTTCCCTTCCTGCGCAAGGGCACCTGGATCGGCCGCAAGGAACTGGCCGAAGCCCTGCGCGAAGCCCCGCGCCAGGCCGCCGAGGTCGCGGTGCCGATCGCCGCCATCGGTCTGGTTATCGCCGTCGCGATCCAGTCGAATCTGGCGCTGAAATTCGCGGGCTCGCTTCTGGCGCTGTCCGACGGATCGGTCTATGCCTCGCTGGGCCTGGCGATGGTGGGCTGTATCGTGATGGGCATGGGCCTGCCGACGGTCGCGGCCTATATCATCGGCGCGGTGCTGTTCGTGCCCGCATTGCAGGACCTGGGGATTGCGCCGCTGGCCGCGCATTTCTTCATCTTCTACTATTGCGTGCTGTCGATGGTGACGCCGCCCGTTGCGCTTGCCTCGTTCGCGGCGGCCGCGGTGGGCAAGGCCTCGACCGTCAGGACCAGCATTTCCGCCTTTGGTCTTAGCCTGGTGGCGTTCTTCGTGCCTTTCGCCTTCGTCTTTGACATGGGCGTTCTGGCTCAGGGCGATGCGGGGCAGATCACGCTCAGCGCCATCGGGCTGCTGGCATCGACCTCGCTTTGGGCGGTGGCGTTCGGCGGCTGGTGCGGGCGTCCGCTTAGCTGGGTGTCGCGTGCGCCGATCGGACTGGCCGGGCTCATCGCCGTCATCGCACCCTCGGGCAGCGTCACATGGCTGGCCGCCCTGGCCCTGGGCTGGGGAATGGCAATGGCCATGGCGATGCTGTCGCGGTCAAGGACAGTGCCGATGCTGTTCGTCAAACCGGCGGAATAGTCCCTCCTGCACCGCCGATGCGGTGGCCCTGCATCGTCCAAAATCCAGCAATGCCGGCGGCCGGATGGGCTGCCGGCACTCTATTATGTTGATGCAGCGCAAATGACAGTGCCCTCGCCAAACGAACGGTTTCGTCAAACCTTGCCTTGAGGCGATATGAATGTCCGCTTCATGAATCGCCTCAAGGCTGAGATGGCCGCATTGCGCAAGCGATTGCGTAATATAGCGAATGTCAGCATTCCCTCGGATCTAGACCATGGCAAGGCCCGCGCCGCCGGCGGCCGCCAGCGCCACCACGGCCCATGACGGCGCGCGCCAGACGGTCAGCGCGACAAAGCAGATCAGCGCCAGCGCGAAATCCGGCATGCCGCGCACGGCGCCGGTAAAGACCGGACTGTAAAGCGCGGCGCCCAGAATGCCGACCACCGCCGCATTGGCACCCCGCATCATCGCCTGCGCCGATGGCCGCGCGCGCAGCAGATGCCAGAATGGAAGGGCCGCGATCAGGACCAGAAAGCCCGGCAGGAACAGCGCCACCAGCGCGATCGCCGCGCCGGTGACGCCGCCGGGCGCGGGCGCGCTGACCGCTCCCAGCCATACCGCGACGGTGAACAGCGGCCCCGGCACCGCCTGCGCGGCACCGTAGCCGGCCAGAAAGGCGTCCTCGCCGACCCATCCCGGCGCGACGACCTCGGACTGCAGCAAGGGCAGCACGACATGGCCGCCACCAAAGACCAGCGCGCCGGCGCGGTAAAAGGCATCGACCAGCGCAAACCCCTGCCCCAGCCCGGCCAGAAGCGGCAACGCCGCCAGCAGCAGCGCGAATAGCGCCAGCGCGGCCAGCCCCGCGCCGCGCGTGACGGGCACGGGCAGATGCAGGCCGGCACGCGCCGCGCCGCCGCCAAGGGCCAGTCCGGCCGCGCCGCCCAGCAGAATGGCGGCGATCATGCCCGGCGCGCCGGGCAGCGCTGCCAGCAGGACCACCGCGCCCACGGCGATCGCCGCCCGCCCGCGATCCGGGCACAGGTTGCGCGCCATGCCCCAGACCGCCTGCGCGACGATCGCCACCGCCACCAGCTTGAGCCCGTGCAGCACGCCCTGCGCCAGCACGCCCTCAAGCCGCGCGGCGGTCAGGGCGAGGACCAGCAGGAGCAGCGCCGATGGCAGGGTGAAGCCGGCAAAGGCCGCCAGCGCCCCCCGCCAGCCCGCCCGCATCAGCCCGAGCGCAAAGCCCACCTGGCTTGAGGCCGGGCCGGGCAGGAACTGGCACAGCGCCACCAGATCGGCATAAGCGGCATCGTCCAGCCATCCGCGCCGGGTCACGAATTCGTCGCGGAAATAGCCCAGATGCGCGATCGGCCCGCCGAAGGAGGTCAGGCCCAGCTTCAGAAAGGCGGCAAAGACCTCGGCCGCGCCGCCCTGCCCCTGCCCCTGCCTTACCGCCTGTTGCGCCATTGCGCCCCCTTCCCATCGTCCCGCCGGGGGCCAGCATGACCCCCGGGCCGTTACGCGAGCGTGACAGTTTCCGGCGCGGATTGGCAGTCGCATCGGGCGAGCGATCCGGCGTCCTGTCGGGTTCAGACGGCCCGGGCCGGCAGCATGAAGCCGTCAAAGAACGCGGCCAGCGCGGCGTGATCCTCCAGCGGCAGGACATGCGCCACATATTGATCGGGGCGGACGATCACCATGCAGCCCCGCTTGCGGTCGATGCCGCGCAGATCAAAGATATCCTGCCCCTCGCGCCGGTCGGCACAGAACATCTTTTCGTAATCGACCAGCCCGAACCGGCCCTTGCACGGCAGCAGACAGGCCGGCATCCTCTCCAGCGCCAGATCGCGCGCGCCCTGCTGAAAGACCGCGCGCAGGTCGATCACCGCATCCGGGTCCGCCCCCTCGGGCGTGTATCTGCGCATCGGCGACGCGGGCGAGGTCGCCAGAAAATCGCAAAGCCCGCGGATCGCCGAACCCTCGGTCGCCGGATCCTCGTCGGGGCTGAACGCGAACAGCCGCCAGCGCGTATCGGCCTGGATGCAATGGCCCAGCTCCATCCGCCTGACATCGCCCAGCCGCACGACCGGGGCAGAGTGAAACCGGGTGCCGATCCGGAACCCCCAGGCCAGATCCTGCGAGCCGGCACCCCCGGTCAGGGCAGAGGGCTGATAGGTCACGGACATCCCCGCCGTATAGCGGCCCTGCTCGATGAAATAGCGCTGGAATTTCGGCGCGTCGCCGTCGTCCTGAACCCCTTCGGGGCGTTCGCTGATGATCCGCGACCATTCGCGGTCGAAATCGATCAGATCCTGCGCCACCGCCCGCCGTTCGGCGGAATAGCTGTGCAGGATTTCCGGCGGGCAGCGCCCCTGCAGGACCGAGACCAGCTTCCAGCCCAGATTGAACGCATCCCCCATCGAGACATTCATCCCCTGCCCCGCCTTGGGGCTGTGGGTGTGACAGGCATCGCCGGCGATGAAGACATGCGGCAGACGGCTGTCCACCTGATCCTGCGGCACATCGTCGAACTTGTCGGTCAGGCGCTGGCCGATCTCATAGACGGACCACCAGGCGACATCCCTGACCTCGATCGAATAGGGGCGAAAGATGCGCTGCGCCGCCGCGATCAACTGGTCGATGGTGATATTGCGGCTTGCCACGCGCTCATCCGCGCCCAGCTTGTCCATCTCGATATAAAGGCGGGTCAGGTAGCCGCCTTCGCGCGGGATGATCAGGCATGTGCCCTGATCGGCGGACTGGATCAGCGTCTTGCAGCGGATATCGGGGAAATCGGTGACGCAAAGCACATCCATCACGCCCCAGGCCTTGTTGGCGGAATCGCCGACCAGTTCGCGCCCGATGGCCTTGCGCACGGCGCTGCGTGCCCCGTCGCAGCCGACGACATAGCGGGCGCGCAGGGTCACGGTCTGCCCTTCGCCTTCGGGATCGACGCGTTCCAGCGTCACGGTCACGGGATGGTCGCCGCCCTTGGGGTCAACCCGCAGATCGGCCAGTTGCAGCGCATAATCCGGCTCCAGCCGCGAGGGCGATTTGCGCATGATATCCAGATACATGTCATGCACGCGGGCCTGATTCAGGATGATATGCGGCATCTCGGACAGGCCGTCCTCGACATCCTGCACGCGGCCGTTGCGGATCAGATGCGCGGGGTTTTCCGGGTCGGGCTTCCAGAAGGTCGTCTCATTGACCCAATAGCCCTGTTTCAGCACCGTCTCGGCAAAGCCGAAGGCGTTGAACATCTCCATCGAGCGGCACGAGATCCCGTCCGCCTGCCCCTTGTCCATCGGGCCGGGTTTGCGCTCCACGATGCGGGTCGTGATATCGGGAAAGGCGGCCAGTTGTGCCGCCAGCGTCAGCCCGGCCGGGCCGCAGCCCACGATCAGCACATCCACCGTATCGGGCAGACCTGCCGCCGGATCGGGGCGGCCGGGCGCCGCGTCGAAAAGCTCCGGATCGCCGGGACGAAAACCGTTCAGGTGATATTGCATGGCAGCGCCTCCCCCAAGGAATGAATTGATAAGTTGACTTACTATTTACAACCCGAGTCGGTCAAGAGAAAAGTAAGTAGACATATCAATTCTGCTGCTGTTAACTTGCCATGGCCCCCGCAGGGCGGCGGGAGAGGGGCAAAACCGGAAAGGAAAAGGCGCCATGTCGGTCAAGCTTCGGATGGCCGGGCATCTGATCAGGCGGCTGCATCAGGTCTCGACCCATATCTTCACGCAGCGCATGCGCGAGGCGGGATTCGACCTGACCCCGGTGCAGTTCGCGGCGCTGGAATCCTTGCGCCACAATCCGGGCACCGATCAGGCCGGGCTGGCGCAGGCGGTGGCCAAGGACCGCGCGACCATCGGCGCGGTGGTCGACCGGCTTGAGCAAAAGGGGCTGATCGCCCGCAGCGTCAGCCAGCGCGACAAGCGCGCGCGTGTGCTGGCCCTGACGGAGCAAGGGCAGAACACCATCGCCGCCGTGCTGCCGGTGGTCGAGGCGCTGCAAAGGGACATGCTGCCGGGCCTGAGCGATGCCGAATATGCCCAGTTCATCGCCCTTGCCAGCAAGGCCGCCGAGGCGGCCGAGACGCTGGACACCGGAGCCGGCTGACGCGCCCGGCGCGGGCTAGAACTCGACCCCCGGCTGCGCCTTGATGCCGTCGCGGAACGGGTGCTTGACCGCCTCCATCTCGGTCACAAGATCGGCCAGTTCGATCAGTTCGGGCCGGGCATTGCGGCCGGTCAGCACGACATGGGTCATGGGCGGCTTTTCGTCGCGCAGGAAATCCACCACCTCGGCGATATCCAGATAGTCATAGCGCAGCGCGATGTTGATTTCGTCCAGCAGCACCATGCGGATATCGGGGTTGCGGATCAACTCTTGCGCCTTGTGCCAGCCGGCGCGGGCGGCGGCGATGTCGCGCGCCTTGTCCTGGGTTTCCCAGGTGAACCCCTCGCCCATGGCATGAAACTGGCACAGATCGCCGAAATGCGTGGTCAGCAGGCGACGCTCGCCCGTGTCCCAGGCGCCCTTGATGAACTGCACCACCGCGCAGGGCATCCCATGCGCGATGCAGCGCAGGATCATGCCGAAGCCCGAGGACGACTTGCCCTTGCCCTTGCCGGTATGGACGATGACCAGCCCCTTTTCACCCTGTTTGCCCTGCATCATGCGGTCGCGCGCGGCCTTGATTTTCGCCATCTTGGCGGCGTGGCGGGCATTGTCGTCGGCTTCCATCGGGGACTCCTGTGCTTGACAAGTCGGGGCCGGGCGCGCACAGATCTGCTGCGCTGGTTCCTGTCCTATGACAGGCCAAGAGGGAATGCGAAAGGTTTGCGCCGCAAGGCCGGACCCGAATGCAGCCGCCCCCGCGACCGTGACCGGAGAGGTCGCCCGATACCACTGGCAACAGCCGGGAAGGTGGGCCGGCCGTTGGCGAAAGCCTGAATCCGCAAGCCGGGAGACCTGCCAGCAGCGAATATTGACCGGCGGACGGGGTGTTCCTGCCAGGGCTCGCGGATGATCTTCGCGCCCTCGTGCCGCCATGATGGATGAAGGGTGCATGGACGTTTCCTTGCTTGTCTGCACGACGTGCCGCGCCGGCCAGCCGGTGATTGAGGGTGAACCTGTCCCCGGCGCGCGGCTTCACGCGGCGCTGGAGCGGATCGGCGCGCCCGAGGGCGTGCGCATCCTGCCGGTCGAATGCCTCTCGGCCTGTTCGAACGGCTCGGCCATCGCATTGGCCGGCCCCGACCGCTGGACCTATGTTTACGGCCAGATGTCGGATGCCGACGCACCCGAAATCATGCAGGGCGCCGCCGCCTATGCCGAAACCCCCGACGGGATCGTGCCCTGGCGCGAACGCATCGCCATTTTCCGCAAGCGCAGCATCGCGCGCATTCCTCCGATTGGATAGACCATGACCGACCTGACCAAGACCCCCGTCACCGTGATCACCGGCTTTCTGGGGGCCGGCAAGACCACGCTGATCCGGCACCTGATGCTGAACCCGCAGGGCAAACGGCTGGCGGTGCTGGTCAATGAATTCGGCACCATGGGTGTCGATGGCGATATCCTGAAAAGCTGCGCCGACGAAAACTGCCCGGCCGAGAATATCATGGAACTGTCGAACGGCTGCATCTGCTGCACCGTCGCCGATGATTTCATTCCCACGCTGGAACGGCTGATGGCCATGCCGCAGAAACCCGATCACATCCTGATCGAGACCTCGGGGCTGGCCCTGCCCAAGCCGCTGCTCAAGGCCTTTGACTGGCCGGCGATCCGGTCGCGCATCACCGTCGATGGCGTGATCGCCCTGGCCGATGCCGAGGCGGTGGCGGCGGGCCGTTTCGCCCCCGACGAGGCCGCCGTTCAGGCGCAGCGCGAAGCCGATGACAGTCTGGACCATGAAACGCCGCTGTCCGAGGTGTTCGAGGATCAGATCGCCTGCGCCGATATCGTGCTGCTCAGTAAGGCCGATCTGGCCGGCGATGCCGGCCTTGCCGCCGCCCGCGCCGTGATCGAGGCCGAGGCCCCGCGCAAGCTGCCGATCCTGCCCCTGACCGATGGCGTCATCGACCCGCGCGTGATCCTGGGCCTGAATGCCGCGGCCGAGGACGATCTGGACGCCCGCCCCAGCCACCATGACGGCGCCGACGATCACGAACATGACGATTTCGAATCGGTGGTGATCGACCTGCCCGAAATCGACGACCCCGAGGATCTGGCCGCCCGCGTGGCGCGCCTTGCGCGTGATCAGAACATCCTGCGGGTCAAGGGCCATGTCGCTGTCGCCGGCAAGCCCATGCGCCTGCTTGTGCAGGCCGTGGGCGAACGGGTACGCCACCAATATGACCGGCCATGGGGCGATCAGCCCCGCGCCTCGCGTCTGGTGGTCATCGCCGAACATGACGATATCGACGCAGCCGCGATCCGCGCGGCCCTTGCGCAGGCCGTGCCCGCCTGATGCATGTCGTCTTTCGCGAAAGCAAAGGGCTTGAGGAAACCGAGGTCCCGACCGATCCCGGCCAAAGCCCCGCCGATCTGGTCGTCCTGTCCTATTCCGACAGCGATCTGGGCGCTTTCGCGGCGGGCTGGCACCGGGCGAATGGCGGGCTGCCTGCGCTGCGACTGTGCAATATCTCGGCGCTGCGGCATCCGGTTTCGGTCGATAATTACATCGAGACCACGCTATCCGGCGCCCGCGCCGTGCTGGTCCGCCTGATCGGGGGCGAGGCCTACTGGCCCTATGGCGTGGCCAGCCTTCAGGACCATGCCCGCCGCCACGGCATTGCGCTGGCGCTGCTGCCGGCGGACGGGCGGCCCGATCCGACGCTTGAACGCCTGTCCACCCTGCCCGCGCCGCTGCTCAGCGAACTGTCGGCCCTGTGCGACCAGGGCGGGGCGGTCGCCGCGCAGATGGCGCTGGCCCGGCTGGCCGGGGCCGCCGGCCTGCCCGCCGCCCCGGTCACGGGTCAGCCCGCCATCCCGCAATGGGGGTTTTACGATCCCGATGCCGGGGTGATAGCCGCGCCCTTGCCCGGCGAGAACCCGGTGCTGGTCAGCTTTTACCGCAGCTACCTGACCTCGGCCGATCTGGGCCCCGTGGATGCCATGATCCGGGCGCTGCGCGGGGCGGGCTTTGCCGCGACCGGCGTTTTCGCGCCCTCGCTGAAACTGCCCGGGCTGTCGGACTGGCTGCGCCCGCATCTGCCCGGGCTGGCGGCGGTGGTGAACATGACCGCCTTTTCCGCCCGCGACGGCAACGGCGCGACACCCTTTGACGGTGCCGATTGCCCGGTCTTTCAGGTTTCGCTGTCCACCGCCCCGCGTGCCCTGTGGCAGGCCGAGGAACGCGGGCTTTCCGCCGCCGATCTGGCCATGCATGTTGTCCTGCCCGAGGTGGACGGGCGCATCTTTCTGGGCGTCGTCAGCTTCAAGGCGGCCGAGCCGCGCGACCCCGATCTGCAATTCTCGCGCCAAGTCCATGCGCCCGACCCGGGGCGTATCGCGGCGGCGGTGACCCGGATCAAGGCATGGCACCGGCTGCGCCAGCCTGCGCGCCGGGCGCTGGTGCTTTCCACCTATCCCGGCAAGCCGCATCAGCTTGCCCATGCGGTCGGGCTGGACGCGCTGGCCTCCTGCGGCGCGATCCTTGGCATCGCGCATGACACTCTGGGCCGGCGGCTGCTGGCCGAGCGCCTGACCTGGCCCTTGTCTGAATACCGCCGCGCGCTGGCCCGCCTGCCCCAAAGCCTGAGGGACGATCTGCATGCCGCCTGGGGCGACCCGGCCCTTGACGCGCCCGAAGGCACGTTCCATTTCGCCGCCATCCGCGCGGGCGACGCGCTGATTGCCCTGCAACCCGAGCGGGGCGAGGTCGCGGCCCGCGCCGACGATTATCACGACCTGTCCCGCACCCCGCGCCATGGCTATGTCGCCTTTTACCTGTGGCTGCGCGATCAGACCGATGCGCTGATCCATATCGGCGCGCATGGCACGCTGGAATGGCTGCCGGGCAAATCCGTCGCGCTTTCGGACAGCTGCTGGCCGCAGGCACTGCTGGACGATCTGCCGATCATTTACCCCTTTATCATCAACGACCCGGGCGAGGCCGCACAGGCCAAGCGCCGGCTGGGCGCGGTCACGCTGGGCCATCTGCCGCCGCCGCTGGCCACGGCCGATCTGCCCGAAAACCTGAGCCATCTGGAACGCCTGCTGGACGAATATTCCACCGCCGACGGGCTGGACCCGCGCCGCCGCGACCGCCTGATCCTTGACATCCGCGACGAGGCACGCGCTGCCGGGGTGGAGGCCGATCTTGGCCTGCCGCCCGACGCCGCCCCGGCGCAGGCGATCCCGCTGATCGACCGCTTTGTCTGCGACCTCAAGGAAAGCCGCTTTGGCGAGGGGCTGCATATCTATGGCACCGGCGAATGCGGCGCGCAGGAACGGGAGGGGCTCGACCGCGCGCTGAAGGGGCTGCGGGTGGCGCCCGGCCCCTCGGGCTCGCCGGCGCGGGGACGGCGGGACGTGCTGCCCACCGGGCGCAACCTTTTCGCGGTGGACCCGCGCGCCGTGCCCTCACGCGCGGCGCATGCACAGGGCGTCAAGCTGGCCGAGGAACTGCTGCGCCGGCATTTGCAGGATCATGGCGACTGGCCGCGCGGCATCGTCGTCGATCTATGGGGCAGCGCGACCATGCGCACCGCGGGCGAGGAATTCGCCATGGCGCTGCATCTGGCGGGCCTCGCCCCCCGCTGGGATGCGGGGTCGGGGCGGGTCGGCGGCGTCGATGTGCTGACCCTGGCGGAACTGGGGCGGCCACGGATCGACGTGACGCTGCGCGTCTCGGGCCTGTTCCGCGATGTGTTCCCCGGCCTTGCCCAACTCTTTGAAACCGGGGCCGAGGCATTGGCCGCCCGCGATGAGTCCCCCGCCGACAACCCCTATCGCCAGCGCAGCCCGCGCGTATTCGGCCCCAAACCGGGGCTTTACGGGCTGGGCATGGCCGATCTGGCCGAGACCTTTACCGATCAGGCCCGCGCGGCGGCGGGCGAGGCATGGCTTGCCGCCTCGTCCCATGCGATCGGGGCGGATGGCGCGATCACGCATCGGCCGCAGGCGATCCGCGACCGGCTGGCGCGCGCGGATACGTTCGTCCACGCGCAGGATCTGCCCGAATCCGACCTGCTGCTGGCCAGCGATTACGCCGCGCATGAGGCGGGCTTTGCCGCCGCCATGGCCCGGATCGGCGCACCCGCGCCCGCGCTTTACCATCTGGACGCGACCCGGCCCGACCGGCCACAGGCCCGCAGCCTGACGCAGGAGATTGCCCGCGTCACCCGCGCCCGCGCCGCCAATCCGGCCTGGGCCGACGGGATGATGGGCCACGGCTTTCGCGGCGCGGCGGAAATCGCGGCGACGCTGGATCACATGGCGGCATTCGCCAATCTGGCCGGCGTCGTGCCCGGCCATCTGTTCGACCTCTACCATCAGGCCACGCTGGAACGCCCCGACCTTGTCGCCTTCATGGAGCGTGAAAACCCCGCCGCGCTGGCCGCCATGCGCGCCATGTTCGCGCGGCTGCGCGAGGCAGGGCTGTGGGTCACCCGCCGCAATGCCGTCCTGGCCGGCGAAGGCCTGGCATGAGCGGCTTTCAGATCAAGGGCTGGTGCCCCGGCGCGCTGCGGCCCATGGCCTCGGGCGACGGGCTGGTGTTGCGCATCAGGGCGCGCAACGGGCGGCTAAGCGTCAGGCAGGCGCAGGTCATCGCCCGACTTTCGCGCAGCCTTGGCAATGGGCTGATCGACCTGACCAGCCGCGCGAACCTGCAATTGCGCGGGCTGGATGCGCGCGGCCATGCGCGCGCCCTGACCGCGCTGCGCGGGCTGTGCCTGCTGGACGACAGCCCGGAGGCCGAGGCCCGGCGCAATGTCATCCTGACCCCCTTTGCACCCAAGGACGGGCCGGCATGGCGCGTGGCCTCGGCCCTGTCGGCACTGCTGACCGGAACCGGGGCACCCGATCTGCCCGGCAAGTTCGGCTTTGCCGTGGATCAGGCGCAGCCCCTCCTGTCGGGCGCGCCCGCCGATATCCGGCTGATCCCGGCGGGTAACGGCTGGCAGATCTGGCCCGAGGGCGCGGATTGGTTCCTGCCCGCCACGACCGAGACCGCCGCCGCGACGGCCATATCGCTGGCGCATTGGTTCATCGCGCAGGGCGGCGTCAGCGTCGCCCGCGGCCGCATGCGGGACCTGATCGCCCACAGCCCGCCCGCCCCCGGCGCGCGGCAGGGCATCCGGCCCCCGTCCGGCGCGGCCCCACAGCCGGGCCACCACCCGCAGGGCTGGCTGCTGGGTTTCGCCTTTGGCCTGATCACGCCGGGGCAGCTTGCCGCGCTGAAAGCCCCGGTCCGGCTGACACCATGGCGCATGCTGCTGGTCGAGGATCAGGTCAGCCCCGGCATTCGCGGGGCGATCCGCGCGGCGGGCGATCCGCTGCTGCGCATCCATGCCTGCGCCGGCGAACGCTGCGAACAGGGCCGCGCGCCCGTGCGCCGGATCGCCCGCGATCTGGCCCCGCATCTGGGACCGGATCGCAGCCTGCATGTCAGCGGCTGCGCCAAGGGCTGCGCGCATCGGGGCCGGGCCGACCTGACCCTGATCGCCACCGCGCCCGACCGTTTCGACCTGATCCGGGGCGGCAGCATCCGCGACGGAATCGCGCAGCGCGGGCTGGGCCTTGCCGACCTGACGCGCTTGCTTGACGGGAACGGGCATGAGATAGGCCCGAAAACACAAGGCATGCCCATGCACGAATACGAAACCGACGGCGCCCGCATCTATGCCCAGTCCTTTGCCACCATCCGGGCCGAGGCCGATCTGGCGCGCTTCGATGCCGATGAGGAACCCGTCGTCGTGCGCATGATCCACGCCGCCGGGCTGGTGGGGCTGGAACGCGATATCGCATTCTCGCCCGGCATGGCCTCAACCGCACGCCGCGCGCTTGAGGCCGGCGCGCCGATCCTGTGCGACGCGCGCATGGTCAGCGAAGGCATCACCCGCGCCCGCCTGCCCGCGAATAACCGCATCCTGTGCACGCTGAACGCGCCGGGCGTGCCGGAGCTGGCCGCCGGCATGGGCACCACGCGATCCGCCGCCGCGGTCGAGCTGTGGCGGCAATATCTGGGCGGTGCCGTGGTCGCCATCGGCAATGCCCCCACCGCGCTGTTTCACCTGCTGAACATGCTGCGCGACCCCGATTGCCCGCGTCCCGCCGCGATCATCGGCTGCCCGGTGGGCTTTGTCGGCGCCGCCGAATCCAAGGATGCGCTGATGGCGGACCTGCCCGCGCCTTCGCTGATCGTGCGCGGCCGGCTGGGCGGTTCGGCCATCACCGTGGCGGCGGTGAACGCGCTGGCCAGCAGAAAGGAATAGGCATGGGCAAGATCATCTGCGCGGGCCTTGGCCCCGGCGACCCCGACCTGATGTCCGTCCGCGCCGACCGCGCCATCCGCGGCGCGCGCCAGATCGCCTATTTCCGCAAGAAGGGGCGCGAGGGGCAGGCCCGCCGCATCGTCGCCCATATGCTGCGCCCCGATGTCGCCGAACATGCGATGGAATATCCGGTCACGACCGAGATCCCCTTTGACAGCCCGGAATATAACCGCCTGCTGTCGGCATTCTATGACGACTGGACCGCGCGGCTGGCCGCTTTGGCCGAGGCCGGCGATATCGTCGTGCTGTGCGAGGGTGACCCCTTGTTTTACGGCTCCTTCATGCATCTGCATGCCCGGCTGCAGGGGCTGGCTGTGGTTGAAATCATCCCCGGCATCCCCGGCATGACCGGCTGCTGGAACGTCGTCGGCCAGCCGATGACATGGGGCGACGATGCCATGTGCGTGCTGATGGGCACCCTGCCCGAGGGCGACCTGACCCGCCATATCCGCGCCTCGGACGCGGTGGTGGTGATGAAGACCGGCCGCAACCTGCCCAAGATCGCCCGCGCCATCGCCGCCGCCGGCCGCATGAGCGACGCCTGGCTGGTCGAGCGCGGCACCATGCCCAACCAGCGCATCATGCCGCTGGCCCAGGCCGATCTGGCCGCCTGCCCCTATTTCGCGACCGTGCTGGTCCATGGCAACGGCCGCCGCCCGCTGGCGGATGCGGCGGAATGACCGGCTGGCTGACCGTCGCGGGCATCGGGCCGGGGGCCGACGATCTGGTGACGCCGCAGGTCCGGGCGGCATTGGATCAGGCGACCGATGTGCTGGGCTATATCCCCTATGTCGCGCGCATCCCGCCACGCGAGGGGCTTGAACTGCACCGCTCGGACAACCGGCAGGAACTCTATCGCGCGCGCGGCGCACTGAACCTTGCGGCACAGGGGCGGCGGGTGGTCGTGGTCTCATCCGGCGATCCGGGGGTCTTCGCCATGGCCTCGGCCCTGTTCGAGGCGCTGGAGGGGCAGCCCGATCCCGCATTCGAGATCCGCATCCTGCCCGGCATCACCGCCATGCTGGCCGCCGCCGCCCGGCTGGGCGCGCCTCTGGGCCATGATTTCTGCGCCATCAACCTGTCGGATAACCTGAAGCCATGGGCGCTGATCGAGCGCCGGTTGCGGCTGGCCGCGCAGGCCGATTTCGCCATGGCCTTTTATAACCCACGCTCGAAATCCCGGCCCGGGGGATTCGGCCGTGCGCTGGAGATCCTGCGCGAGGAATGCGGCCCCGACCGGCTGATTTCCTTCGCCCGCGCGATCAGCACCCCGGACGAATGCCTGCGCACCCTGACCCTGGCCGAGGCCACGCCCGAGATGGCCGACATGCGCAGCATGGTCATTCTGGGCAGCAGCACCACCCGGCGGGTCGGACGCTGGGTCTATACGCCCCGATCCGCGCCATGAAGCCAGCCCATCACCTCGGCCACGGTTCCCACGATGCGGCGCGCGGGCAGCGCGGGGCGGTCGATGACGATGATCGGCAGGCCCAGTTCGCGCGCGGCGGTCAGCTTGGCCGCGGCGCCGCGACCGCCGGAATTCTTGGTCACCAGCCAGCCGATATCGTGGCGCTGCATCAGCGCCTTGTCGCCGGCCACGGTGAACGGGCCGCGCGACACGATCAGCGTGGCATCGCGCAGCGGATGGCTCGCGATCTCGGCAAAGCGCAGCAGCCAGCGGTGATGACGGGACAGGAACGGGGCCAGATGCTGGCGCCCGATGGCCAGGAACACGCCGGAGCCGTCGCCGGGCAGGGCCTCGGCCGCGGCGGCGAAATCCGGCACATGGGTCCAGCGGTCCTCGGGGCGGGCGGCCCATGGCGGGCGCTCCAGCACGATCAGCGGCACCCGCGCCCGCTGGGCCGCGACAAGGGCGTTGCGGCTGATCAGCGCGGCAAAGGGATGGGTCGCGTCGATCAGATGGGTGATCCGCTCGGCCCGCAGATATGCGGCCAGACCGTCCACGCCGCCGAAACCGCCGACCCGCATCGGCAGCGGCTGGCGGGCCAGCGCCTGCACCCGCCCGGCATAGGAATAGATCGCATCCATCCCCGCCCCGGCCAGCGCCTGCGCCATGGCCCGCGCCTCGGACGTGCCGCCAAGCAAGAGGATGCGCGTCATGTCTGATCCCTGGCTGACCATCATCGGTTTGGGCGAAGATGGACTGGCGGGCCTGCCCGCTGCAAGCCGTCAGGCGCTGGCGCGGGCGGAAATCGTGTTCGGCGCGCCCCGGCATCTGGAACTGGCGGAACTGACCGGACAGACCAGCGCGCGCGCATGGCCGGTCCCCTTCGATATCGCGCCGCTGCTGGCCCTGCGCGGGCGGCGCGTCGCGGCGCTGGTTTCGGGCGATCCGTTCTGGTTCGGGGCGGGCGGCACGCTGGCCGCAGCACTTGCGCCCGGAGAATGGCGCGCCCTGCCCGCGCCGGGCCTGTTCACGCTGGCCGCCGCAAGGCTGGGCTGGCGGCTTGAGGAAACCGCCTGTATCGGGCTGCATGCCGCGCCCCTGGCCCGGCTGCGCCCGCATCTGGCGCGCGGCTGCCGGGTGCTGGCCACCCTGCGCGACGGCGCGGCGCTGCCCGCGCTGGCCGAATGGCTGGCGGCGCAGGGCATGGGCGCAATGCGCCTGACGGTGCTGGAACGGCTGGGCGGCCCGCACGAGCGTATCCGCGTTACCACGGCCCTTGGCTTTGGCCTGACCGATATTCAGGCGCCGGTCGCCGTGGCGCTGGACGGGGATCACCTGCCCCCGGGCAGCGGCTTGCCGCGCGGCTTCGGCCTGCCCGATGACAGCTTTGCCCATGACGGCCAGATCACCAAGCGTGCCATCCGCGCGGTGACACTGGCCGCGCTCGCCCCCCGTCCGGGCGAAATGCTTTGGGATATCGGCGGCGGCTCGGGTTCGGTCAGCGTCGAGTGGTGCCTGAATGGCGGCCGCGCCATCTGCATCGAGCCGCGCGCCGACCGCATCGCCAATATCCGCGCCAATATCGCCGGTTTCGGGCTGGAGGGGCGGATGCAGGCGCTGCACGGCACGGCCCCCGATGCGCTGGCCGGCCTGCCCGTACCCGATGCGATCTTTATCGGCGGCGGTGCGGATGCGGCCCCGATCGCGGCGCTGCCCGCGGCCCGACTGGTCGTCAATGCCGTCACGCTGGAAACCGAAACGCTGCTGACCCGCCTGCATGCCGAACGCGGCGGCCGGCTGATCCGCCTGTCGGTCGAGGAGGCCGCGCCCCTGGGCCGGTCGCGCGGCTGGACCCCTGCCCGCCCGGTCACGCAATGGAGCTGGCCATGAGGGTTGCGGGCATCGGCTTCCGGCGGGCAGCGCGACTTGCATCCCTGCGCGATGCGCTAAGCCGCGCGGGCACGGCGGATGCGCTGGCGACGCGCAGCGACAAGGCACAAAGCCCCGCCATCCGCGATCTGGCCCGCGAAACCGGCCTGCCGCTGATCGCGGTCGAGGTCGCGGGCATCGCCACACCCAGCCAATCGCCGCGCATCCGCGCCCTCTGCGGTACCGGCTCGCTGGCCGAGGCCGCCGCCTTGGCCGCCCTTGCCCCCGGCGCGCGCATTGTGACCGCCCGGGTCACGTCCCAGGACGGCATGGCCACCGCCGCCATCGCCGAAGGAGAGCCCCCATGACCGTCCATTTCATCGGCGCCGGCCCCGGCGCGGCCGATCTGATCACCCTGCGCGGCCGCGACCTGATCGCCGCCTGCCCGGTCTGCCTTTACGCCGGCAGCCTTGTGCCGCAGGCGGTGCTGGAACATTGCCCGCCCGGCGCGCATATCGTGAATACCGCGCCGATGGATCTGGACCAGATCATCGCCGAGATCGCCCGCGCCCATGCCGCCGGCCAGGATGTCGCGCGGCTGCATTCGGGCGATCTGTCGGTCTGGTCGGCCATGGGCGAACAGTTGCGCCGCCTGCGCGCGCTGGACATCCCCTATGACGTGACGCCGGGCGTGCCGTCCTTCGCCGCCGCCGCCGCCGTTCTGGGGGCGGAACTGACCCTGCCGGGCGTGGCGCAATCGGTGGTGCTGACGCGGACCTCGGGCCGGGCCTCGGCCATGCCCGAGGGCGAGACGCTGGCCGCATTCGGCGCCACCGGCGCGACGCTGGCCATCCATCTGTCGGTGCATGTGCTGGACCGCGTTCAGGCCGAACTGATCCCCCATTACGGCGCCGATTGCCCCGTCGCGCTGGTCTTCCGCGCCAGCTGGCCCGACCAGCGGGTGATCCGCACGACGCTGGGCGCGCTGGATCCCGCAATCGGCGCGGGCCAGAGGACCGCCCTGATTCTGGTGGGCCGGGCATTGGCGGCAGACGATTTCGACGAAAGCCGCCTTTATGCCGGCGATTACGACCGCCGCTTTCGTCCGGTCGGCACCGATCCCCGGTTTCCGGAATGAAGGGGCTTGTGATCAGCGCCCCGGCCTCGGGCAGCGGTAAGACCACCGTCACGCTGGGCCTGATCGCGGCCCTGCGCGCGCGCGGGCTGGCGGTGCAGCCCTATAAAAGCGGGCCGGATTATATCGACCCCGCCTTTCACCGCGCGGCCGCCGGGCGCGAATCCTTCAATCTGGACAGCTGGGCCATGACCGGCGCGCAGATCGCGCATCTTCTGGCGGCGGGTCGGGACGCGGATATCGCGCTGGCCGAGGGCTCGATGGGGCTGTTCGACGGGGTGGCGCATCAGGGCGGCTGCGGCAATGGTGCCAGCGCCGATATCGCCGCGCTGACCGGCTGGCCCGTGCTGCTGGTCATGGACTGCAAGGGACAGGCGCAATCCGCCGCCGCCGTCGCACTGGGGTTTCGCCAGATGCGCGCGGATGTGCATCTGGCGGGGGTGGTCCTGAACCGCGTGGCCTCGGCCCGGCACGAGGCATTGATGCGCCACGCGCTGGACCCTTTGGGGATCAGGGTGCTGGGCGTCCTGCCGCGCGAGGCCGCGATCGAACTGCCCGAGCGGCATCTGGGCCTTGTCCAGGCGCGCGAACATGCCACGCTTGCCGCGCTGCTGGCGCAGGCGGGGCAGGCCGCGACGCGCTATCTGGATCTGGATGCGATCGTCGCGGCGGCCGCAGGGCAAGGCGTCGAGGCCGGGCCGTTCCGACCGTTGCCGCCCCCCGCCGAACGGATCGCGCTGGCGCAGGACGACGCGTTTTCCTTTATCTATCCACATCTGATCGCCGGCTGGCGCGCAGCCGGGGCGACGATCGTGCCGTTTTCGCCCCTGGCCGATCAGGCGCCCGATGACAGCGCCGGCGCCTGCTGGCTGCCCGGCGGCTACCCCGAGCTTCACGCCGGACGATTGGCCGCCGCCACGCATTTCCGCGACGGGCTGTCGCGCTTTGCCGAAACCCGGCCCGTCCATGGCGAATGCGGCGGCTATATGGCGCTTGGCGCGGGGCTGGTCGATGCCGATGGCACGCGCCACCGCATGGCCGGCCTTCTGGGGCTGGAAACCAGCTATGCCAAACGCCGCATGCATCTGGGCTATCGCCTGGCCGCGCCGCTGGCCCCGATCGCCGGCGCCTACGGCCAGCCGCTGACCGGGCATGAATTTCACTATGCCACCATCCTGTCCCAGCCCGACGCGCCGCTGGCCCGCGTGACCGACGCGAATGGCGCCGAGGTAGCCGAGACCGGCTCGCATCGCGCCATGCCGGGGGGCGGCCATGTCAGCGGCAGCTTTTTCCACATGATCGCGGAATCGCCGATGAGCGGCTTGACCCGCGCGCCGTGATGGCCTTTAGCTGAACGCCTGATCGGTGCCCGCCAAGACGCCATGCGTCGGGCTTAATCGGGAATGGGGAAGGGTTCGCCCAAAGCCCCAGCCGCCCCCGCGACTGTATGCGGCGAGCGTGCCTTATCTCATGCCACTGGGCGCTCGCGCCCGGGAAGGCCCGAGGCACGCCCCGACCCGCAAGCCAGGAGACCGGCCGTCAGCAACGCAACCCATCGCCGTCGGGTGTGACGGCTAAAGGAGACCGATATGCATATCGAACCCGGAATCGTTCAGGGCGCAAAGATCGCGCTCAGCTATGCCACCGCCGCAGGGGCGGGGCTTTTCACCATGAAACAGGCATGGGCCGGGCTGCGCGAACGCGGCCTTGGCTCGCTGGTCGGGCGCAGCACGCTGGCCGCCGCGCTCGGCTTCAGCTTCTTCGAGGTGCTGCCGCATTTCCCGGTCGGCGTCTCCGAGGTGCATTTCATCCTGGGCTCGACCCTGTTCCTGATCTTTGGCGCCGCGCCCGCCGCCATCGGGCTGGCGCTTGGGCTGCTGGTTCAGGGGCTGTTCTTCGCCCCCTTCGACCTGCCGCAATACGGCATGAACGTGACCACGCTGCTGGTGCCACTGTTCGCGCTGCAGGCGCTGGCGCGGCGGATCATCGCGCCGGGCACGGCTTATGTCGATCTGAGCTATGGCCAGGCGCTGGCGCTGTCGACCGCCTATCAGGGCGGGGTTGTGGCCTGGGTGGCCTTCTGGGCGATCTATGGTCAGGGGCTGGCCGGGATCGGCGGCATCGCCACTTTCGGCGCGGCCTATATGATGGTCGTGCTGATCGAGCCGCTGGTCGATCTGGCGGTGCTGGCGGGCGCGAAATCGCTGCGCGGGCTGCGTGACAGCGGGCTGGTGACGCCCCGGCTGTTCACCTGACCGGACAGCGCGCGGGCAAGGTTTGCCCGCGCATTCCCCGACAGCCGAATGGTGGAACTGATCCTGATCGGAATCGGGACCGGCAGTCCCGATCACCTGACCCTGCAGGCCACGGCTGAAATCGCCGCTGCGGACCTGATCCTGATTCCGCTGAAAGGCGCCGACAAAAGCGATCTGGCCGGGCTGCGCCGAAACATCTGCGCCGCCCATGCCGGGCCGCAGGCCCGCATCGCCGAATTCGACCTGCCGCGCCGCGACGCGCGGGACACCGATTACCGGCATGGCGTGGATCGCTGGCACGATGCCATCGCCGACAGCTGGGAGGCAACGATCCGCGCCCATCTGCCCGGCCTCTCGGGCCGGGTCGCGCTGCTGGTCTGGGGCGACCCCTCGCTTTACGACAGCAGCCTGCGCATTGCCCGGCGCCTGAGCGCGCGCCTGCCGCTGCGCCTGCGCGTGATCCCCGGCATCACCGCGATCCAGGCGCTATGCGCCGCCCATGCCATACCGCTGAACGCCATCGCCGCCCCGGTGCTGATCACCACCGGCCGGCAATTGCGCGATCACGGCTGGCCGCCCGGAGCGGATCGCATCGTGGTCATGCTGGACGGCGATAGCTCTTTCCAGGCCCTCGATCCGCAGGGCGTCACCATCTGGTGGGGCGCGTTCCTGGCGATGCCGGAACAGATCCTGCGCCATGGTCCGCTGGCCGCGACCGGCCCCGAGATCGTCGCCGCCCGAGCCAGCGCCCGCGCGGCGCATGGCTGGATCATGGATATCTACCTGCTGGAACGCGGATAACCCGGGCGCCGCCGCGGCCGGCGCATACCGGCGATTTCCCGCGCCCTGTCGTCAAGACGTCATGCATTTCACGATATTGGCATTTTTTGCGCGTTGGCAGAGCGGATGATCTGTGCAAGCTTTGCAGGCGCGCGATCCGTGATTGCAGCTCTGCGCCACATGAGAGGAACGACGACATGCGCCTTATTCTGACTGCCGCCGCTCTGGCTACGATACCGCTTGCCGCCATTGCCCAGGACGATCCGATCAGGAACACGATCGAGGCCCGTCAGGGATTTTACAAGATGCTGGCGATCAACATGGGCACGCTGGCCGGCATGGCCAAGGGCGATATTGAATATGACGAAACCGGCGCCAGCCTGGCCGCCGCCAATATCGAGGCGCTGGCCGGCTATGACCTGCCCAGCCTGTTCCTTGAGGGCAGCGCCTCGGGCGAGGTCGACGGCACCGCCGCCCTGCCCGATATCTGGGAAGACATGGATGATTTCCGCGCCAAGTTCGACGGGCTGCGCGAAGCCGCCGCCGGCGCGAGCACGGCCGTGACGGGCGGCGCCGGCAATGTCGGCCCGGTGGTCGGAAAGCTGGGCGGGGCGTGCAAGGCCTGCCACGACGACTATCGCGAGAAAGGCTGATGAGCGACGGCCCCGTCAAGCAGATGGGCGCCATCGACGAGGTGCGGCTGTGGGATCCGCTGCTGCGCGCCTTCCACTGGCTGCTGGTCCTGTTCGTGGTCACCAGCTGGCTTCTGGGCAAGTTCGGCCCCGACCAGATGACGCTGCATTTCTGGAGCGGCTATGTCGTGGCCGGGCTGCTGATCTTTCGGCTGGTCTGGGGCTTTGTCGGGCCGCCGCCGGCCCGGTTCAGCCATTTCATTCGCGGCCCCGGCGCCATCGCCGGCTATATGCGCGGCATGTTCCTGCGCCAGCCCAGCTATTGGCCGGGCCATAATCCGCTGGGCGCGCTGTCGGTCATCGCCATGCTGGCGGCGCTGGCGGCGCAGATCACAACCGGGCTGATCTCGGACCCCGACGACTATATCAATGTCGGGCCGCTGGCCTCGTATGTGAGCAGCGCCACCCGCTCCAAGGCGGTGGGCTGGCACGGTCTTGGCTCGACGCTGATCCTGCTGCTGGTGCTGATCCATGTCGCCGTGATCCTGTTCTATCGCTTCTGGAAGCACGAGAACCTGGTCAAGCCGATGATCACCGGAAAGAAACTGATCCGCCGGCGCTGACAGCGGGATCACAGGCCATGGCCCCGGCCTGTGACCCGCACGCATCAAGCTGGTACATTTTTCCGCACCACGACCGGAAATTGGCTTTGGCACGCCTGCAAATCCCCATAGCTTGCTGTCAAAACATGGGAGAAAGTCGTGATTTCCTGGATTGTGCTTGCCGGCTTTGGCCTGGCGATGATGGGGACCATCCTGTCGGACGACGATGACGACAATGAGTCCCGCAACGGCGAAGAGCTGGTTTACGAAGAGGGCGGCGACACCACCCTGACCGGCACGGACGGAAACGATATCGCGACGCTCGACCAGGAAGGGTTGACCGTCAATGGTGGTGCTGGCAACGACACGCTGACAAGCACCCGATTGGGTAATGTCCTGAACGGAGAGGCCGGCGACGATTACCTCGCAGGCATTGATTCCAATCAGCTCTATGGCGGCGATGGCGACGATGTCATCGAGTATTCCGACCCGGAATCAGTCGATACCACCGCGATCGTCGATGGCGGTGCCGGCGACGATACGATCAGCGTGACCGCCGCCACCGAAGAGGACTGGATCTACGGCGATCATGGCGGTGTCCGCGTTTCGGGCGGCGAAGGCAGTGACGACTTCACCCTGACCGCCGAGATGGACGACAGCGTCCCGAATCTCCCTGACGGATGGACCTCTACCGTCGAGACCGGGCTGGCACGGATTACCGATTTCAACCCCGATGAGGATGTTTTGACGATCCGGCTCCAGGCAGCCGAAGGCAGCAGCGAGCCCGAAACACCGGAAATCGAGTTCGAACAGGTCGAACCGCCCGAGGGCGAAGGCGGTTATACGACCACGGTCAGGCTTCGCTTTGCCGACACTGACAATCAGCTGGAAACTCTCGTCAGATTCACCATCCACAGCGACGTGCCCTTTACCCGCGACGTTATCAATTTCGTGAACCTGTGATGCGGCGCCGCGGTCCCGGGCCGGGACCGCGGCGCATCGGAAACAGGCCGTAAGCGGCACCGAAAGCGGCCGCGATCCGGGCCAAGGGCCCACGCCGGGCGCTCTCGATCACAATCCGGCGTGGTCCCGGCGCTGCGGCATTGATCGAATCAGCCCCTCGTGCCAGCCTGTGCATGCGAAGCCGCGCGATCTGGGCGGGCGCAATCTCGTCTCCGTCCACCGCGCCACGCATGACAAGGAGCACGACGACATGACCAGGACCATCGCCGCCGTTGCGGCACTTTTGCTGTCCGTGGCCGCCCTTCCGGCAGCAGCCGAATGCGTCAAGGGCCAGCCGCATGACGTATCGGCCTCGACCTCGACCGAGAAGCCGGTGATCCGGGCACCCGACGCCAACGCCTGAGGCTGAATGGCTGAGGGCGGCCCCGTGGCCGCCCTTGCGCATCGCTTACGGCAATCCGTTCAGTTGAACCTGTTGTCGCGCGGGAAACCGCGCGGCGCCATGTAGCCGGCCCCTGCCCGCTTGCCAAGCCAGGCGGACAGGTCTGGCTCGTGCCGCGTACGGCCGCCCGATTCCTGCCAGCGCAGCCCCTCGGCCAGGGTGATGCAGGCCGCATCAGACAACCCGCCATCCTTGAATTTCTGCAGGCGCACGCCCTTGCCGCGCCCCATCTCGGGCAGTTCCGTCAGCGGGAAGACCAGCATCTTGCGGTTTTCGCCCACGGTCACCAGATGATCGCCGCTGACCGCGCGGCAGAGCAGCGCGTCGCCATTGAGCACCTGCTTGCCGGCGCGGGTCTGGGCCTGAATGTCGCCGGCCCCGACGATGAACCCGTCCCCGGCCCTTGAGGCGACCAGATAGCGCCCGCCCTCGCGCCAGGGAAACAGGTCGATCACGGCGGCATCGTTGGGCAGGTCGATCATCAGGCGCAAGGGCTCGCCCATGCCGCGCCCGCCGGGCAGGGTGTTGGCGGGCAGGGTGTAAAAGCGGCCATTGGCGCCGAACACCATCAGCTTGTCGGTGGTTTCGGCATGCATGGCCAGGAAAGGCCCGTCGCCATCCTTGAATTTCAGTTCGGCATCCAGCGGCTGATGGCCCTTCATGGCGCGGATCCAGCCCATTTGCGAAAGGATGACGGTGATCGGCTCGCGCTCGATCATCGCGTCCATGTCGATCTCGGCCAGATCGCCGGCCTCGCCGATCTCGGTCCGGCGCAACCCGCCGGGGGCGGATTTGCCGAACTTGCCGCGCGTCTCGCGCAGTTCCTCGGCAATGCGCGACCATTGCGCGCCATCATCGGCCAGCATGGCGGCCAGAGCCTCGCGTTCGCGGGTCAGGTTCTCATGCTCGGTGCGCAGTTCCATTTCCTCAAGCTTGCGCAGGGCGCGCAGGCGCATGTTCAGGATCGCCTCGACCTGCACCTCGGACAGCTTGAATTCGGCCATCATCACCGATTTCGGATCGTCCTCATAGCGGATGATCTCGATCACCCGGTCCAGGTTCAGGAAGGCGATCATATAGCCCTCGAGCACCTCGAGCCGGGCGGCGATCTTGTCCAGCCGGTGGTTCGAGCGCCGCACCAGCACCTCGCGCCGGTGATCGAGAAAGGCGCGCAGCACCTCTTTCAGGCTGCACACCTTGGGCACGCGGCCGTCGATCAGCACGTTCATGTTCAGCCCGAAGCGGATTTCCAGGTCCGAGACCCGGAACAGCGCCGCCATCAACTGGTCGGCATCGACGGTGCGGGCGCGGGGTTCCAGAACGATGCGCACATCCTCGGTCGATTCGTCGCGCACATCGGCCAGGATCGGGATCTTCTTGGTCTGGATCAGCTCGGCCAGACGCTCGATCAGCTTGGATTTCTGAACCTGATAGGGGATTTCCGTGACCACGATCTGGTAATTGCCGCGGCCCAGATCCTCGCGTTCCCATTTCGCGCGCAGGCGCAGGCTGCCGCGGCCGGTGCGATAGGCCTCGGCAATGGTTTCGCGATCCTCGACCAGCACGCCGCCGGTCGGAAAATCGGGGCCGGGAATGATGGAGACCAGCGTGTCGTCGCGCGCATCGGGGGCCTTGATCAGATGCAGGCAGGCGTCGATGACTTCGTGCAGGTTATGGGGCGGGATGTTTGTGGCCATGCCGACCGCGATGCCGCTGGCGCCGTTGCACAAAAGGTTCGGGAAGGCCGCCGGCAGCACGACGGGCTCCTCGAGCGTGCCGTCGTAATTGGGGCGGAAATCGACCGCGTTTTCGGTCAGCCCCTCCATCAGGGCCTCGGCGGCGGCAGTCAGGCGGGCCTCGGTATAGCGGCTGGCGGCGGGGTTGTCGCCGTCGATATTGCCGAAATTCCCCTGTCCGTCCACCAGCGGATAGCGCATGGCGAAGGGCTGCGCGAGCCGCGCCATCGCGTCATAGATCGCGGCATCGCCATGGGGGTGGTAATTGCCCATCACATCGCCGGTGATCTTGGCCGATTTGCGAAACGCCCCGGTCGGAGACAGCCGCAACTCGCGCATCGCGTAAAGGATGCGCCGGTGCACGGGCTTGAGGCCATCGCGCGCATCGGGCAGCGCCCGGTGCATGATGGTCGAGAGCGCATAGGTCAGGTAGCGCTCGCCAATGGCGCGCGAGAGGGGTTCGGAACTGGTCTGATCCGCGTTGGGATCGGGGATGTTCGGATCGTCTGACATGGGCTCGTGAATAGGGCTGTGCGCGCTGGCGGTCCAGTCGGAAATGTGCCGGGGAAGAGGAGCCAGACGATTTGGCCGGGATGGCGCGTTGGAAGACCCCCGCGCCGGGGGCGCTGCCCCCGGACCCCCGGGATATTTGGATGAAGAAGAAAGGGCCGCTAGCTGCGATCCGGAGGGGCGGCCTGATCCATCAGGCCCCTGATCCATCTGCCCGCCGCCCAGGTCGCGGGGATGCCGAGGACGACGGCGAACGCCGCCGCGCGATAGGGCGACCAGACGGCGAAGCCCAGCCAGCTGGCGAGCAGCGACAGCATGAACAGGTTGATCCAGACCGCCGCCGCCGCGAAAGGATAGAAGAGCAGCGCCAGTTTCCAGACCGGCCAGCCCTCAGTGGCTGGTTCCGTCTTCGAAGGTGATCTTGTTCCAGACATTGTATTTCCCCGAGGGTTTGCGCATCGGCAGGCGCTTCACCTCTTGCAGCGTTTTGGCGTCATAGACCACGACGGCGCCCTCGTCCTCCCACAATGACACAAGCACATGGCTGCCGTCGCGGGTGAATTCGGCATGGGCGAAGGTCTGGCCCGGAAAGGGTTTCAGCGCCTTGACGATCTGCAGGCTTTGCTTGTCGATCACCAGCATCTGGTCCTTGTTGGGACCGAAGAACACATCCGCCCAGAGATAGGGGCTGTTGGCATGGCTGCGCAGGAAGAATCCCGGCCCGGGGGTTTCGATCTGCCCGACCAGCGACCAGTCCTGCATGTCGATGACCGACAGCACCCCTTCGCCCAGATGCGGGGTGGCCATGACGCGGCGGCCGTCCCGTTCCCAGGTGATGCCCGAACCAAGATGCGGCAGGCCCGGCAGCGGCAGTTCCGCGATGATGCGGCCGACATCCAGATTGACCACCACGCCCTTGTCGCCGTTCCGGTTGGCGCCGATCAGTTCGCGATAATCGGGCGAAAAGAAGAAATCATCTACCGGCTCGTCAATTACGATTCGGCGGCGGGCAAAAAGGCCCTTTTCAGCGCCCAGAGCCTCTTCGGCGCCGCTTTGGTAATTGTGGACAAAACCGTCATAGAAGGGTCCCGCCTCGGGGTCGGTTGCGATCTCCCATATTTCCGGAGCGTCCTTCAGCGCCAGAATGAAGCTGTCGCGGGCGGGCGCCTGATAGACGGCGCTGACGCGGCTGGGGGTCTTGTCGCGGGCGATGACCTCGATCATCTTGACCGGGGACAGATCGCGGCTGTCCAGAATGGTCAGGCTGGCGGGCAGGTAATTGGCCACGGCCAGCCATTTCCCGTCCGGGCTGATCGCGATATTGCGGCTGTTCAGCGCGGCGCGGGTCCGGCCGACCTCGGACAGCGACCAGATATCGTATTTCTGCACCCAGCCGTCGCGCGACATGATATAGACGAAACGCCCGTCGGGGCTGAATTTCGGCCCGCCATGGACCGCGAAGGGGGTGGCGAAACGATCCAGCACCTGGAACGTATCGCCGTCCAGAACGCTGACGTGGTGATCGCCGGTTTCCACCACCAACGTGATATTCATCGGGTCGCCGCTGAAAACCGGCGCATCGGCGGGGCGGTAATCGGGATTCATGCTGCGGCTGGCGGTGATCTGGTCGGCGCCCCAATCGGGAAGTGTGGCCAGCGGGGTCTTGAGATACCCCACGAGCGCAGCGATCCGTTCGGGCGACAGATCGCCCGCGAAGCCCGCCATCTGGGTCGAGACTCGGCCCTCGGCGATGATCCGGTCGACATCCCTGACCCGGCCCAGTGTTTCCGGGATCAGCGCCGGGCCGGTGCCACCCAGCCGGTCCTCGCCATGGCAGGACGCGCAATAATCCGCGTAATCCGCCGCCGGATCGGCCATCGCTGCCATCGGCAGCAGCGCCAGCAGGCTACAGGAAACGATGCGCCGGATCATGGCTTTTTCCCCGGAAAGGCGTGACGGCAAGGCGGTCCAGATCGGCGTCCTCGACCCCGATTTCCCGCGCGCTGAGGTAACAGGCCGGGTCCTCGGCCCACGGATCCCCGGTCAGTTGCAGGGCGCGGATGCGGGTATTGCCGCCGCAGACCGATTGATAGGCACAAGCCCCGCAGCGCCCCTTGAGCGGACGCGGGCGGGTTCGCAGCGTGGCAAGGATCGCGTCATCCCCGGTCCAAAGCTCGGAAAACGGGCGTTCCTTGACCGATCCGACGGTGTAATCCGACCAGTAGGTATCGGGATGCACCCTGCCCTGCGGGTCGATATTGCCGACCCCCAGCCCCGAGGAATTGCCGCCCCATGCCTGCAGATGCGCGCGCAGATTGGCGAGGGCTTCGGGGGCGAAACGTGCCTCGGCCCAACGCATGAAATAGACCGCGTCGGCATCGTTATTGCCGGTGACGACCTCGAAGGGTTCCCCCGCCTCGACCGCCGCCCAGGCGCGAGCGATCAGCAGATCCATCGCGCGGCGGGTATGATCATGGGCGGTATCCTCGGCCCGGTGCTTGTCGCCGCGCCCGGCATAGACCAGATGCGACAGGTAGAACTTGTCCACGCCCTCGTCCCGGCACAGATCCAGCATGGCGGGCAGGTGATGGGCATTGTCGCGCGTGATGGTAAAGCGCAGGCCCACCTTGACGCCGCGCGACTTGCAGGCGCGCACCCCGTCCAGCGCCTGCTGATACGCCCCATCGACCCCGCGGAACCAGTCGTTGACCGCGCCGATCCCGTCCAGCGAGATGCCCACATAGTCAAATCCCAGATCGGCCAGCCGGTCCACGTTTTCGGCATTGATCCTGGTGCCGTTGGTGGACAGCGACAGGTGGCGAAAATCCAGCCGCCGGGCCTCGGCCGCCAGATCCCAGAAATCGAAGCGCGACAGCGGCTCGCCGCCCGACAGGATCAGGGCCGGGATGCGGAAATCCGACAGGTCGCGCAGCACCGCCATGGCCTGGTCATGGGTCAATTCGCCCGGAAATGGACGGTCGGCCGAGACCGTATAGCAATGGCGGCATTTCAGGTTGCAGCTGCGCGTGAGGTTCCAGATCACCACCGGCTTGACCGGGCCGCGACGCGGGCGCGGCGGCGTGGGGCTGCGAAGCTGGTGCATGTATTGGGTCAGGCGGAACATGGGGCCTCCTTTTTTCAGCCAGCGCGCAGGCGCAGGCCGGTCTTTTTCAGGATCCGGGTGGAATACAGGATGTCGTCGGCGCGGCAGGCATCGCCCAGGATGTCGCGCAGTTCGGCGCGCTTGCTCTCGACCTCGGCGCGCGATGAGCCATGCAGCATGGCAAACAGGTTATAGCGCCAGACCGGCGCGCGCGGCCGCAGATAGCAATGGGTCACGAAATCCAGCGCCCCGATACGGTGGCCAAGATCCGATGCCTGCGCGTCATCGACATCCCAGACGCTCATGCCGTTGGCGGTCATGCCAAGCGCGTAATGGTTGGGCGCGATGGCGATGCGGCGAATGATGCCGCGGTCGCGCATCGCGGTAAGACGATAGATGACCTCGGCCTCGCTGAGATCCAGCGCGCGGGCAATCTGCTCATAGGGTCGGTCGGTCAGCGGCAGCCCGGCCTGGGTCGCCTCGATCAGACGGCGGTCGGTGCGGTCCAGATCGCTCATGCCCGCACCCGGAAATTGACATAGAATTCCTGCAACTTGGGGAACCTCCAGACGGTCAGGCCGGTCTCGGCCTGGATGCGGGCGGCGGTTTCCGCGATGCCCTCGGGGGTTTCGCTCGCCAGCACGAACCACATGTTCAATTCGTGGTCGCGGGCATAGTTATGCGCCACCTCGGGATGGGCGTTGACCAGATCCGCGATGCGGTCGAAATCCTCGGCCGGCGCGGCAAGCGCACAGAGGCAGAACGCCCCGCCCATCGCCGCCGCGTCGTAAAACGGCCCGAAGCGGGTGATCGCGCCGATCTCGCGCAGGCGGGACAGGCGCCGGATCAGTTCCCCGCCGGTCAGGCCCAGCGGTCTGGCTGCCTGATCGAAGGGATGCGGGCTCAGCGGAAAGCCCTCTTGCAGCGCGTTCAGGATGGCGCGGTCGGTGGCGTCCAGCGCCTCTTCGGGCAGGGTATGACGGGTCATGCCGCGACCTCGGTGATGATGGCGCCGCGTTGCCGGAAACAGCGGGTCGAGAACAGGATGCGATGCGGCACGCCCGCCAGTTCCGGCAGCGCCCGGGCACGGTCCAGCACCGCCATCGCCTCGGGGCGGGTGCGGGCGTGGATCATGCAGAACAGCGGCCAGTCCCAGAGCCCCGGTACCCGGCGCCGCTGATAGCACAGGGTGACGCCGGGCACGCGCGCCAGTGCCGTGCCGGCGGCGGCTATCGCCGCGTCGGGCAGGTGCCAGACGACCATGGCGTTTTCCCGCCAGCCAAGCGCGCGGTGGCGCACGATCACGCCGACGCGGGTCAGGATGCGCGCCCGGGCAAGCGCCGCGATCCGGGCGATGATCTCGGCCTCGTCGCGGGCCAGATCCTCGGCCAGCGCGGCAAAGGGGCGCGGCACCAGCGCCAGCCCGCTGGAGAGCGCCTGCATCAGCGGCCGGTCGCCCGGCCGCAGCGCCGACAGATCGGCGGGCCGGTCCAGCGCCATGCTGCGGCGCGGGCCGTCCAGCGGAAAGCCCAGATCGATATTGAAGGCGCGGACCAGCGGCAATGACAGTACCTGCAGCCGCGTCGCGGCCTCGATCCGGGCGAGGCTCGCGGCCAGCGCATCGGCGTCCGGCGCGGTGACCACCAGCCACAGGTTCCAGTCATCCTCGCGCAGATAGGAATGGTTCACGCCCGGCTCGGCCCCGGCCAGTGCCGCGACCTCGTCGATGCGCGCCGGCGGCACTCGCAGCGCGGCAAGGGTCGAGGCCCCGGCCGTGTTCGGCCGGCAGGTCGCGCCGACCCGCGCGATGCGCCCGGCCGCCTGCAGGCGGCACAGACGGTCGATCACCTCGGCCTCATCCCTGCCCAGCCGGGCGGCGATGGCGGCAAAGGGGCGCGGCACCAGCGGCAGGTCGCGCTGGAAATCGTCAAGCAGGCAGCGGTCCAGATCGTCCATGTTCACAGCCCCGTCCGATGCGCGCGGTCGGTAAAGAATATGCCCGAAGGCGCCTGCGCCGGAATTTCGCCCAGCAGCTCGTGGCTGCGGGCATCGCGGATTTCCACGCGGTTCTCGTCGCGGACGGACAGCCACACCTCGCGCCCGCGCGGGGCGAATTCCATGTGCAGGACGCCCTTGCCCGGGGTCAGCGTGTCGGTGACCTGCCGCGTCAGCACATCCACAACCTGCACCTTGTCATTGTCGGGCGGCGCGAAATTCACCCAGACCTCGCGCTTGTCGGGGCGGGCGACGGCAAAGACCGGCTGGCCGGCCAGATCGGTGCGGGCGATCTCAGACAGGGTCGCCGCATCGACCCAGAGCAACTGGTGCAGGCCCACGGCGGGCAGCGCATAGATGCCGTCCGCCAGCGTCCAGCCCTGAAGATGCGGCATCTTGTAGACCGGCAGATCGGGCTGGTCCTTGCCGTAATCGGGCAGAAAGCGCGTGGCCCGGGGCGGATCCTGCCACAGATCGACCGCCGTCAGCCCCTTTTCGCCGAAAAGCCCGACGATATAGGTGCGCCCGTCGCCGGTCAGCAGCGCGTCATAGGGGTTGGCGCCGATCCCCGTCAGCTTTGTGATCACAGGATCGGCCGGTTCGGCGGAATGATCCAGCAGCCAGACCTCTCCGGTATCCCAGGTGGCGACGACAAAGCGCCCGCCGGGCACATCCGCGATGCCCACGGTTTTCGAGCCCATGGGGATATCGGCAACCAGTTCCAGCGTCTCGGCATCGAACACCTTGACCCCGCCCGGCTCGTAGTTCGAGACCGCGACCAGCCGGCCATCGTCGGAAATCGCCCCGCCGATGGAATTGCCGGCCTGCACCACGCGATTGACGATGGCCCGCGTCAGGATATCGACCTTGGTCAGCCCGCCATCGCGCCCGAAGACATAGGCGAAACGCTCATCCGGGGAATAGACGAGGCTGGCATGGGACAGATCCCCCAGCCCCTCGATCCGGCCGATGGCGGCGCGTTCGCTGCGATCCACGACCAGCAGCGAGCCGGCCTCGCGTTCGACGATCAGGCCCAGATCGCCGGTGCCGCGCAACTCCTCGGCACCGGCCGGAGCGATCAGCAGCATAAGCAGGGCGATGGCGCGAAAGATCATGGCGTTTCCTTTTGCAGAAGGTAGTCGGCGATCCAGCGCGCCTCGTCCTCGGACAGAAGCGGACGCCAGCCGGGCATGGCGGTGCCGGGCATGCCGTCAAGGATCACGGTGGTCAGCTCGTCCGGGTCGCGCCCCGCCAGATCGGCGGGGGTGATGGCGCGGCCCAACCCGCCGGTCAGGCGCAGCCCGTGGCACGAGCCGCAATCCTGCCGGACCAGATGGCGCAATTCCTGCGCCCGGTCGGGCGTGACCGGGCCGGCGCCGGCGGGCAGCGCCAGAACGGCCAGCACTGCCGCAAGCCTAGCCATGCGATGCCAGCTTGCAAAACGGCGCGGCGTCCAGCGCCGCAAGCGGCAGCGCCTCGTCCCGCGCCAGCCCGGCGACATGGCCGATAACGAACAGCACCGGCGCCGGCATCGGCTTGGCCTCAAGCGCGGCGGCGATCCCCGAAAGCGATGCGCTCAGGCGCTGCTCGCTGGCGGTGGTGGCGCGGGAAACCGCCAGCACCGGCAGATCGGCGGGCATGCCGTGGCGGATCAGCTGCGCCGCGATTTCGGCCATGTTCGCGGCGCCCATATAGACGACCAGCGTGGTCTGCGGATCGGCGAGCGAGGCCCAGTCCAGATCCAGCGCCGCATCCCGCGCGCGGTGCCCGGTGACATAGCGCAAGCCGGTCGCCAAGCCGCGATGGGTCAGCGGAATGCCCGCCGACAGGGCTGCGCCCTGCGCGGCGGTAATGCCCGGAACCTGCTCGCAAGGGATGCCGGCGGCGATCAGCGCCTCGTATTCCTCGCCGCCGCGGCCGAAGATGGTCGGGTCGCCCCCTTTCAGCCGCGCGACGCAAAGCCCCGCGCTGGCCAGTTCGATCAGAAGCGCGTTGATGCGCTCTTGCGGCACGGGATGAAAGCCCGCGGCCTTGCCGACCGAAATGCGCCGCGTGCCGGCGGGCACGCAACCCATGATTTCGCCGGAAACAAGGCGGTCGTAAACCACCACATCGGCCGATTGCAGCAGACGCAGCGCACGGACGGTCAGCAGTTCCGGGTCGCCCGGCCCCGCGCCGATAAGATGAACCCTGCCGGTCATCTGACACCCCCTATTGATTTCTTTCTGCCTGGGCGGGGGCGCGAACGCCCCTGCCTTGGTCGATACGGATCAATAGATATCGGACTTGGTGTTATAGACGTTGAACTTGCCCGTGGGCGTCACCAGGCGCGGGTCCTTGATGACATGCTTCATCTCGAGCGTCTTGTCGTCCACCACGACGATGGCGGATTCCTGATCCTTGCCGTTCCACAGGCTGAACCAGACCTCGGTGCCTTCCTTGTTGAATTCGCCCTGCACGACGCGGGGCTGGCCCTCGGTGATGCCGGCCCATTCGGCCAGCGGCAGGGTGACGAATTCGGGATCCGTCTCGGCATCCGTCATCTTGGTGGTGTCGAAGACCGCGACCGAGCCGGAAATCTCGGCATCCGGGTTCAGCGTCGCATCGACATAGAGATATTTCGAGTTCGGATGCGTCTTGACGAAAAGCGAGCCACCACCCAGCGCCGGGAAGCTGTCGACGATCTTCCAGGCATAATCGGGGTTGTTCTCGGGATCGGTGCCGATCAGCGCCACCGATTCCTCGCCCATATGCGAGGTCGCCCAGACCGGACCGAAGGTCGGGTGAACGAAGTTCGCGCCGCGGCCCGGATGCGGGGTCTGGCCGCCGGTATCCTCGATCGCGACCAGCTTGCCCTCCTTGGTGTCGATGACCACCAGCTTGTTGCGGGCATTGGCGGCGGTGATGAAATAACGCCGCGTGCTGTCCAGACCGCCATCGTGCAGGAAACGCTCGGCCTCGATCTCGGTGGTCTTGAGGTTTTTCAGGTCGGTATAGTCGACCAGCAGGATTTTCCCGGTTTCCTTGACGTTGACGATGAATTCCGGCCGGTAATGGCTGGCCAGGATCGCGGCGACGCGCGGTTCGGGGTGATATTGCTGTTCGTCATAGATCATGCCGCGGGTGGACTTGATCTTGAGCGGCTCGAGCGTCTCGCCGTCCATGATCACGTATTGCGGCGGCCAATAGGCGCCGGCAATGGCGTATTTGTCCTCGTAGCCTTCCATCTTCGAGGTCTCGATCGAGCGCGCCTCGGCGCCGATCTTGATTTCGGCCACCGTGGCGGGTTCTTCCATCCACAGGTCGATCATGTTGATCTTGGCGTCGCGGCCGATCACGAAGAGATAGCGCCCCGAGGCCGACATGCGGCTGATATGGACGGCATAACCGGTATCCAGAATCGACTTGATCTCGTAGCTGGCGCCGTCGATCAGGGCGATCTGGCCGGCATCGCGCAGGGTGACGCTGAACAGGTTGTCCAGATCCCAGTCGTTCATCTGCTCGGTCGGGCGATCCTCGGGGGCGACCAGCACCTTCCAGCTTTCCTTCATCTCCGTCATGCCGAATTCCGGCGGCGCGGCCGGGTCCAGCATCAGGTAATTGGCCATCAGATCGACCTGTTCGGGCGTCAGTTCGCCCGAGGTGCCCCAGTTCGGCATGCCGGCGGGCGAGCCGTAATTGATGAAGGTCTGCAGGTAGTCAAAGCCCAGTTCGCGCGTCAGGTCGGGCGTCAGCGCCTTGCCGGTCGCGCCGTTGCGCAGCACGCCGTGGCAACCGGCGCAGCGCTCGAAATAGATCTTGTTGGCCTCGTTATACTGCGCCTCGGACAGCGCGGTCACGCCTTCGGGCGCGCCGGGGGCCTCGACCGGTTCCTGCGCCAGGACGTCGAGCGAGGGCTCGTAGCGGTTGTCGGTCTTGGTCTCGTGGTCCTCCAGCGCGGCCTTGGCTTCGGGCGACAGTTCCTGTTCGGCGGGGGCCGGTTCAGCGGGCGCCTGTTCCTGCGCGGTCGCCGAATAAGGTCCCAGAACAAGTGCCAGTGCCGCTGTCGCCAACAGCCGCCTGCTCGCGGGTGGGATGCTGTATCTCATCTCTGGCTTTCCTAATTTGCTTGAGCGCGTCCGAGCCCTTTCTGCGCAGATTTCGCGGCCGGAGCTTTGACCATAATCAAGGCCCGGCGACCGAATTCGCGCCATCAGCAAAGGGAAACATGAGGCGCGGTCAGGAATGCTTGGCAAATCATCACCGATCGGGCGGGTTCTGGCCTGGCTGTTTGCCCTGGTGATTCTGGCCGGCCTGACCCTGCCCGCCGGGGCGCAGGAGCCCGGGCTGACCGCCAGCGCCGCGCAGGAGCTGTTTGCCCAGGACCGTCCGGTCACCGTCGAGCGGCGCGAGGCGCCGGTGCCCGGCTGGCGCGTGAGTGCCGGCAACGAGGTGCTGGGCATGGTCGGCTCGACCTGGGAAATCGCCGCCACGACGGGCTATTCGGGCAAGCCGCTGGACGTGCTGGTCGCCGTGACCCCGCAGGGCGCCATCGCCGGCGCGCGGCTGATCCGGCAGACCGAGCCGGTGCTGAGCCTGGGCATTTCCGACGCCGATATCGCGGCCTTCGTGGACGGGTTTCGCGGCGTCGATCTGATGCGCGATCACTCCGCTTTGGGGCCGGACCCGGCCCTGCCCGACGTGATTTCACGCGCCACCGTCTCGACCGGGGTGATCCGCGACGGCATCCTGCGCACCGGGCGCGTGCTGGCGCAGGCGCAGGGGCTGGGCGGCGGCGGCATCGACCGGGTCGGCTATCGTCCCGCGACATGGGCCGATCTGCTGGCCGAGGGCGCCTTTGGCCACAGCCTGACCACGATGAACGACGCGGCGCGGGCCTTTGCCGGGGCCAAGGTTCCCGTCACCGGATCGGACGCCCCGTTTCTGGAGGTCTATGCCGGGCTGATCGACCCGCCCACCATCGGCCGCAACCTGCTGGGCGATCTGGATTTCACCGCCGCCGCCGGAGCGCTGGCGCCCGGTCAGGCGCTGGTCGCGATCATGTCGCGCGGCCTTTACAGCCCGCGCGGCAGCGAATGGCGACGCTCGGGCCGGTTCGAGCGGATCGTCTTTCAGCAGGGCGATACCCGCATCGAGCCGGTCGATTCCGATTTCACCATGGTCGAGAAACTGGCCCTGCCGGATGCGCCGGAATTCAAGGAAATCAGCCTGTTTAGGCTGAATTCCGACCCCGCCTCGGGCGGCATCGACCCGCGCCGGCCCTTTGATCTGATCGTCACCGCCACCCGCCCGCTGGCCGATGGGGGCGAGGGCGAACTGCCGATCCGCACCGCCATCGCCCTGCCGCAGGCGTTTCAGGTCGCGGCGCCGGTCGAAACCCCGCTCTGGCAGGAATTCTGGCAGCAGAAGCGGGCCGGCATCGCCGTGGTCGGCGCCATGCTTTTCGTGCTGGCGCTGATCCTTTTCGGGCAAGAGGCGCTGGTGCGGCGCAAGACCCTGTGGCTGCGGGTGCGGCTGGGCTTTCTGCTGACCACGCTGGTGGTGCTGGGCTGGGGGCTCAACGGCCAGCTATCGGTGGTGCAGGTCGTGGCCTTCCTGAATTCGCTGCTTTCGGGTTTCCGCTGGGAAACCTTCCTGATCGAGCCGGTCATCTTCCTGATCTGGTCGGCGGTCGCGCTTGGCCTGCTGTTCTGGGGCCGTGGCGTGTTCTGCGGCTGGCTGTGCCCCTTTGGCGCGTTGCAGGAGCTGACCAACGCGCTGGCGCAGCGCCTGGGGGTGCGCCAGATCGCGGTGCCTCAGGCGCTGCACGAACGGCTTTGGGTGATCAAGTACACGCTTTTCGTGGCCATTGTCGCGCTGAGTTTCTACAGCATGGAGCAGGCGCTGCTGCTGGCCGAGGTCGAACCCTTCAAGACCGCGATCTCCATGCGCTTCATGCGCGCCTGGCCCTTTGTGCTGTTCGTTCTGGTGCTGCTGACGGCGGGGCTGTTCATCGAGCGGTTCTATTGCCGCTATATCTGCCCGCTGGGTGCCGGGCTTGCGATCCCGGCCAAGCTCAAGGTCTTTGACTGGCTCAAGCGGCGCCCGCAATGCGGCCGCGAATGCCGGCTGTGCGAAACGAAATGCACGGTTGGCGCCATTGACCCGCTGGGTCGAATCAACCCGAATGAATGCGTGCTGTGCCTGCGTTGCCAGGTGGTGATGAACGACCCGCAGACCTGTCCGGTGCTCAAGCGCCGGGCCAGGGGCGCAGCCGCATCCGCGCCGAAGGAGGCGACATGAAACCTGCATATCTTTTCAAGGCCGGCTGGCGCGTGTTCTTTCTGGCCGCCGGCATCTGGGCGATGATCTCGGTCGCGGTCTGGACCCTGTGGCTGGCCGGGCTGGGCGGCAGCGGCACGGGCGCGGGCGTCGCGCCGCAGCTTTGGCACGCGCATGAGATGATCTTTGGCTACGCGACGGCGGCGATGGGCGGGTTCTTCCTGACCGCGGTGCCGAACTGGACCGGCGCCAAGGCCGCGCCCGAGCGTTTCGTGATGCTGGTCGCGGGGCTGTGGCTGGCCGGGCGGCTGGCGGTGGCGCTGGCCGGGCTGCTGCCGCCGGTGCTGGTCGCGGCGATCGACCTGTCCTTTCTGCCGGTGCTGGCGGCCAAGGTGCTGACCCAGCTGATGGCCCGGCCCAAGCCGCAGAACATGATGTTCCTGCTGCTGATCACCATGGTCTGGAGCGCCAATCTGCTGGTCCATCTGGAATGGCTGGGGCTGGCGGGAACCGAATGGCTGGGACTGCGCGGCGGACTGCTGGCCATCGCCGCCATGATCGCCGCGCTTGGCGGTCGCGTGACCCCGGCATTCACCCGCAACGCCCTGATCCGCGCCGGGCGCGAGGATCGCCTGCCGGTCAGCCGCCCATGGCTGGACCTGCCCGGCACCGCGCTGCCGATCCTGACCGCGCTTGTCGTGCTGGCCGGCGCGCCCGATGCGATCGGCGGGATTCTGGCGATCGCGGCCGGGCTGGTCGCCGCCGCGCGGCTGTCGGGCTGGCGGCCGCTGGCGCTGCCCGGCCAGCCGATCGTCTGGGCGCTGCATCTGGGCTATGCGATGCTGGCCCTGGGGCTTGTCGTCTGGGGGCTGGCGCAGCTGGGCTGGGGCAGCGAAACCGGCGCGCTGCACATCCTTGGCATCGGCGCCATCGGCGGCATGACGCTGGCAGTGATGAGCCGCGCCTCGCTGGGTCATAGCGGCCGGGCGCTGGTCGCGCCGCGTGCCGTCGCCATCGCCTATGGGCTGATCCCGCTGGCCGTGGCGCTGCGTTGGGCCGGCTCGGCCTTTGCGGCAAGCTTTTACCTGCCGGGGGTGATCGGCTCGGGCCTGCTCTGGTGCGCGGCCTTCGCGCTCTATCTCGGGGCGCTGTGGCCAATATTCTTCGAGCTCCGCCGGAACGAGGCGGAGGTCGCCGCATGATGAACCGGCGCCGCTTTCTGACGCTGAGCGCCTGCGCGGCATGGCCGCTGCGCGCGTCGGCGGCGCCGCAGGAATGGCGCGGCCGCGCCATGGGCGCCGATGTCACGCTGCGCCTGCGCGGCGCCGGCCCAGCCCAGGCCCGCGCCTTTTTCACCGAGGCGGCGCGGCTTCTGGCCCATGTCGACAGCCAGTTTTCGCTGCATCGCAATTCGGATCTGGCGCGGCTCAATCGCGACGGATCGCTGCGGTTTCCCGATGACGACATGCTGGCGCTGCTGGAACTGTCGGATGAGCTGCATCGCGCGACCGGCGGCATGTTCGACCCCACCGTGCAGCCCCAATGGCTGGCCCGCGCGCGGGGCGAGAACGAAGAGGCCGCCCGCGCCCTGACCGGCTGGCAGCGGGTGGAACGGTCGCCGCGCGAAATCCGGCTGCGCCGCCCGGGCATGGCGCTGACCCTGAACGGGATCGCGCAGGGCTGGGCCGCCGACCGGCTGGCCGGCGCGGCCGCGCGCCACGATCTGACCGACCTGCTGATCGACACCGGCGAGATCCGCGCCATCGGCGCGCGCGGCTGGCGCGCCGGGCTGGCCGATGCGCAAGGCCGCCTGCACCGCCAGATCGTGCTGCGATCCCGCGCCGTCGCCACCTCGTCGCCCGAAGGGACCCGGATCGGGCCCGGGCATGCGCCCCATATCCTGGCAGCCGATGGCCGCGCGCCGCTTTGGGACACGATCTCGGTCAGCGCGCCCTCGGCGGCTTTGGCCGACGGGCTGTCGACTGCGCTCTGCCTGATGTCCCGGCAGGCGATGGATGCCGCCCTGCGGCGGCTGCCGCAATGCCGCCTCGAACTGGCTTTGCCACGGAAAAACGCGGCGGAAAAACCAGATAGCGCCGCTATTTGACTTCGGTCAATGAACGACTCGGGCCATGCGCCCAGTGAGGGGATACCCGCAATAACAGATAGGTACCCGCGTCATGAGCGAGATCATGACCAAGAGCATGGCCCGGAACGTCTTTTATGGCGGCTCGATCTTTTTCATCGTCGTCTTCGGCCTGCTTACTGTTCATAGCCATATCTACGCCCGCACCAAGGCCGTGGATGAAACGCAACTGACCGCCTCGGTCCGCGAGGGCAAGCATATCTGGGAACGGAATGCCTGCATCAATTGTCACACGCTTCTGGGTGAGGGTGCCTATTTCGCGCCGGAACTGGGCAATGTGATGAAACGCTGGGGCGTGCAGGACGATCCCGAGGCCGCCGTCGAAACGCTGAAAGGCTGGATGCAGGCCATGCCCACCGGCATCGAGGGGCGCCGCCAGATGCCCTTTTTCGACCTGACCGACGAGGAATTCCGGGCATTGTCCGACTTCCTGCTGTTCACCGGCACGATCAATACCCAGAACTGGCCGCCGAACGATGCCGGCTGAGGGGGAAAAACGATGAAATATCAATCACAACGCATTGCCTTTGCCTATATCATCTGCGCCATGGCCCTGTTCGCCATCCAGGTGTCGGTCGGGCTGCTGATGGGCTGGATCTATGTCAGCCCGAATTTCCTGTCCGAGCTTCTGCCCTTCAACATCGCGCGGATGCTGCACACCAACAGCCTGGTGGTCTGGCTGCTGCTGGGTTTCTTCGGCGCCACCTATTACATCCTGCCCGAGGAGACCGAGCGCGAGATCCATTCGCCCACGCTGGCCTATCTGCAGCTTGCGATCCTGGTGATCGGCACGCTGGGCGCGGTCATCACCTATGTCTTCGACCTGTTCCACGGCAACTGGCTGCTGGGCAAGGAAGGCCGCGAATTCCTTGAGCAGCCGAAATGGGTCAAGGTCGGCATCGCCGTCGCCGCCATCATCTTCATGTACAATGTCAGCATGACCGCGCTGAAGGGCCGTCGCACGGCGGTCACCAACGTGCTGCTGATGGGGCTGTGGGGGCTGGTGCTGCTGTGGCTCTTTGCCTTCTACAACCCGGCCAACCTGGTGCTGGACAAGCAATACTGGTGGTGGGTCATCCATCTGTGGGTGGAAGGCGTCTGGGAACTGATCATGGCCTCGATCCTGGCCTTCCTGATGCTGAAGCTGACCGGCGTGGACCGCGAGGTGGTCGAGAAATGGCTTTACGTCATCGTCGCCACGGCGCTGTTCTCCGGCATTCTCGGCACCGGGCACCATTACTACTGGATCGGCCTGCCGGCATATTGGCAATGGGTCGGCTCGATCTTCTCGAGCTTCGAGATCGTGCCCTTCTTCGCGATGATGTCCTTCGCCTTCGTCATGGTCTGGAAGGGCCGGCGTGACCACCCGAACAAGGCCGCGCTGGTCTGGTCGCTGGGCTGCACGGTGCTGGCCTTTTTCGGGGCGGGTGTCTGGGGCTTCCTGCACACGCTGCACGGGGTGAACTATTACACCCACGGTACCCAGATCACCGCCGCGCATGGGCACCTGTCCTTCTATGGCGCCTATGTCTGCCTGGTGCTGGCGCTGGTCAGCTATACCATGCCGATCATGCGCAACCGCGACCCCTATAACCAGGTGCTGAACATGGTCTCGTTCTGGCTGATGTCCTCGGGGATGGTGTTCATGACCGTGACGCTGACCTTCGCGGGCGCGATCCAGACCCATATGCAGCGGGTCGTCGGCGACTATTACATGGAGGTTCAGGACGGGCTGGTGCTGTTCTACTGGATGCGCTTCGGCTCTGGTCTGGCGGTGGTGATCGGGGCGCTCCTGTTCATCTATTCGGTCATGTTCCCGCGCCGCGAGGTGGTCGAGGCCGGCCCGATCCAGAAACACAAGGACGGCCATCTGGAGGCCGCGGAGTAAGTGATGAACGCGCATGTGAAACCCCAAGCGAAAGGGGCGGCCGACGCCCCTTTCTATCTGCCGCATGCCGACGAGGTCGCGGTGTTCGAGGCCGCCGCCGCCAACGACCTGCCGGTCCTGCTGAAAGGCCCGACCGGCTGCGGCAAGACCCGCTTCGTCAGCCATATGGCCGCCCGCCTGGGCCGGCGGCTTTATACCGTCGCCTGCCATGACGACCTGTCCGCCGCCGATCTGATCGGCCGCTATCTGCTCAAGGGCGGCGAAACCGTCTGGACCGACGGCCCGCTGACCCGCGCCGTGCGCGAGGGCGCGATCTGCTATCTCGACGAGGTGGTCGAGGCGCGCAAGGACGTGACCGTGGTTCTGCACCCGCTGACCGACGACCGCCGCATCCTGCCCATCGACCGCACCGGCGAAGAGATTGAGGCCGCGCCCGGCTTCATGCTGGTCGCCAGCTACAACCCCGGCTACCAGAACATCCTGAAAACGCTGAAACCCTCGACCCGGCAGCGGTTTCTGGCGATGGAGTTCGATTTCCCCGCGCCCGAGCGAGAAATCCAGATCGTGGCGCGCGAAAGCGGCCTGGACCCCGAGCGCGTCAAGGGGCTGGTGCGGCTGGCGGGCAAGATCCGCGGCCTCAAGGGCCAGGACCTGGAGGAAGGCGTCTCGACCCGGCTGGTGGTCTATGCCGCCACGCTGATCGCCCGGGGCATGGGCATCGACCGCGCCATCGAGGCGACGATGATCGAGCCGCTGACCGATGACGACGAAACCAAGCGCGGCTTGCGCGACCTGTCGGCGGCGGTGTTCGGCTGAGGCGGAAATGCATCTGGAACTTGAACCCTGGGAGCCCGAGGAAACCGTCGGCAAGCTGTGGCACGTCTGGGCCAGCGGCTTTGACGCGCCACGGGACTTTGCCGATCAGTCGGTGACGCTGGCCGAGGTCTCGGCCCGGCTCGCCGTGCTGTTTCGCGGCCTTGGCGGCGCCCCCTCGGTCGAGATCCGGCCCGCATCGGCGCAGGTCTCGCGCCACCGGATCAGCTGGCGGCGCAAGCTCGGGACCGAGGCCGAGACCGTCCCCTCGGCCCGGTTCGACGGCGAGATCCTGCGCCTGCCGGAAAGCCTGTCCGTGCTGCCCACGCGCCAGGCGAACGGGACGCTTTACCTGTGGCTGGCGGCCTGTGCCGCGCATGAGGCGCGCCCCGATCGGCAGACCGATCCGCTGGCCCGCGATCTGGCCCGGATCGGCGCGGCGCGGCGCGCGGCGCAGGCCACGCTGGACGATGCGCCCGGTCTGCGCGGGCTTTACCGCGACCTGTGCGCGCTGACCCTGCAATTGCGCCCGCAAGGCGGCCTGCCCCCGTTTGAGGCGAATGTCGAGGCGATCATCCGCCACAGTCTTGGCGATCCCGCCCCGCTCAGCCCGCTGTCGCGGGAATGGCTGGCAATGCTGGACGCACCCCAGGTCACCGCGCCGCGCGGCTATCAGCCCATGCGGCCGGTGCCGCTCTGGCCCGATTTCACCCGCCCCGACGAAACCGACCCGGCGGCCTCGGGCGAACAGCCCGACGGCATCGCCGCCGATCACGCCGATCCGCGCATGTTCCGCGCCCGCCGCCGCAAGAGCGATCAGGCCGAGCGGCGCGACAGCCTGATCCTGCACAAGTTCGAGGCCCTGCTGTCATGGGCCGATCTGATGAACCTCAACCGGCATGTCGACGATGACGATCAGGACGATGCGAAGAAGGCGGCCGAGGATCAGGAAGAACTGGGCCTTGGCCAGGTGTCGAAAGCCCCGGCGACGCGCCTGCGGCTGCATCTCGATCTTGCGCCCGAGGACGCGGATCTTGAGGCCGTGGCCGGCATCCATACCTATCCCGAATGGGACGCGCGGCGCGGGCGCTACCTTGCCGACCATGTGCGCGTGCTGGAAAACCGCGCGGCCGAGGATGCCGATGCGGAAATGATCCACGACGCGGCGGCGCAACGCCGCATCCGCGCCGTGCGGCGCCAGTTCGAGGCCCTGCGGCCGGGCCGTATCACCACCACCGGCCACCGCGATGGCGAGGAACTGGATGCCGACCTCGTCGTGCGCAACGCGGCCGAGTTGCGCGCGACGGGGCAGGGCAGCGACCGCATCTGGCGGCAGTCGCGGCCGATGGCCCGCAACCTTGCGGTCTCGATCCTGCTGGATGTCTCGCGCTCGACGGAAAGCGCGGTCACCGGCCGCGCGGTGATCGACATCGAGCGCGAGGCGCTGGCGGCACTGGCCTGGGGGCTGGACGCCTGCGGCGACAGTTTCGCGATCAACGCCTTTTCCTCGTTGAAGCGCGACCGGGTATTCCTCAGCGCCTGCAAAAGCTTCGACGAACCGATGACGCGCGCGGTCGAACGGCGCATCGCCGGGCTGCGGCCGCGTTTCTATACCCGGCTGGGGGCGGGCATCCGCCATGCCTCGGCCGGGCTGTCGGCGCAGGCCAGTCACCGCCGCCTGCTGCTGATCGTCACCGATGGCAAGCCGAATGATCTCGACCATTACGAGGGCCGCCACGGCATCGAGGACAGCGCCCGCGCCGTGCGCGAGGCCCGCATGCGCGGCCATGCCGTCCATGCCGTCACCGTGGACCGCGACGGCAAGACCTGGTTTCCCCGGATTTTCGGCCAGGGCGGGTTTTCACTGATCCCGCATCCCGACCACCTGCTGGCGGCGCTGCCGGCGATCTATCGGCAGCTGGTGGGCACATGATGCGCGCCACCCTGCCCCCCGGCCTGCGCCCGGCGCCGGCCCTAATCCTGTGCCAGCAGGCGCAACTGGGCGATGTCGTCGATCACCGCCTTGCTGGAATCGACCTTGACGCCATGTTCGCGCAGCCGGGCAAAGGCCCGCGACAGGCTTTCGGGCTGCATCCCCAGATTGCCGGCGATCAGCCGCTTGTTATAGGGCAGAGCGACCTCGCAGGGGCCGCTTTCCGCCTCGGTCAGGGTGCTCAGGAACTGGGCCACGCGCTGGACGCCGGTATGCGCCTTGAGGTTTTCGATCTGGTTCACCAGCGCCTGAAAATGGACGAAGGTCGAGGCCAGAAGCCCGATCGCGAATTCCGGGTTCTCCAGCAGGACGTGACGCAGCCGGGTGCCGTCGATCTGCAGCAGCGTGCAATCGGAAATCGCCTCGGCGGTGACCGGATAGGGCGTGCCGCGCAGCGCCATCGCCTCGGCAAAGCTGCGGTTGCGGCCCAGGATCGACACCACCGCCTCGGCCCCGCCGGGCGTCATGCGCGACAGCTTGACAAAGCCCCGCAGCACGATGAACACCGCCCTGGCCGGATCGCCTTGCAGGAAGATCGTCTCGCCCTCGGCATAGGAGCGCTGGACCGAATCCTTGAGCAGCCGGTCGCGAACCTCTTCGCTCAACCCATTGAGCAAGACGGATTTCCTGACCGCCTCGGACAGCGGCGCTTTCATCTTACCCTCATTCTTCGGACCAAGAGTGCCGAGTTTCGCATGCCCAGCCAGCGAGGAAAAGCCCAGTTCGGCATGCGCCTTGCCTTACCAAAACCAAGGAGTAATCCATGAAACTGACCGCAACGCTGAAACCCGCCCTTGCCATTCTGTGCCTTTCGGCCCTGCCTGCCCTGGCCGCGAATCACGAGGTGCATATGCTCAACAAGGGCGAACGGGGCGTCATGGTCTTCGAGCCGGCCTTTGTCCAGGCCGAGCCAGGCGACACCATTACCTTCATCCCCACCGACAAGAGCCATAACGTCGAATCCCTCAAGGGCATGATCCCGGAAGGGGTCGAGGCGTTCAAGAGCAAGGTGAACGAGGAATTCGTCCTGAACGTCGAGGTGCCCGGCCTTTACGCCGTGAAATGCACGCCGCATGTGGTGATGGGCATGGTCGGGCTGATCCAGGTCGGCGGCGACGCGCATAATTACGACAGCGTGGCCGAGGGCAAGCTGCCCAAGAAAGCGCGCGAGCGGATGGACGAGGATCTGGCCAGCGTCACCCGCTGACCCACCCGCGGCCTCGGCCCGGACCGTTTTGGCCAGCCTTCGGGCTGGCCTTTTTCCTGTCACGATCCCGCGCGATGCGCGCGGCCGGGCTTTGAAAATCGCCCGCCCCGCCCCAGATTCAGGGCGTGCGACAAGCAAGGGGGCCGTGACATGGCAAGGATTTCCCGCCGGGATCTGACCAGCGCTCTTGGTGCCGCGCTGGCCATGCCGCTGCTGGCGCGCCGCGGCGCGGCACAGGACGCATTGCGGGCCATCGCGGCCGAGGCGCGGCAGCTGACGCAGCTGCGCGCGCTGGTCCTGCACCAAAGGGGCCGGCGCCTGTTTGCCGAGGCATTCCGGGACCCGCCCCTGACGCGGCCGGCCAATATCAAATCCGTCTCCAAGAGCATCGTCGCGCTGCTGACCGGCATCGCCATCGATCGCGGCGTGATCAGGGGCACCGCGCAGCCGGTCCTGCCGCTCTTGGGCCGTGCCCCCTTTGGCGACGCCCGCGACCGGCTGACCGTCGCCGATCTGCTGAGCATGCGCGCCGGGCTGGCCAGCACCTCGGGCGAGGATTACGGCGCATGGGTGTCCAGCAGCGACTGGGTGGAATTCGCGCTGACCCGGCCGCTTGAGGACACGCCGGGCGGGCGCTTCATCTATTCGACCGGCGGCTGGCACATCCTTGGCGCGGCGCTGGCGCGGGCGGCCGGCCGCGACCTGCACCAGCTTGCCCGCGAATGGCTGGGCGATCCGCTGGGCATCGCGATCCCGCCATGGATCCGCGATCCGCAGGGCCGGTTCATGGGCGGCAATGACATGGCGATCAGCCCGCCAGGACTGGCGCGGATCGGCGACATGCTTCTGAATGGCGGCGAAATCGACGGCCGGCGGGTGGTCAGCCGGGCATGGCTGGAAACCTCGTGGCGGCCACGCGCGCGGTCGCCCTTTTCCGGCGACCGCTATGGCTATGGCTGGTTCCTGACCCGCTATGGCGGCCAGTCCGGGATCTATGCGCGGGGCTATGGCGGACAGTTGCTGGCGATCCTGCCGGGCTCGGGCCTGTGCATCGCCATCACCTCGGACCCCGGCCTGCCGGCGCGCGGCGATGGCCATTTCGGCGATCTGCGGCGCCTGGTCGAACGGATCGCGGCCGAGTTCTAGCCGCGCGTCGCGGGTCTGTACGTCATTCCATTCGCTGAACGAAGCCACCTTGACACTCGCGCTTTCGCCGGTCGAAACTATGTCGCTGAGAAGGAAGAGTTTTTACAAGAGATTTTTTCAATGCCCGGATTCTCTGCTCTGCGGTATTCCGCACGAGAGATTACGATCCGACCCTTTGATCTCTTGGTTCGGCTCGTCCAACTCGTTCCCCTGACTCTCTCGATCAAAGACAGAATCCTATGACTTACACCTCCCAAACGATCGGCAACCTCATAGATGACGTAAACCGGATCTATCTTCTCCCGGCAATCCAGCGGCCTTATGTGTGGTCGACATCGCAAATCGTCGCCTTGTTCGATTCCCTGCTGAAAGGCTACCCGATCAGCAGCTTCATGTTCTGGGCGATCAACGAAACCACGAAGAAGGAGGTGCGCTGCTACAAATTCATCGAGAACTATCGCTAGGGCGTCATGAACGAGCCGGCCGCAGTCGAAGGTCGCAATGTCGTGCTTGTCCTGGACGGGCAACAACGCCTGACCTCGCTGTTGATCGGTCTGCGCGGAACCTACGCTGAGAAAATGCATCGCGCGCGCGCTTCCAATCCTTCCGCATGGTCAAGCAAGTCCTTGTATGTCGACCTGCTCAAAGACCCGGCTGCCGTCGATGAGGATACCGACAATGAGTTGGGTGTGACCTACGGTCTTGCGTTCCACGAGAGGCGACCGGGAAATAACCACCGTCACCACTGGTTCAAGCTTGGCGCCATGCTGGACTATGCCAGTGAAGAGCGCCTCGAAGGGTTGATCCGGCAGATCAATGACGAACTCCATGTAGGTGTATCGGTCTATGAACGCCATATCGCCGAGGAGACACTGCGCCGCCTGCATCGGGTGATCTGGCAAGACGAGGCGATCAACTACTACACCGAGGCTGACCAGTCGCCCGATCGCGTGCTCGATATATTCGTGCGCGCCAATGACGGCGGTGTGAAGCTGTCGAAGGCAGATCTGCTGATGTCGATGATCACGTCGAAATGGTCGAGCGGCTCGGCGCGCGAGGATATTTTCGGCTTCGTGGATCATGTCAATCGCGGCTTGAGCTCCCCCAACAAGATCACCAAGGACCTTGCCCTGAAGGCCTGTCTTGTCCTGGGCGAACATGACGTCGTCTATAACGTGAAAAACTTCACGTCGCATGCCATCGCAGAGATCGAAGAGAACTGGACCAGGATCAAGTCGGCGATCGAAAACACTTTCCGTTTGCTGAACCGGCATGGCCTCAACAGCGAAAACCAGGGGTCGCTGAACACGGTGTTGCCACTGATCTATTATGTCTACAATACGCCGGACTTCGACTTCCGGGGTTCATCCGAATTCGAGCGGATGAACTCGGCGGAAATGCATCGATGGCTGCTGAACAGCTTGCTGGTTGGTGCTTTCGTGGGTGCGTCGGACCAGACCATCAAGGCATCTCGCGCCACGATCCGCGAGCACCTCAAGACATCAAGGGATTTTCCCACGGACAAACTGTTCGAGGCGCTTGCCCGTGGCGGTCGGCTCTCGCAGGTGGATGAGCGCACCGTCGAGGAAATCCTGGAACTGCAATACGGAAAGCCGCGGACCTTTATCGCCTTGTCCCTGCTTTATCCTGGCATCGACTGGCACGGCTCGAACTGGCATGTCGACCACATCATTCCACAAGCGGAAGCGAATAAGTCGATCCTGCGTGGGCGTAACCTGCCCGAGCACAGAATCAATGAAATTCTCGCTGCTGCCAACAGGCTGGGCAACCTCCAGCTTATGCGCGCCGACGAAAACATCGAGAAAAGCTCGATTCCGTTCCGGTCGTGGATTACGGGTCGCGACCACGAATTCAACAACAGGAACATGATCCCGATGCGCCCGGATCTTTGGGATGTGACCATGCTTCCAGAGTTTGTCGATGAGCGCGAGAAACTGATCCGTCAGCGCCTGCTTCGCATGGTGGGGAGGGCCGCCGCATGACAACACAGTTGAATCGTCAGGACCTGAAAGCCGCCTGTCTCGAGATGCTTGACCAGGTCGCGATCGAGCATCCTGCGGGCCATCAGGGCAAGCTGGCGGCACGCTATGTGCTGCGCTCTCAGGCCGGAGACCGTATCGAGCTGATGTTCGAGAAGGGAGAGAAAGTCAGCGCCAACCTCTGGATCGAGCGTCGCTATGCAGAGGCGCTTGCCAGTGAAGGTATTATCTGCCGCGAATACCCGGCCGCATCACTTTTCGCGAAAAAGGGGGCCGAGGGAAAAAAGACCTATGGTCGGCACTCGGCGCTGAAACCCATGCGCTCGCTTGCCAATAGCGACTTGCTGCGGTTTACCATCGAACGCGTCAGCCAGTTGCAGAGCATCCTAGACCATCTCCGGACCGAGCGGGTGTAGAGCAAAGGGGGCGGCCACCAGAAAGATGGTCGCCCCGTTTCACGGTGCGCCATTCATCGGGTAGAAAGCCCGCCGATGCCGTCGCGCCGGAACTGCCGTGCCGGTTCGGCGGGCTTGGCGCCCCATGTCAGACATTCGTCAGCTTGGCAGTGGCCCGTCTCCGTGTCGGCAATGTCAGTTATCCGGGATCAACATCGCCGCCTTGTTCGGACACGGTTACCAGTCGGCCTTGCCGGGAATAATCGTCAAACCGGTCCCGTCTTACGGTCCCCAGATCTGATCGCCGCGATCGGGTACAGACAAGGGCGCATCGTAACGCGAGTGGATTTCATCCGCGGCCAGATACCAGCCACCATCCGCCTGATAGTCGAACTTGGTCAGACGCGCGCGAATACGATCGGTCTCTGCCATCCGGTCAATCGCAGGGCCGAGCAATGTCAGCACCTGATCAAGCCGCCATGCTGTATGGCGAGAAGCTGGACCGGTACCGATCGCGAATTTTTCCACAACGTCATCCAGCCGTGCCAGCACATGGTCAAGCTGCTCCTTCGGGCCAGCAGGCAGCTTTGTGGCGCCAAGGACACGGAACCATACCTCGGCGCTGGCGTGATTGCCCGCCGCCAAGGCCTGCGTTTCCATGAAACTGTCGGTAGTCGCTGTGCCGTCAGCAAAAGGCGGGCGCAGCCAAGGATCAGCGCCTGCGTTGATCAGTGCGATCATCGCGCCCAGATTGGTCAGCCCGTCGGCCAGGTTCAACGGTGTCACATGGAGGAATCCGTGTCGCTGCATATTCGGATCAGCGCCTGCGTCCAGCAAGGCCTGTACTATGGGCAGGCTGGCATCGAAATCGGGAAACAGCATAAAGGCTGGCGCAGTCGGTGTTTTGCTCTCGATCGCTGTGAACATCGCCTCGCTGTAGTTCACGGCCGGATCGGCCCCGCTTCTCAACAACGCCCGAACGCCCTCCAGATTATTGGATATCACGGCCTCTTGCAGCAGTGTGGACAGATACGGCACTCGGTTTCCGTTGCGCTCGCGGTCCAGGTCCGGCGCCGGATAGGCCCGGGACAAGACCTCGGATGTAAGCTGTTCCAGCCCCTCGGGTATTTCGCCTTTTGCGATCACGCGCGCCAGTTGACGGATCGCCTCGGGGGCTTCGCTCCATCTGGTTTCAAACGCCGGCCAATCCGGTTCGTATACGGCCTGTTCCGCAGACATGCCCTTGGCAACAACGGTGGGCGGCGCAGCGCTCGACTCGTTCTGTTCCGTGGGAACCTGTTCGAGTTCGAGCGTGACGAAAAAGAACGCAAATACCAGCACAAGAATTAACCCGATCGCGACACCCGAAATAGCGATCATCCATCTCATCATCATGCCTGATGTCCGTCGTCAAAACACTTGGCGCAGCCCGCATTGCTGCCCAGGTGGAGTGCGTGCCTCGTCTGGGCGTGACTTTAGGCGGCGAACTCGCGGTGTTGCAAGCGCCGGCATTCGATGGCTTGTCGCTTGGTCCTTTCGCGCTGTTCGATTACGGGCGGGTGACACGGGGCGCCAGGAACATGGCTCGTCCTGTTGGCCCCGATCTATTCGCCCCAGTTCGCCGGCGACGTAACCGGGGCCGTCATCGCTGGGCAGCCCTGGCTCGTGCGGCACCGTTGCACTGGCGCAACCGGACGCCGCGAGCGCAAGATCCGGTTCTTGCGTCGAGTCGTTCGGCGAAGAGATGCGACCGCTCGACGATCCGGATAGTCTTGACCTTCACGGATGGAGGATACCTCATTCGTCGTCGCCTCCATCCGCGATCATGTTCTTGTGGGCAGTCGGTTTTCCAGCGTCAGATCAGCCACCCTGCGCTTGCCGGCCTCAATGAACTCCTTCGACCCGATGCCTGGCCGAAACCATCATCAGACCGCGCGAAAGGATCAAGCGAAAGAGCTCGGACAGCGGCGTTCGCTCACGCTGTCCGCTCGCGCCCCGCCAGCAGAGCATCAGCCCGAGCAAAGAAATCCTCATCCCCGAAATTGCCCGATTTCAGCGCCAGAACCAGATCGTTGCCGCTACGGATCGCGGGCACGCCGGCGGCGATTTCGGGACCTATTTCAAGGCGGCCCAATGACAGCCCCTCGACCACGGCACCCGAGGTCTCTCCTCCTGCGGTGATCAGCCGGGTGACCCCGCCAGCCACAAGACGACGGGCTGTTTCGGCGAAGAATTCCTCCAGCCGGTGTGCCAGAGGATCACGGCCGAAACGGGCCTGTGCCGCGCTGACCGCCGCCGGATCGGCCGAGGAATAGATCAAGGGCAACCCGTCCTGAGACAGCGCCCAGCCGACGGCCATGTCCTCGGTCATCTCGCCTGTCATGACCCTGTCGGCCAGAACCTCCAGCGCGGGCTGGGCATTGGCAAGATGCCGCGCCACCTGCCCCCGTGTCGCACGCGAACAGGAACCGGACAGCACCGCCGACCGGCCCGGTTGAGGGCGCCAGCTTTCGGCATTCCCGGCAAGCAGGCCCTGACGGCGGAAATTGTCGGGCAGACCCAGGGCGATCCCCGACCCGCCCGTGATCAGCGGCAGATCGGCGGCCGCGCGGCCAAGGGTCATCAGGTCTTCGTCGCGGATTGCATCGGCAATGACAAAGGGGCGTCCGGCATGCGCTTCGGCCATCATCCGGTCGCGCGCAGCCTGCGGCCCGGCCCAGACCTGTGCCGCCGGCAGGTGACCAACCCCGTTTCCGCTCTGCGCGGCAAGACAGCGACGCAGATCGGGATCGCTCATGGGGGTCAGCGGATGCGCTTCCATCCCGCTTTCATTCAGCAGCCGGTCCGCGACAAAGAGATGCCCCTGAAAAACCGTGCGCCCGGCAGCAGGGAAAGCAGGACAGAAGATGACCGGCGCCGCGCCAAGCGCCTTGGCCAGTGCGTCGGCCACGGGGCCGATATTGCCGGCGGGCGTGGAATCAAAGGTCGAGCAATATTTGAACAGGAATTGCCGACAACCCTGCGCGCGCAGCCAATCCAGCGCGCGCAAGGACAGGGCGACGGCCTCGGCCGCCGGAACCGAGCGCGATTTCAGCGCCACCACCCCGGCCTCGACCGCGGGATCAGCGGGGCTTTGCGGAACGCCGCAGTATTGCACCGTCCGCATCCCCGCCTTGACCAGCGTATTGCCAAGATCGGAGGAACCGGTGAAATCGTCGCCTATACAACCCAGCAGCATCGCAGCCTCTTACCCGATTTGCCCGATCTCAGGACCAGTCGCCGACCGCGTCCTGTGCGTGGCGCAGGCGCAGCAACTCGGAGCGTTCATCCAGTTCGACATCGGCGCAGGTGATCGCCCTGCCCGCAGGCACATTGCGGATCAAGCGCCGGTTCGCGGCCAGATAATAGGGAATCGGCGTATCGTCCGACAGCGCCATCGCCGGCGTCATCCGGGCCGAGACATGGGCAATCGTGTGGTGATGCCCTTCGGCGGTCAGCAGCGTGCCCGCGATCAGATCGCGATCCGCATGAGCGGTCAGGTCGATGACCGGGCGCGGGGCCTGGGCGCCCGAGGATACGCCCAACAGCGCCGTTTCGAACACCGAAGTTGCGGCCTCAAGCCCCAGCAGGTGACGGGGCAGACCAATCATGGCAGTGCGACCATTGCGCGCCACGACATGGCCCTTATCGGCCAGCATCTGCCAAGCGTCGTCGTCATGACAGGCAACGGTGACGAAGACGCCGCCGGCAAAGCTGGGCTCGCCAGGAAGGCGCAGGCAATGAAACACATCCAGAACCCTGCGCGATTGCAGCAACCCTCCATTAGCGGAACTTGCCATCAGGTCGGCGACTTCGGTGATCCGGGCGATCGGCGCGTGCAGATCGGGGCGATCCGGCATCAGGCCAAGCGCATTGGCGACGACCGTCATTTCGCACAGATCGGGCACGGCGCGTTGCGGCAGTGCTGCGGCCAGTTCGGCACGGGCCTGTGCCACCTCTGGCCATGGCCTGTCAGCGGGCTCGATCCAGGCGCCGAAGCCCGGGGTCGCGACGGTCTGGCCGTTGCTGGCAATGCTGTCCCGCGACGGATCATAGACGAAATCATATTCGCTGGATTTTCCGGCCGCGATCATGTCCAGCCCGATCACCTCGGCCCAGCTGGCCAGACCGATCAGCAGGCTGGGCTGATCACCGTCCACCGGTGACACCACGCGTCCGCGCTTGGCAGCCATGCGCGCCAGGATGGGGCCGACCACGCTGTCGGTTTCCTTGGTGACCATGATCACATGCTTGTCGGCCTCGATGGCAAGCCGGGCATGGCGGGCGCCCGCCTCGGGATCGCCCGTTGCCTCAAGGACAACCTCGACCGGCAATTCCGCCAGCAGCGCCGGATCGGCGCAGGCGATGGCCCGGTCATCCGCCCATGCCGAACGTATGGCGGCGGCATCGGTGCATTCCGCGATTCCAGCGCGATCATGCCCGACCGAGGCCAGCGCCGCGGCGGCGGTCGCCGTATCGCGGTCAAAGGCGACCCGGCAGCGCAGCCCCCGGACATGGCGCGCCTGCGACAGAAAGCTGCGACCAAAGCCACCGCTGCCGACAATCGCGCATTCAACCACATGGTCGTTGCGACCCGCGAAATAACGGAGATGGTTCATTGCGGTTTCCTATTCGACAGGTTGCCGGCGGCGCAGGCGGCCACCCAGTTGCAGCAATTTGGGCAGGATCAGCAGCGCCAGTGCCAGCGCCATGATCGAGCCGACCAGCGGGTTGGAGAAGAACACCTTCAAGGAGCCGTCGGACAAGATCATCGACTGATAGAATGCGTTCTCTGCCTTGTGGCCAAGCACCATCGACAGAACCAGCGGCGCCAGCGGATAGTCGAGCCGCGTGAACAGATAACCGACCAGGCCGAACAGCAGCACCAGCCACAGATCGAAACTGGCCCCCGATACGGTATAGCCGCCGACAAAGCAGATCGCGACGATCATCGGGCCGATGATGGCAAAGGGGATGCGCAGCAAGGCCGCGAACATCGGGACCGTCATCAGCACAAGGATCACACCCACCACATTCGAGATATACATGCTGGCGATCAGGCCCCAGACGAAATCGGGCTTGGTCGCGAACAGCATCGGCCCCGGCGTCAGCCCCCAGATCATCAGCCCGCCCATCATCACCGCCGCGGTCGCAGAGGAGGGCACCCCAAGCGCCAGCATCGGCAGCATGGCACAGCTGCCCGCGCTGTGGTCGGCAGTCTCGGGCGCGATGATGCCCTCGGGCCGGCCGGTTCCGAAGGGCTCACCCTTGCGAGAGGCCTGGCGCGCGATGCCATAGCTCATGAACGAAGCAGCGGTCGGACCGCCGGGCGTGATCCCCATCCAGATGCCGATCAGCCCCGAACGCAGCGAGGTCGCCCAGTATCGGGGCAGTTCCGCCATGGTGCGGAACACGTCGCGCAGGTCGATGCGCGACGAGACGCCGCGGAATTTCAGCCCTTCCTGGACCGTGGCCAGCAATTCCCCGATCCCGAACAGGCCGATCACGACGACCAGAAAGCTGATCCCGCCCAAAAGCTCGGAAAAGCCGAAGGTCAGCCGGACCTCTCCGGTGACATTGTCCATACCCACCGAGGCCAGCAGAAGTCCCATGGACAAGGACACCACGGTCTTGACCGGCGAGGCGCTGCCCATGCCGATAAAGGCAGCAAAGGCCAGAAAATAGACCGCGAAATATTCGGGCGCGCCAAAACGAAGCGCGAAATCCGAGGCCCAGCCGGCCAGCAGGGTGATGACCAGCACGCCCAGCAACGCACCGAAACCCGCCGACATGAAGGCCAGTGTCAGCGCCCGCGTCGACTGCCCCGCTTTCGCCATCGGATAGCCGTCGAATGTCGTCGCCACCGAGCTTGGCTCACCGGGGATATTGAACAGGATCGAGGTTGTCGAGCCGCCGAACAAGGCCCCCCAATACATCGATGACAGCAAGATGATCGCCGAGGTCGGATCCAGGGTGAAGGTCAGCGGAATCAGCAGCGAGACACCGTTCGGGGCTCCCAGCCCCGGCAAGACGCCCACGACCAGTCCCAGCAACACGCCCGCGACCATCAGCACCAGATGCATCGGCGTGATCGCCACACCGAAGCCCTGCATCAGAAGATCAAAGTTTCCCATCGGCGCGCCCCCTAATAGATGCCCAGCAGCGGCTCGATCGGGCCTTTCAGCAGCGGCATCAGGAAAGCCACCTCGAAGACCAGGTAAAGTGCCAGGGCAAAGCCCACGCCCATGGCCAGGGCAAACAGCGGACGATAGCCGCCGCGCCACGCGCTGTAAGCGATATAGCTTGCCGAGCCGACATAGATGCCCATGACCAGAGTCACGATGACAAAGGCCAGCATCACAGCCAGGAACCGGCCCAGACGGCCCAGCCGTGCACTATCAAGAAAAGGCTCCTCGGCCTCGCCGGTGCGGGCATGGCCGGCGACTGTGGCACGATGCGCCAGAAAGGCCGCGACCAGATTCCAAAGACTTGCCCCGACGAGGATCAACCCGACATAAAAGGGGAAATAGCCCGATTGCGGACCACTTTCCTCCCAGCCAACGCCCAGTTCGGTCGCGCCGATCATGGCGGCGAGGCCAAGCGCGCCTGTCACGATGGCCGCGCCGATCTCGGCATGGAAACGTCTGACGGTCATCGCTGCCCCCTCCTCTTGCTGCGAAATGCGTCAGGCCCCGCGGCTGTTGTGCCGCAGGGCCGTATCTTTTGCGCCTATTCGGCGGTCCAGCCTTCGGCCTTGAAGACCTCGACGGTGCTGGTTTCGCTGTTGTCGATGAATGCCTGCAGCTCATCGCCCGTCAGGAAGGCGCCGCTTTGCGAAGTCTTGGTCAGGTAATCCTTCCATTCCTGCGACTCGGCTACGCCCTGCAGGGCAGTGCGATAGAAGGCCAAGGCATCCTCGGGCACGCCGGCGGGCACCCAGACGGTGCGCGGCATCTGATAGCTTTCGATACCGACGCCCTGCTCGGCGCAGGTCGGGATATCGTGCCAGCCCTTGCCGTCGAAGATCGGTTCGCTTTCGGCCATGCGCTGCGGCGCAAAAACGCAAAGCGGACGAATCGCGCCGGCCTGCCATTGCCCCAGATTTTCGTTCGGGTTGTTGACATTCGCGACGACATGGCCGCCTGCCAGTTGCACGCCGACTTCGCCGCCGCCGTTGAACGGCACATATTTGAAATCCGCGCCGGTTTTCTGTTCGATCAGCGCGACGAGGGTCTCGTCGGTATCCTTGGACTGGCTGCCGCCGAACGGCAGCGCGCCGGGATCGGCCTTGGCGGCGTCGATCAGATCAATGGCGGTCTGATAGGGCGAATCCGCCTTGACCCAGATCAGGAATTCATCCATCGCCAGCGCCGCGACCGGCTGCAAATCCTCGGTGGAATAGGCGAGTTTTGCGACATAGGGCAGCAGATAGACGTTATTCGTGCCGAAGATCACCTTGTGGGGGTCGCCGGCATTCTGCTTGGCGTAAAGAAACGCCTCGGCGCCCGAGCCGCCGCCCTTGTTCAGCACCACCACCGGGCGACCGATGCTGTCCTGCTTGGTCAGGATCGCCTGAATGGTGCGGGCGAAATTGTCGGTGCCGCCACCGGCGCCCGAGGCCACAACGAATTCCAACGGCCGCTCAGGCGCCCATTCCGCCGCCGCAGGCAGCGCAGCCAGCAGCGCCACCGCCGCGATCGCGCCGGTTTTCAGATAAGTCATGGTATCCTCCTCCACCATTGATCGGCCGTTATCGGCCTTGGGTTTCAGCCGGCGATCAAAGCCTTGTCGCCGACCTGCTTGCTGGCCCAGCCAGGAGCCAGTGATTGCCCCTCCCCGCGCGGGGGGTTCAATTTCGCCAGATCAATGCCCAACCGCGCGGCGGCCAGCGTCGCGCCAGGATCGGCCTTGCCCTGACCCGCAATGTCGAAAGCCGAGCCATGCGCCGGGGTGACGATCGGAAACCCGTAGCCGGCAATCAGCGTGACGCCCCGGTCAAAACCAATCAGTTTCATCGCGATCTGGCCCTGATCGTGATACATCGTCAGCACGGCATCGAATTCGCCCCGCGTTGCACGGACGAAGACCGTATCCGAGGGCACCGGCCCGGTGACCTTGAGCCCCTCGGCCACGGCGCGCTGCACGGCGGGAGCGATGATATCCTCGTCCTCATCGCCAAAATTGCGGCCATCTCCGGCATGGGGGTTCAATGCCGCCACGCCGATGCGCGGCCCGGGCTTGCCGGCGCCTTCCATCACCTCGACCGTCAGGCGGATGCTGGCAAGGATCCGCTCTACGCTCAGCTTGGATGCAACCTCGCGAAGCGGGATATGCGAGGTGACACGAGCGTTCCAGACCTCGTTCAGAACGTTGAATTCGCGGCCGCTGCGGGTTGCGCCCAGAGTCGCGTCGATGAAGCCGATCTCGTCAACATAGCCCGGCCGCGCCAGCCGCATGGAGTACTTGTTGAACGGCGTGAACATGGCTGCATCCGCAAGTCCCGCCTGCGCCAGCCGCAGCACAGCGGCAAAATTCTGCAGTGATGCCGCACCCGCGACGGGGGTCGAACTGCCCAGCGTCACATCCGCGGGCGGGCAATTGGCCAGATCGATCATGACGGAACCCGCAGGCAGGCCATCGGCCAACCGGTCGGGAGACAGAACCGGAAGGTCCAGATCGACACCGGCATGTTCCATGCCCATGCGCAGAACCCGCGCATCGCCCAATACGACAGCCTGATGGTCGCGCATCAGGTCATCAGCCAACAGCTTCGCGGCCAATTCCGGCCCGACGCCGCCCGCATCCCCGATCGCCAGAGCAATCCGCATTTCCGAATCTCCCTCTTCCCTATACTGAATTCTGTATACAGAATTCAGTCGTGAGTCTACCCTGTTTTCGCGCCCGGCAGTGCCTGGCCGTAAAATTTTAGTCTATTGATATTAAATGACTTAGCTTGGCTATCCTGCCGTCCGGATCCAACGTGACGGCAAGCAGGCTTCTTCGGGCTTGATGTCAGATATCCCCGATCTGGGCGCCAACCACCCTTGCGCAAAGCGCGAGCGAGGTCGCGCCCGCATCGGGATGGCCAAGGCTGCGTTCCGCCAGAGGCCGGGCTCGACCCAGTTTCGGGCGCAGTTGCGCGGTGGCCTCGGCCGCGTCGGTTGCGCGGCTGGCGGCACGTTCCCATGCCTGCTTCAGCCTTGCACCGCCAGCGACTTCTGAACGCAAGGTTTCGACAAATGGCACCAACGCATCGACCAGCGTCTTGTCACCGGGTTGTGCGCCGCCCAGCCGGACAATGGCATCCAGCGCCGCTTGCGCCCCGGCGGCGACCGTCGCGCTGCAAATTGCCTTGTCATTGGTAAGTGCCGCGCCCCATGCGCGCAGGGCCACGCCCCACAGCGCGCCCGAGGTGCCGCCCGCGCGATCTGCCCAAGCATCTCCGGCAAGGCCCAGAACGGTTGCCGCCCCGGCCCCGGCCCTGGCAGCTTCATCGGCTGCGGCCGCTGCTGCTTTCGAGCCCCGAGCCATCCCCTGACCGTGATCGCCGTCGCCCGCCAGGGCATCTATCTGGCCCAGCATCTCTTCGGCCTCGGCCAATGCGCCTGACAGCGTTGCCATCAAAGCGGCAATGCAAACCCCGCCTTTTTGCGATTCCGGTGCGCCCTGCGGGATCTGCTGCGGCGTCGCTCCGGCGGGCATCGGCGCAAACTCTTCGCCCTCGGCGGCGGGCGCGACCTGACCCTTGCGGAAAGCGGGCGCGTCGGCGGGAGCACGCCAGAACGCCTCAAGCTCATCATCCAGCCACATCAAGGACAGCGAACATCCCGCCATATCGAGGCTGGTCACGAATTCGCCCACCTCGGGATCGACCGGCGTCAGCCCTTCGGCCTCGAGCCGGGCAGACAGGTGGTGCCACAAGACGAAAAGCTCTTCATATTTGGTGCAGCCCAGCCCGTTCAGGACCACCGCGACACGGCCCGCGTGACCGGCCGGCCGTTCGGCCAGAAGCGGCGTCAGCAGGACATCTGCCATCTTGGCGGCACTCGGCAGTTTCTCGGTGCGAATCCCCGGCTCGCCATGGATGCCAAGGCCAAGCGCGACATTGCCCTTTTCGACGGTAAACAAAGGCGCGGGTTGCCCGGGCAGGGTGCAGCCATCAAAGGCCACCCCGAACGAGACCGAGGCGGCATTGGCGCGCTGTGCCACAGCCTCGACCGCATCGATATCCAGCCCCGCTTCGGCGGCTGCGCCCGCGATCTTGAAGACCAGCAGATCACCTGCCACGCCACGGCGTTTGTGCCGCTGGTCCGGGGCGGAACTGGCGACATCGTCGGTCACGGCAAGGATCCGGGCGTCGATCCCTTCGGCCTGCAACCTTTCGGCGGCCGCGCCGAAATTCAGGACATCGCCGGCGTAATTGCCAAAGCCCAGGATCACCCCGCCGCCGCGATTTGCGGCCCGTGCCACGCCCGCCACCGCGCTGGTCGAGGGCGAGGCAAAGACATCGCCCGCGACCGCAGCATCGGCCATGCCCGGCCCGACATAGCCCAGAAAGGCCGGATAATGGCCCGAACCGCCGCCGACCAGCAGCGCCACCTTGCCCGCAGCACCGGGGCGGGCGCGCACCGCGCCGTGCGGCACCTGAACGACCCTGCCGCGATTGGCGGCGCAAAAGCCTGACAGCGCGCTGGCAGCAAAATCTTCGGGATTGTCAAACAGCCTGGTCATTGCGGCTCCTCCTGCCGGCAAGGATGGTTCGGATATAATCGCGGTTCTGCGCACAGACGCCCAGCCCGTCGCCGCCATAATGCTCGACGAGGAAGGGGCTGTCGAAACCCAGATCGAGCGCGGTCTCGATTGCCGCGCGCCAGTTGATCACCCCACCCAGAAGCGGCGCGGGATGGGTCATGATCTGGCCATTGCGGCCGTCTTCCATCCGGTAATAATTCTTGACGTGCCAATAGCCCGCGAAGGGCGCGCAAAGGCGGATCATCTCGGCCCATGGCTCCACCGGGCGGTGCAGGCGGATCAGGTTGCCGATATCGACATTCAGCTTGACCGAAGGATGATCGACATCCTCGATAAAACGGACGGAATCCCTTGCCGTGCCCAGATAGGTGTCTTCATACATCTCCAGGACAACACGAATGCCACAGCTCTGGGCATGGGAGGCCAGATCGCGAACGCGGTCTATCGCCAAGCGATATGTGTCGGGATCGTCGGGACAACGCGGCCCGTCCTCGGTCCAGAACCATGTCACGCGCTGTTGCTCGGGCGTCAGCGGGCCGAAAAAGCCAAAGCTGACATGGCCGACACCCAGCTCGGCAGCGATGTCGATCACCCGATGACCATAATCCAGATGCGCCTTCCCATGATCGGGATCGATCAGATTGCGACGAGAGGTCGAAATCGCGGGGATCGCCAGCCCGAGGGATTGGCAGATATCGACGAATTCGGCCCGTGCGCCCGCCGGCAAATCGGCGACCCGCAGCCAGGAATCGGTTGGATCGACCGCCTCGAAGCCCGCGCCCGCGACCTGACGCAGGCTGTCCGCCCAGGCCTCCGGGCCGGCCTCCTGGACCAGCCGCCCATCCGGCAATTGTCCCGGAAAGGGAATCATCGCCGCGGCGATTGGCCATTCCTTTGCCGTCCAGCCGCCTGCCCAAGCCTGTTTCGTCATTCCTACCCCCGAATCGTCCCTTGGCGAGTGTTAGCTGAAACATTGCTTCACATCAAATATTCTGTATACAGAATGCAGAGGGCGTGATTGACTTGATTTGTGGCAGTCTCTAGCGAAGACGAAATCTGACAAAGGAGAGCGCGGGTGGCTCAATCCAGACCAGAAGCGGCCGAACTGCCCGGAACGCCCAACCGAATTGAACGGCAATCGTTGCATGATGCGATTTTGTCGCGGCTGCGTGACATGATCATCGAAGGCGAATTGCCGCCGGGAACGCGTATCAATGAAGGGCAGGTTGGCGCACATCTGGGGGTATCCCGGACGCCACTGCGCGAGGCGATTAAGTTTTTGGCCAGCGAGGGGCTGATCGAACTGGTTCCCAGCCGGGGGGCGGTGGTCAAGAAATTCACCGCCAAGGAAGTACGCGACATGATCGATGTCCTCAGTAATCTGGAACAGCTCGCCGCGCGCCGCGCCTGCATCTGCGCCACGGATGAAGGCATCGCCGGAATCCGTGCCCTGCATGATCGCATGCTGGACCGGTATCGCGAGGGTGACCGGATGGCATATTACAGACTGAATCAGGACATCCACACCGCGACCGTGACGCTGTCGGACAATGCCGCGCTGTCAGATGTACATGCGCTGTTGCAGACCCGCCTGAAGCGCATCCGCTTTATCGGCCATGAAGGTCCGGAGAAATGGGCCAACGCCGTAGCCGAACATGAAGATATGATGGCCGCGCTGGAGGCCCGCGACGGAGATCGCCTGGCCGCCGTCATCGGGCAGCATCTGGAACAGGCCTGGCAGCGGGTAAAGGAAGCACTTCAGGAATAGGGGCACCCGTCGCGATGTTCATGACCCCGCCGGATTGTACGACTATGGCCGAAGCGATGCGATCCGCCTGCATGTCGTCAGCGGATAGGGCTGAACTATCCTTCCGCGTCGTCGATAACCGGGGCAATCGGGTTCTCGAACGCTCGGAGGGTTACCATGAACATCGCCATCATCGGAGCAGCAGGAAATGTCGGCCGGCGGCTGGTGGCGGAGGCCCTGCCGCGCGCGCTGCCGCAGGGCATGAACAGCCCGCAGAAATGCAATTATGGCCTTTATGGCGAGCAGCTGTCGGGCACCGCCTTCACCGCCAACCCGCCCGAGCGGACCTGGTGCTGCCGCATCCGCCCCTCGGTCAAGCATTCGGCGCGCTATACCCGGATCGACATGCCCTATTGGAAAAGCGCCCCGAATGTTCAGGACGGTGTGGCCAGCCTTGGTCAGTATCGCTGGAACCCGGCGCCGCATTCGGGCGAAAAGCTGAACTGGATCGCCGGCATGCACACCATGACCACGGCCGGTGACGTGAACGCGCAGGTTGCCTGCCATGGTATCACAAGAACATCATGTCCGAACTGATGGGCAATATCTATGGCCAGTACGACGCCAAGCCCGAAGGATTCGTGCCCGGCGGCATGAGCCTGCACAACATGATGCTGCCCCACGGCCCGGATCGGCAGGCCTTCGAGGCGGCCAGCAATGCCGAATTGAAACCCGAGAAGCTGGACAATACCATGTCCTTCATGTTCGAAACCCGTTTCCCCCAGCACCTGACCGAATTCGCCGCCAAGGAGGCGCGGAAATGAGCGGTCTGAAAAGCTGGGTGTCGTCGGCCAATGGCGACACCGACTTCCCGATCCAGAACCTGCCCTGCGGTGTCTTCGATGATGGCAATGGCGCGCGCGTGGGCGTTGCCATCGGCGACATGATCCTGGATGTCGCGGCGGTCGATCACGGTCAGGATGCCGGTCTGTTTTCCGAACCGGCGTGGAATGCCGTGATGGCAGCAGGGCGGGACATCTGGGCGGCATTGCGCGCGCGGCTGACGGTCCTTTTGTCGGACGAGGCGCAGCGCAAGGCCGTCGAGCCGCATCTGGTGCCGCAGGCCAGCGCACAATTGCTGATGCCGTTCCGGGTGACGGAATACACCGATTTCTATGCCGGCCGGAATCATGCGCTCAACGTCGGGACGATGTTCCGGGGGGCCGAGAACGCGTTGCCGGCCAACTGGCTTTCGATCCCCATAGGCTATAACGGCCGGGCATCATCCGTTGTCGTGTCGGGAACACCGGTTATCCGGCCCTGGGGACAGGTCAAGTCAGCTGATGAAGCGCTGCCGCGCTTTGCGCCCTCGGCCCGCTTCGATCTGGAGCTGGAGCTGGGCGCGGTCGTCGGCCAGTCGTCCGAGGGCATGGTATCGGTGCAGCAGGCCGACGACATGATCTTCGGCTATGTCCTGCTCAATGACTGGTCGGCACGCGACATCCAGGCATGGGAATACCAGCCCCTGGGTCCGTTCCAGTCCAAGGCGACGGCGACGACCATCTCGCCCTGGATCGTAACCCGCGCCGCGCTTGAGGCTTTCCGTGTCGATACGCCCGAGCGCGAGCGCGAATTGCTGCCCTATCTGCGTGAACCGGGGCCGATGCTCTACGATATCGCGCTTGAGGTCGGACTTGCGCCCGAGGGCAAGCGTGAAACCGTGATCGCACGAACGAATTACCGCGAGATGTATTATTCGGCGCCGCAGCAGCTGGCCCATCACACGAGCTCGGGCTGTGCGATGCGGGTTGGCGATCTGCTTGGATCTGGCACGATCTCGGGCCCGGTCAGGGAAAGCCGCGGCTCGTTGCTGGAACTGAGCTGGGGCGGGAGCGAGCCGCTGCGGCTGGATACCGGCGAGGAGCGCTGCTTTCTTGAAAATGGCGACACCCTGACCATTCGCGGTGCGGCACTGGGCGACGGCTACCGGATCGGTTTTGGCGCCTGCAGCGGTAAGGTGATGCCGTCAATCGAACTGCCCGACTGGGCCAAGAGCTAGCATTACAAACCTCCGGCAAACCCGGCGCGGTTCATACAGCCGCCCTTATCGCAGCACGCGCCGCAGCCCGTCCTGCACCTTCAGCAATGGCTCAAGGTACAGGCCGACAAGCGCCTTGGCGTCCTCCTGCACGGCGGCCACGCCTGTGTTGATCGCGGCGACCGTGCGGCCATGCACCGAAAATATCGGCACGGCGATCGAGCGCAGGCCAAGCTCGACCTCCTGATCGATCAGCGCATATCCGTCGCGGCGGGCGGCATCCACGCGCGCCACGATCTCGGCCGGATCGGTCAGGCTGTGCGTTGTCCGGGGCGTGAGGTCCGATGCCTCGATGATGGCGCGGGCCTCATCGCGCGGCAGGGCTGCCAGCAGCACCCGGCCCATCGACGTGCAATGCGCGGGCAGGCGCGAGCCGGGCATCAGGCCGATGGACATGACCCGGCGCTGCGCCGCGCGGGCCAGATAGACGATCTCGGTCCCGTCCAGGATCGAGACAGAGGTGGACTGCCCGATCCGCTCGGACAGCTGGTCCAGCCAGGGCTGCACCAGCTGCGCCATCGGCATCGCCGCCAGCGCCCCCATGCCCAGCCGCAGCACGCGCGCGGTCAGGGTGAAGAACTTGCCGTCGTAATCGGCATAGCCGAGATCATGCAGGGTCAGCAGGCAGCGCCGTGCCGTGGCCCGGTCAAGGCCGGTCGCCCCCGCCACGTCGGAAATCGACATCCGGGGCTGTTCGGCACGAAACGCCTCGATCACGCGCAGGCCCTTGGCCAGCGATCCGATGGTATCGGTCTTGTTCGCCATGCGAACAAGAAAATTCGCTTTGCGAACAAATGTCAATATGCGCACGATTTTCCTGTCGCCTGCACGGCGTTGCGCCTAAGCCAAGCCGAAACACAGGAGGATTCATGGACAAGCGCATTGCCAGCCTTGCCGACGCGGTTTCGGATATTCCGGACGGCGCCGCGGTCATGATCGGCGGCTTTGGCGGATCGGGGGCGCCGATCGAACTGATCCACGCCCTGATCGACCGTTATCTGGCCACCGGCAGTCCCGCGCGGCTGACGGTGATCAACAACAACGCCGGCAATGGCCATGTCGGCATCGCCGCCATGATCGAACAGGGCATGGTCGCGAAGATGGTCTGTTCCTTTCCGCGTTCGGCCGATCCGCGCGTCTTTACCGAGAAATACCTGGCCGGAGAGATCGCGCTGGAACTGGTTCCGCAAGGCACGCTGGCCGAGCGCATCCGCGCCGGCGGCGCCGGGATCCCGGCCTTCTATACGCCGACCAGCTTCGGCACCGATCTGGCCGAAGGCAAGCCTGTGGCCGAATTCGAGGGGCGCTCCTATGTCCAGGAGCGCTGGCTCAAGGCCGATGTCGCGCTGATCAAGGCCGAGACCGGGGATCACCTTGGCAATCTGACCTATCGCATGGCCGCGCGGAACTTTGCGCCGATCATGGCCATGGCGGCCGCGCATACGGTGGCGCAGGTCAGCCATATCGTCGAACCCGGCGGCATCGACCCCGAAGCGGTCGTGACCCCCGGCATCTTCGTCGATGCCGTGGTTTCCGTCCCGAATCCCGCGCAGGAAGAGGATCTCAACCGCGCCAACGCAATCCATCCGCAGGTGAGCGCATGACCAAGCTGACGAATGCCCAGATCGCCTGGCGCGCGGCCCAGGACATCCATGACGGGGCCTATGTGAACCTGGGGATCGGCTTTCCCGAAATGGTCGCCCGCTTCCAGCCCAAGGGGCGGCAGGCGATCTTTCATACCGAAAACGGCATCCTCGGCTTTGGCGAGGCGCCCGCGCCGGGACAGGAAGACTGGGACCTGATCAATGCCGGCAAGAAGGCGGTGACGCTCAAGCCCGGCACCGCCTTTTTCCACCATGCGGACAGCTTTGCCATGGTGCGTGGCGGGCATCTGGACGTGGCGATCCTGGGGGCCTATCAGGTGGCGCAGAACGGCGATCTGGCGAACTGGTCCACGGGACCCAAGGGCGTGCCGGCCGTGGGCGGCGCGATGGATCTGGTCCATGGCGCCAAGCGCGTCGCAGTGATCACCGATCACGTGACCAAGGACGGCAAGCCCAAGCTGGTGGACCGCTGCACCCTGCCGCTGACCGGGCTGGGCTGCGTGACGCGGATCTATACCTCGCTTGCCGTGGTGGATATCAAGGACGGCCGTTTCCTGCTGCGGGAAAAGCTGCCCGCGCTGTCTTTTGACGAATTGCAATCCCTGACCGGCGCGCCGCTGCATCGCGATGGCGACGTGGCCGATCTGATCGTGCCAGAGGTGTGACATGACCGAGGTTTTCATCTGCGACTATATCCGCACGCCCATCGGCCGGTTTGGCGGCGCGCTGGCCACCGTCCGGGCCGACGATCTGGGCGCCGTTCCCCTGCGCGCGCTGATGGCGCGGAACGCAGGCGTCGACTGGCAGGCGGTCGATGATGTGATCTTCGGCTGCGCCAATCAGGCGGGCGAGGACAACCGCAATGTCGCCCGCATGTCCCTGCTGCTCGCCGGTCTGCCGGTCGAGCTGGCGGGCACGACCATCAACCGGCTTTGCGGCTCGGGCATGGATGCGGTCATCGCCGCGGCCCGCGCCATTAAGGCGGGCGAGGCTGATCTGATGATCGCGGGCGGGGTCGAATCGATGTCGCGCGCGCCCTTCGTGATGCCCAAGGCCGAGACGGCCTTTTCGCGCAGCAACGCGATCTACGACACCACCATCGGCTGGCGCTTTGTCAATCCGCTGATGGAGGCGCAATACGGCGTCGATTCCATGCCCGAAACCGCCGAGAACGTGGCCGAGGATTTCGCGATCAGCCGCGAGGATCAGGATGCCTTCGCGCTGCGCTCGCAGCAAAAGGCCGCTGTGGCGCAGGCGAATGGGCGGCTGGCGGCCGAGATCACCCCCGTCACCATCCCGCAACGCAAGGGCGATCCCAGGCTGGTGGACCGCGACGAACACCCGCGCGAGACGACGGCCGAGGCCCTGGCGGCCCTCAGGGCGCCGTTCCGCAAGGGCGGCACGGTCACTGCGGGCAATGCCTCGGGCGTCAATGACGGGGCGGCGGCGCTGATCCTGGCCTCGAAGGCGGCGGCGCAGCGGCACGGCCTGACCCCGATCGCCCGGGTGCTGGGCGGCGCGGTGGCGGGCGTTGCGCCGCGCATCATGGGCTTCGGCCCGGCGCCGGCCTCGAAAAAGCTGATGGCCCGGCTGGGGCTGTCACAGTCCGATTTCGACGTGATCGAACTGAACGAGGCTTTCGCCAGCCAGGGCCTTGCCACGCTGCGCGATCTGGGCATCGCCGATGACGATCCGCGCGTGAACCCGAATGGCGGCGCCATCGCGCTTGGCCATCCGCTGGGCATGTCCGGCGCCCGCATCACCGGCACGGCGGCGCTGGAACTGGCCCGCAGCGGCGGCAGACGCGCGCTTTCGACCATGTGCATCGGCGTGGGTCAGGGCATCGCCGTGGCGCTGGAACGGGTATAAAGGTCGGCTGGCTAAAGGGGCGGGCGCAGGTTGTTCGCCGCAAGCCAGGCCGGATTCTCGGCATACATGTCGTGGATCAGCGTCTTGATGAGGCCCAGATGATGCGAGCCGTCGCCCGCCCGATGGCTGAGGATGACCGGAGAGACCGCCCGCGGGCTGTCGATCACGCGATAGCGCACATCCGAGCGCATCTGCCGCGCCGATGACGGGATGATGCAGATGCCCGACTCGGCGGCGACCAGCCCGAGCGCGGTCTGGATCTCGCGCACCTCCAGCACGTCGCCGGGGTGGATCTCGGCGTCCTGAAGCAGGCTCAGAACCTGATCGGCATAGCTGGGACGGGGCTCCTTGGGATAGACGATCAGCTTCTGCCCGCCGATCGCGGACAGGGGCAGCGGGGCGTCGCTTGCCGCCAGCGGCGTGCCTTCCGGCAGCGCGGCGACCAGCCGTTCCTCGCGCAGGACGGTGCTGGCAATGTTCGGATCGCTCTGCTTCAGCCGGCCGAAGCCCACGTCGATGCGGCCCTCCTTCAGTGCCGGGATCTGCTGGATCGACAGCAGTTCCAGAAGCTGGATATCCAGTTCGGGCGCGTGCCGGCGCAGCTTGCGGACCAGCACCGGCAGGCCGCCGTAAAGGGTCGAGGCGACGAAGCCGATGGACAGCAGCCGGTTGCGGTTCATGCCGACCCGGCGCGTCGCGTCCTTCATCTGATCGACGCGGCCCAGCACCTGCATCGCCTGTTCATAGAACAGCCGGCCGGCATCGGTCAGCCTGATGGGGCGGCTTTTGCGGACGATCAGGGTCACGCCAAGTTCCTCCTCCAGAAGCTGGATCTGGCGGCTGAGCGGGGGCTGCGCGATATGCAGACTCTCGGCCGCGCGGGTGAAATTCCTTTCGCGCGCCACGGCGGCAAAATATCGCATCTGCCTCAGATCCATCGCTGTTCCCCTGTCCGAATCGTAAAAATCATGCGGGTTTCGGGTATGTCGCGGCGTTCCAAACTGCTGTTTGACCGGGTATTTTCCCATACTATACCTTAAAGGTATTGTTGCAAATGCAAATGATCTTGGACTGGTGGCGGCTGCCTGATGCAATCTGCCCTCATGAACCAGCCATACACCCCCCTTGTCGGATCGACCGCAGCGCCCGTTGTCACTGGGGTCGAGACGGTGATCCTCGATCTGCCGACCATTCGCCCGCACAAGCTGTCGGTCGCGACCATGAACGGGCAGGTGCTGACAATCGTCCGCATCCATTGCAGCGACGGAATCACCGGCATCGGCGAAGGCACGACGATCGGCGGCCTCGCCTATGGCGGCGAAAGCCCGGAAAGCATGAAGGTCAATATCGACACCTGGTTCGCGCCGGTGATGATCGGTCAGGACGCGACGCGGGTGCAGGCGCTGATGGCGCGGATCGGCCGGATGGTGCGCGAGAACCGCTTTGCCAAATCGGCAGTGGAGACCGCGCTGCTGGATGCCCATGGCAAGCGGCTGGGCCTGCCGGTCAGCGAGCTTCTGGGCGGGCGGCGGCGCGACCGCCTGCCGGTGGCCTGGACGCTGGCCTCGGGCGATACGGCGCGCGATATCGACGAGGCCGGGCGGATGCTGGACCTGCGCCGTCACCGCATCTTCAAGCTGAAGATCGGCGCCCGCGCCATCCGTGACGACATCGCCCATGTCGCCGCGATCAAATCCGCGCTTGGCGACCGGGCCATGGTGCGCGTCGATGTGAACATGGCCTGGTCCGAAAGCGAGGCCGCCTTTGGCATGGCGGCGCTGGCCGATGCCGGCTGCGAACTGGTCGAACAGCCCGTGGCCTCGGCCGCGGCGCTGACCCGGCTGGTGCGGCGTTTCCCGGTGGCGCTGATGGCCGATGAATCGCTGACCGGACCGGAAAGCGCCTTTGAACTGGCGCGCGTCCACGGCGCCGATGTCTTTGCCGTCAAGCTTGAGCAAAGCGGCGGTGCCTTCAACGCGCTGCGTGTTGCGGCCATCGCCGATGCGGCGGGGATCGGGCTTTACGGCGGCACCATGCTGGAAGGCGCGGTGGGCACGGTCGTCTCGGCCCATGCCTTTGCGACCTTTGCCCGGCTGGACTGGGGCACGGAGCTGTTCGGCCCGCTGCTGCTGACCGAAGAGATCCTGACCGAGCCGCTGGATTACAGCGATTTCGAACTGACGGTGCCCGGCGGCCCCGGACTTGGCGTCACGCTGGACGAGGATCGCGTGGCGTTTTTCGCCCGCGACGGCATCCGCAAGACGATCAGCCTGCCGACAGCAAGGGGATAGACCATGCTTTTCCACGTCTCCATGGATGTCCGCATCCCGCGCGACCTGCCCGCCGATGAACGGGCCGATATTCTGGCCCGCGAAAAGGCCTATTCGCAGGATCTGCAGCGCCGGGGCAAATGGCGCCATATCTGGCGCGTTGCCGGGCAATACGCGAATGTCAGCATCTTCGACGTCAGCGACAATGCCGAACTTCACGAGATTCTGGCCGGCCTGCCCCTGTTCCCCTTCATGGAGATCAAGGTCACGCCGCTGCTGCGCCATCCGTCAGCGATCAGGGAAGACGACAGCTGACCAATACCCAACGGGGCGGAGCGTGAGCCGCCCTGCCCAGTTTCCAAGCGAATCCAGGAGGAGAAATACCAATGACAGTCAAGATTTCCGACCGCCCCGACATGCAGGCGTTCCTGAACGAACTCAGCGGGTTGAACAACGATGACGGCAATCCACGCATGAAGCAGATCGTGCACCGGCTGATGTCGGATCTGTTCAGGGCCATCGACGATCTGGACATCACCCCGGACGAATACTGGACCGGCGTCGCATGGCTGAACGATCTGGGCGCGGCCGGTCAGGCGGGGCTGATCTCGCCGGGTCTGGGGGTCGATCACTTCATCGACGAACGGCTGGACGCCATCGACGCCTCGCTGGGGATCGAGAACCCGACGCCGCGCACCATCGAAGGCCCGCTTTACGTCGCCGGCGCGCCGGAATCGACGGGCTATGCGCGCCTTGACGATGGCACCGACACCGACGGTCACACGCTGATCATGCACGGCACGGTGCATGGCTCGGACGGCAAGCCGCTGCCCGGCGCCAAGGTCGAGGTCTGGCATTGCGACACGCGCGGCTTCTATTCGCATTTCGACCCGACCGGCAAGCAGGCGCCCTTCAACATGCGCCGCACGATCATCGCCGACGAGAATGGCCGCTACAAGTTCCAGAGCATCCTGCCCAGCGGCTATGGCGTGCCCCCGGGCAGCCCGACCGAGCTGCTGCTGTCGGCGCTTGGCCGTCATGGCCAGCGTCCGGCGCATATCCACTTCTTCATCAGCGCCGAGGGTCATCGCAAGCTGACCACCCAGATCAATATCGAGGGCGATCCGCTGATCAATGACGACTTCGCCTATGCGACCCGCGACGGGCTGGTGCCCCATGTCGTCGAGCGCACGGACGAGGAAAGCATCCACGCCAACAATCTGAACGGCCCCTTTGCCGAGATCACCTTTGACATCCATCTGACCGCGCTGGTCGATGGCGTCGACAACCAGGTGAACGAACAGCGCCGCCGCGCGGCCGCCTGACGGCATCCGGGGTGGCCCTCGGGAGGAGCGGCCACCCCAACCACCCGAACCCAATCTTTCATCACTGACATCTGACAGGGGCCTGCCCGCAACAGGCGCATCCCCTGGGGAGGAGAACTCATGTCCGCGATCATCGAAAAGGCACGCGATCTGGATCATCTGCTGGCGACGGCGGTGCAGGACGATGCCGAGGCCGGCCTTTACCGCTGCCGGCGCGATATCTTTACCAACGAAGACCTGTACGCGCTGGAGATGAAGCACATCTTCGAAGGCAACTGGGTCTATCTGGCGCATGAAAGCCAGATCCCGGAAATCAACGACTACTACACCACCTGGATCGGCCGCCAGCCCATCGTCATCACCCGCGACAAGACCGGCACGCTGAATGCCGTGATCAACGCCTGCGCCCATAAGGGCGCGATGCTGTGCCGCCGCAAGCAGGGCAACAAGGGCAGCTTTACCTGCCCCTTCCACGGCTGGACCTTTTCCAACAATGGCAAGCTCTTGAAAGTCAAGGACGCCAAGACCACGCAATATCCCGATCAGTTCAACAAGGACGGCTCGCATGACCTGACCAGGGTGGCGCGCTTTGAAAGCTATCGCGGCTTCCTGTTCGGCAGCCTGAACGCGGATGTCGCGCCGCTTGAGGATTATCTGGGCGAAACCAGGGTCATCATCGACCAGATCGTCGATCAGGCCCCCGAGGGGCTGGAGGTGCTGCGCGGCAATTCCTCCTACATCTATGACGGCAACTGGAAGTTGCAGATGGAGAATGGCTGCGACGGCTATCACGTCAGCTCGGTCCACTGGAACTACGCCACCACCATGGATCGCCGCAGCGAGACCGGCACCAAGGCCGTCGACGCGAACAGCTGGAGCAAATCGGTCGCCGGCGTCTATGGTTTTGACAACGGCCATATCCTCTTGTGGACCAACACCAAGAACCCCGAGGTGCGCCCGGTCTGGAACCGCCGCGACGACCTCGTGGCCCGTCTGGGCGAGGACAAGGCCGGCTTCATCGTCAACCAGACGCGCAACCTGTGCCTTTATCCGAACGTGTTCCTGATGGATCAGTTCAGCACCCAGATCCGCGTCGTCCGCCCGCTGTCGGTGGACCAGACCGAAGTCACCATCTTCTGCTTTGCCCCCAAGGGCGAAAGCGCCGAGGACCGCGCCCACCGCATCCGCCAGTACGAGGATTTCTTCAACGTCTCGGGCATGGGCACATCCGACGATCTCGAGGAGTTCCGCGCCTGCCAGACCGCCTATGCCGCGCCTTTGTGGAACGACATGTCGCGCGGTGCGCCGCTGTGGATCCACGGGCCGGACGACAACGCCCGCCGCATGGGCCTGAAGCCGCTGATCTCGGGCGAGCGCAGCGAGGATGAGGGGCTGTTCGTCTGTCAGCACGAATATTGGGCGCAGGTCATGCGCGATGCGCTGGCCGCGGAAAAGGCAGGAGAAGCAGCATGAGCCTCGATCACAACATCGCCACCAGCGGCGTGGATTACAACGCCATCTGCGCCTTTCTCTATCGCGAGGCGCGCCTGCTGGACGACCGCCAATGGGACGAATGGCTGACCTGCTATGCGCCGGATGCGACCTACTGGATGCCCGCCTGGGACGATAACGACCAGACCACCCAGGACCCGCAATCGGAAATCTCGCTGATCTATTACCCCAATCGCGAGGGGCTGGAGGATCGCGTCTTTCGCATCAAGACCGAGCGCTCGGGCGCCTCGACGCCCGAGCCGCGCACCAGCCACGCCGTCCAGAATGTCGAGGTGGTCGAGGATCGCGGGGCCGAGGTGGATGTGCGCTACAACTTCCACACGCTGAACCACCGCTACAAGGCCACCGACCAGTTCTTCGGGACCATGTTCGTGACCCTGCGCCAGACGGATGAGGGGCTGCGCATCGCCGCCAAGAAGATCGTCCTGAAGAACGACTACATCCGCCAGGTCATCGACGTCTATCACGTCTGACCCCCAGCCCAGCACAACCGCAAGGAGGAGGCGACCATGTGCTATCGGATCGCACTGAATTTCGAGGACGGGATTACCCGCTTTGTCGATTGCAAGCCGGGCGAGAAAGTTCTCGACGCCGCGTTTCGCAACAAGATCAACCTGCCGATGGATTGCTCGGACGGGGTTTGCGGCACCTGCAAATGCCGCGCGGAAAGCGGCGCCTATGACATGGGCGACGACTATATCGACGACGCCCTGACCGAGGACGAGGCCGAAGAGGGCCTGGTGCTGACCTGCCAGATGGTGCCCTCGTCCGATTGCGTGCTGTCGGTGCCGACGACCTCGCAGGCCTGCAAGACCGGCCAGCAGAGCTTTGTCGCCACCGTCACCGGCATCGCGCCGCATCACGATGCCGCCGTGGTTCTGGAACTGGCCGTGGACGAGGGCGAGACGGCGCCCGTCTTCCTGCCCGGCCAATATGTCAATATCGACGTGCCGGGCGGCGGCGAGCATCGCTCCTATTCCTTCAGTTCCGCACCGGGCGAGCATCGGCTGGGCTTTCTGATCAAGAAGATCCCGGACGGGCTGATGGGCAACTGGCTGGCGGGTGCAAAGCCGGGCGAGCGGCTGAACCTGACCGGGCCGATGGGCAGCTTCTATCTGCGCGACGGCGACGGGCCGCTGCTGTTTCTGGCCGGCGGCACCGGGCTTGCCCCCTTCCTGTCGATGCTGGAGGTGCTGGCCCGCGCCGGATCGCAGCGGCAGATCCACCTGATCTATGGCGTGACGCGCGACCTGGATCTGGTGCTGGTGGACGAGATCGCGGCCTATGCCGCCCGCCTGCCGAACTTCACCTATGCGACGGTGGTGGCCGATCAGGCTTCGGATCATCCGCGCAAGGGCTGGGTCACGCAGCACATGCCCGAGGACATGCTGGCCGCGGGCGATGTCGATATCTACCTTTGCGGTCCGCCGCCGATGGTCGATGCCGTGCGGCATTATCTTGACGAGAACGGCGTCAGGCCCGCCAGCTTTCACTACGAAAAGTTCACCCCCAATGCGCCGCTGCAGGCGATCGCATGACCGGGGCGATCTTTTCCGGGCGCTTTGCAGGCAAGGTCCTGGTGGTGACCGGCGCCGCGCAGGGGATCGGCCGCGCCGTCGCCCTGCGCGCGGCAGCCGAGGGCGGCAGGGTCCTGTTCGTGGATCGCGCCGATTTCGTTGCCGATGTGGCGGCCGAGGCGGGCAGCGATGCCGCCGCCTTCACCGCCGATCTGGAAAGCTGGAGCGGCGCCGACGCGGCGATGCGCCACGCCGCCGAGCGTTTCGGCGGCATCGACATCCTGATCAACAATGTGGGCGGCGCGATCCGCATGCGCCCCTTTGCCGAGTTCGAGCCGGACCAGATCGACGCCGAGATCCGCCGCTCGCTGATGCCGACGCTGTATTGCTGCCATGCGGTGCTGCCGCATCTGCTGGCGCGCGGCGGCGGCACCATCGTCAATGTCTCGTCCAATGCCACGCGCGGCATTTATCGCCTGCCCTATTCGGCGGCCAAGGGTGGCGTGAATGCGATCACGCAATCGCTGGCGATGGAACTGGCGCACCGGAACATCCGGGTCGTCGCCACTGCCCCCGGCGGAACCGAGGCGCCGCCGCGCCGCGTGCCCCGCAATGCCGAGGGCGACAGCCCGGCCGAACAGCAATGGATGGCCGAGGTCGTGGATCAGGTCAGGCAGACCGCCCTGATGCACCGCTATGGCACCATCGAGGAACAGGCCGCGCCGATCCTGTTCCTGGCCTCTGACGAGGCATCCTACATCACCGCCAGTGTCCTGCCCGTCGCGGGAGGCGACACGGGCTGACCGGCTTTCACACGACAATTTGGGAGGTAAGGACTATGCGCAGCATAGATGTGAACGAGGCCATCGACCAGGGCCCGTTCGGCAGGTTTCAATGGATGGTGGTGGCGCTTTGCGGCACCTTGCTGATCGTCGACGGCTATGACGTGTTTGTCGCCGGCACGGTGCTGCCCACGCTGATCGCGGAATGGGGCCTGACCAAACCGCAGGCGGGCGCGCTGCAGGCCTGGGCGCTGTTCGGCATGATGTTCGGGGCGCTGATCCTTGGCTCGCTGGCCGACCGGATCGGCCGCAAGAAGGGCGTCGCGATCAGCTTCGTCCTGTTCACCTCGGCGACGCTGGTGACCGGCTTTGCCAACTCGCCCGAGCAGTTCAAGATCTTTCGTTTCATCGCCGGTCTGGGCTGCGGCGGGCTGATGCCGAATGCCGTGGCCTTGATGAACGAATATGCGCCCAGGCGGATGCGTGGCACCATGGTCGCGCTGATGTTCTCGGGCTATTCGGTCGGCGGCATGGTCGCGGCGGGTCTGGGCATCGGGCTGATCCCCGGCTTTGGCTGGAAACCGATGTTCTATATCGCCGCCGTGCCGCTGATGCTGCTGCCGCTGATTCTGTGGAAACTTCCGGAATCGTTGGGCTTTCTGATCCGCCAGGGCCGCCAGGACGAGGCAAGGCGCATCTTTGCCAAGGTGTCGGGTGCGCCGCTGGCCGCAGGTGACAAGCTGGTCTTCAGCGAAAGCAAGGGCGCCTCGGCCTCGGTCGCGGAACTGTTCCGCCATGGCCGGGCGCTGCGCACGCTGATGCTATGGCTGTCCTTCTTCTGCTGCCTGCTGCTGGTCTATCTGCTGTCCTCATGGCTGCCCAAGGTGCTGCAAGAGGCAGGCTATGCCGAGCGCGCCAGCCTTCTGTCGCTGTTCTCGCTGAATTTCGGCGGCATGGCGGGTGCGATTGCCGGGGGCTGGATGGGCGACCGCTACGGGCTGCCGAAGGTGGTCGTGGGCTTTTTCGCGGCGGCTGCGGTCTCGATCGCGCTGATCGGCGCGAACCCGGCGGCGGGCCTGCTGTTCGCACTGGTCTTCGTGGCCGGCGCCACCACCATCGGCACGCAGATCCTGCTCTATGCCAGCGTGGCGCAGCTTTACAACCTGTCGGTCCGCTCGACCGGGCTCGGCTGGGCCTCGGGCGTGGGGCGGATCGGCGCCATCGTCGGCCCGACCCTGGGCGGCGTGCTGCTGGCGCGGGAATTGCCGCTGGGCCAGAACTTCCTGATCTTCGCGATCCCTGCGGCGGTCTCGGCGCTTGCGATGCTGGTCTTTGCGCTGAGCAATCGCCGGACGCATGATACGGGGCGGCTGGCGGCTGCCTGAAACCGGAACCTCGGCCGCGCGGTGCTTGCCGCGCGGCTTTCTAGCCGAAGGCCTGTAATGACCCAGTGAAATACCGCTCATGCTACCAGGGGAAAGGTAGCGATGAGCGCAGCATACCTGGCTGGTCAGCCAATGTCATAGATGCGCTGAGCGATCTGCTCATCATGCGCGGCATCCCGGTCTTCACTCGCCCGTGGTCTTGCCCCCTGAAACTGTTCCGAACTGAGTGCGAAATTTTGGGTACATTTCTGGCGACAGAGGAGTGTACCGATACCGAAGAAACGATTTGGCGAGAAGCAAATTGCCTTTGCGCTGCTGCAAGCAGAAGCTGGAACGACGGTCGGCGAGATCTGCCGCAAGATGGGGATCGCCAAAGCGACGTTTTATCGCTGGAAGAAGGTCTATGACGGCATGGGCGTATCGGATATCCGGCGATCTGAAACAGCTGGAAGATGAGAACGGCAAGGTGAAAAGGTTGGTTGCGGACCTGACATTGGACAAGACGATGCTTCAGGATGCGCTGAGAAAAAAGTGGTGAGGCCTGTCCGCCGCCGCGAGGTTGTCCGCCTCCAGCGCCAACGCATGCGCCATGGCGGCCAGAAGTCCTTCGGCGGTTCCGGGATCGGCGCCCAGGATTTCAGCGGCGTGTTGAAGCCGGTGTTCGGAGGCAAGACCTCTGAATTGCTGCAAGGCATCGCTGACCTCACCCGATACGCGACGCCAGAGGATTTGCCCGCCGATCAACTCCACATGACCGGCACCGGGTCACGCGGGGCGACAATCGGCGCTTGCCCGTCGGCGCGGCCTCCCAGCTCATCTCGGGGTCGAACCAGATCGTCAGCGAGACCCGGCGCTTGAGCGCCTCATTCTAGGCCGGCCAGTCCTTGGTCCGATACGTCTTGGGCGTCGGTCTGCTCATGCATCCCGGCTACCCTCCTGGATTCGCAAGATGAATCCCTCAAGAGATATGTGCATCAGAGCCTATCTGTTACAGAGCCCGCAGGGTAAATCCATCCGGGAAAGGAGAAGATTCGTTCAGACCTCAATTTGTGCAATAAAGCCGGACACAATATGACGCCTGATCAACACGCTCTTAAATTGAAATAACCGAAAAAATATAGTACAATTTGCTTTCGCATTTGAAAACATATTTGGAGACTGAGTATGCGAGAATTCCGTTTCCTAATCGCCGCAATTTTGGCGACGGCTGCATCTGCCGGCGCAGCGCCTTTCCCAAACGACGCTCTCACGGTTCAGGACCAGCGCCGCGCACTCGATGAGCGCCTGGACCGATTGGGCCGTCAGCTCCGCGAGGAAACGGCGGAGGCGGACGCGCCCCGCCGCTGGGCGCAATGGTACAACTGGGGCAACTGGAGCAACGGGTTCAGCAATTGGCGCAACTGGTGACGGATCAGGTCAACGGGCCCGTCCGGCTGGCAGTGCTGCAACCGACGCCGTTCTGCAATCTCGACTGCGCCTATTGCTATCTACCCCATCGCGACGACAGGCGTCGCATGTCCGGCGAAGTGCTCGACGCTGTCGGGCGCAACCTGGTCGCCAGTCCGCTGGCCGCCGAGCCCCTGTCAATCGTCTGGCATGGCGGAGAGCCGATGACCCTGCCCGCCGACTGGTACGAAGACGCCTTTGCCCGGATCGAGCGAGCCTCGGCCGGGCGCGCCATACGGCATGCCTTTCAGACCAATGCCATCGGTGTGAACGACCGTTGGATCGACCTGTTCCGGCGTTGGAACGTGCGACTTGGCGTCAGCATCGACGGCCCGCAGGCACTGCATGATGCCCACCGCCGGACCCGGCGCGGAGGCGGCAGCCATCACCTGTCCATGAAGGGCGCCGCGCGACTGGCAGAGGCGGGGCTGTCGTTCCACCTGATCTCGGTGCTGACCGCTGACAGCCTGGCGCAGCCCGACGCGCTGTTCGATTTCTATATCGAGAACGGTTTCCGCGACATCTGCTTCAACGTAGACGAACAGGAGGACGCACACCTCCGCTCCAGCCTCGACAGCCCGGGGATGGAGACGGCCTATCGGCGTTTTCTCGACCGGTTTTTCGCCCGCATTGCCGCCGAGGGCGGGGCCTTCGCCTGTCGAGAGCTCGACGCTGCCCGCGCGCTGGTGCTGTCTCCTCCCGAGGCGCGCCGCGCCAATCCGCAGACCCGGCCGCTGGAGATCGTCACCGTCGCCGTCGACGGCGCAATGTCCACCTATTCCCCCGAACTGATCGGGGCCGCCGCCCCCCAATACGACGATTTCCGATTCGGCAATGTGCGCGAAGGCGGGCCCGAGACCATTCTGAGCAATCCGGCTTTCCGGCGCTTGCGCACCGATATCGAGGCCGGGATCGCCGCCTGTGCCGAAGTCTGTCCCTGGTTCGATGTCTGCGGCGGCGGGGCGCCGGCCAACAAGTTCTTCGAACACGGCCACCTGCGAGGGACCGAGACGCTGTTCTGCCGTCTGACCCGGCAGATCGGGCTGGAGGCTGCGCTTGCTGCGCTGGAAGCCGATGTCCAGGCTGCCTGATCCTCTGTCTCGGGCGGCGCAAGAGGCCGTGCAACGGCTCGGCGCCCGCCTTGCCGATCTGATGGCCGCGGCATATTTCGCGACCACTGCGATCACCGGCTTCGTCTGGGCGCTGTCACCCTGGCTGGTCTTCGCGGCGCTTGCCACGGGTATGGCGGCGTTGGTCTCGGCAGATGCGCGGGGCTGGCTGACAACCCAGACAATGCGGGTCAAGGCATTCGTCGCCGGAGAGGAGGAGGGACCACCCGGCTTTCTCTATCTGGAAACGCCACAGGTCTACACCCGCGAACGGTTGGTGAACGACCGCTTTAACCAGGCCAACTGGCTGCACGCGCAACTGGCACGGACGGAAAAAGAAAGCTTCACCGAAAGCTTTGCCCGGCCCGCCTCGGCAACGGAAGAGATCCGGCGGCTTGCGCTGTCGCTTGGTGCCGGAGGCCCCGTCACCAAGGCGGCCGAGAGCGAGAGTGAGGAGGCGGACGGCGGGCAGGCGGATCCGCGTTCGCCCGAGCAGCTTCTGCTGGACCGGCTGGCGCTGTTTGAAAAGGTCGACGGCTACCGCACCGCCCTGCGCAGCGAGTTGATGGACGTGCAACTGGACGACGGCCACGATCTCGACGGGAACACGCTGTACCGGCTGAATTTCAATGCCGTGGTGTCGCCCTTTTCCGATCGGCGCAGCTATCCCGGTTCCGCCCTGTTTCTGATCCGGGCGACGAAACCCGACACCAATCGCAAGGATAAACAGCTACAGCAGGATAACGAGGAGTTGCTTCAACAATGGCAACGCGAGATGCAGGCCTTTCTGACCCGCGTGCTGGAACAGAAGCTTGAGGATTTCGAACGTCAGAGCGCGTTGCTGAACCCAACCGATCCGAAGGAGGATCTGGCGCTTGGCTGGTTCATGCGCACGCAATTGATAGAAACCTTCCTGGAATACCTGAACGCATTCCCGGGAAATGCCGAGTGGTATCTGAAGACGTGTGATCGAAACGGCAACGAGAACGCAACGAAGCAAGAGCTTGAACGCCTGCGCAATTGCCGGATCGATGAATTGGCGCGCCTTGCGGGTTTCGAATATCGGACATCAGAACCTTCGCCCGACATGGACCCTGACAAGGCGGCAGGGTTTCGGCGTGCCATCGAACTGGCGCATCTGGTTAATCTCGCCCAGTGGCCGAAATCAGGACCCGGAAGTTACAACCAGAGATGCGCTTCGGATAGAACGCAGGCTTATCGGGATCAGAATAATGGTACAGATAACAGAATAAGCGACCCAGGCGCTCCCAAGCCGTCGGGGCCACAGCAAGAAGGGGCCGCGCAGACCGATTCATCATCCGGTCAGACGGATGAAACCGCGCCGGTTGCGCCCTCTGAAGTTAAGGATGCAGGCACCCGCGCTTCGCCCGCCAGGACATCGGCGGACGCGGCCGATCCGAATGCGAACAGCAGCGACGATGAGCAGCCCGCCACGCCGGCCACGACCGACGCCATTGTGGCTCAGGCCGAGGACGAGAAGCAGAGCGCAGCCCCATCAACCGACAAGCTCGGAGGTATTATCTTTCGCGAATGCCTCGTAGATTACAAGGATCCCTATCGCCTTCGTGCATTGGCGCGCCTGCTTTCCGTCACCGAGGACTTGAAAAACCGCCACCAGCAAGCATCAGCAGAGGCTGATAAATACCAGTTTCCACCCATATACGAGGAGACCCTACCAAAAACAAGAGAGGCCGCCCGCGAAACCATCGTCGGCCTTCTCGCGCGTTTTGGCGACGTTCTGCCGAAAGGCTCCCCAGATGACGAGAGCGGCGAGAGCGGCGAGAGCGGCGAGAGTGACGAGGAAGCTGTCAAGCTCACGCTCAAAGGGCTAAAGGACGAGATTTACGTATTGATCGCAAAAAATGGCAAGCTCTCTGAACTGTCACCGATCTGCGAGGCGCTGCAAGACAAGCCGGACCCCCGCGAAACGGCCATCGAATATGCGCGGTGTCGGTTCCTTTATTCACAGGCCGCCAGCTTGAGAGGGCTTTTGGCAGAGTTCATCGTGGCACGCGTGAACGGAGACCTGAAACAGTTCTACGACGATACGCAGCCCGCATTGAATGAGTTTCTGACCGTAGAAACCGACGGCTGTGAGCTGAACGGTTGCAGTATCCGGGTCGACCTCAAGAAAGAGAGCTCTAACTCGGAAGATTCTTCCGAATCGCTCGCCGAAAATCTTGTCAGGAGGCTCGACGAGCGGACCAACGGCCTTTCAGTTTACGAAATCGCGCCTCGCAGCGAAACGGTCATACGGCGCGCGAGTGATGGCGAAGACCTGTCAATCGGGCTTGCTGGACCAAGCGGCCGGGCCTCGGCCGGTAGGTCCCGGCGCCAACAAGCGGCCTATGCCGAAGCGGTGGTGCTTGGCTTCGGCTCGACTCCCAGGCAGGAGGAGGGCAAGAGCGAGCCCGCCAAAGAGGTGGTCTTCGGCTGGACCGTGCGCCCGCAAAAAGCGCCCAGCGGCGTCTGGTCGTCGAGCTATCACCGCCTCTCGGCCGTGATTTCGGTACCAAGCTGGTGGAAACGGCTCGATCTGGATATCCAGGCCTGCTGGCTTGGCTCGCAAGCCGCGCGCGACCATGGCGATATCCTGTTCGACAATCCTTCACGGATCTGCGAGACGGTTTATGGCAAGAATGGACCGGATTCCGAGACCAGTTCCGGCGGGGCAGGTCACTTCAAGCGCGAGGTCCGCATCCAGCTGCCTCGCAGCATTGACGAAGTCACGGCCCGGTTCAATTTCGATCTGGTAAAGGCGCCCTATTTCGACCCGACCTGGAAACGCGCCAATCAGGACGTGTCGAACTCGGTGATGGCCGGCCGCCCGGCCCATATCGCACTGGCAGGGGAGCGCCTCTGGCGTGGTACGGTGGTTACCATCGATGGCCAGCCCGCCGACCGGATCATCGTGTTGCCGGACATGAAGGGGGTAATCGCCGAGTTCAAATGCGTGCGTCCGCCGCCCGGGAGCGTCGTCTCGCCGCGCGCCACGCTGACGGTATGGACGGCCGAGGGCCGCACCGCGCCCATGACAATCGGTATCGATGCGTTCGAGCCTGAGAGCGGCGAGAAACCTTGCTATTGGGGAGAGACCCGCGCGGCCGGGGACGGCGGGTAACCTGTGTGACCGTTCAGGCTCTTCGGGTCCAAACATGGATACTGAAGAACCGCTGGCACTTGTCTGCGATCCGCAGCGGCCGACTGCCATACCCGTCTCTTCGAACGTTGATGTGGCGTCGATGTGTTTTGCAGATGCACGAGGGCACCGCGTTTTTCTGCGCGCAAGTGCTTGTATTTTCATAATATTTTTTATTTCGGCAGCTCAATTTTGACACTGTTTCGCGGTGAATTCACGCTCTCGATTACTCGCTTGACGGGAAGGCTGCGCACGCTCGCGTTGCTATACCATCAAAGAGAGCAGTTGGAAATTTAGCCATTTCAGCAATTTGCGGGAAAATCGCTTGATTTCCGCAATTTTGATACCCTCATTGCGCCTGCAGCCAGAAGCGGCGCGACGTGCACGAAGCCCCAGTCAAGGGCTGCGATAGCATGATTGTTTATGAACCACTCGTGCCGCCGTCATCAAGACCCGAGAACATTGGTGCGCCGCGAATGCCCAGTTCCGGCGCGAACTCGGCTTTCAGAATCGTGCCGCTATCCGATTCGGTAATATAGAGCGTCCGGCGCTCAGGACCACCGAAGGCGCAGTTCGTCGTTCCCAGCCCGCGGGGCGACCGCACGACGCAAACCGGGCGCCCAAGCGCATCATGGACCCAGACAAGGCCCATGCCGGTCTGGCAGACCACGACGCCGTTCCGGTCTGTCAGCGCCAGGCCATCGGGTCCCGCGCGGCCGCCAGAGAATTGCAGGAACAGCCCGGCCTTGTTCACGCGGCCACTGGGCGAGATCGGCAGGCGCCAGACGGCGTTCGCACGGGTCACGGCCAGAAACAACACATGCTCGTTCAGGTCGAGGACAAGCCCGTTGGGGCTTGGCACCCTGTCGATCAGGCAGGTCAGCGCCCCGGTCTCGGGCTGCCATCGGAAGACGCGCCCCGAGGGATCCTGCAGCCCGGTCTGACCCTGATCGGTGAAATACAGCGACCCATCGGCGCCGAAATGCAGATCGTTGCAGCCCTTGAACCCCTCGGTGTCGCAATCGCGCAGTGCCGGCGTCCCCTCGCCCGTGGCGGGATCAAGCTGCATGATGCCGTTCTGGAAATCGGCGATGAAGATCCGGCCATCGGCGTGGATCTTCAGCCCGTTCGGCTGCCCGTCATATTCGGCGACCTGCGTCACCTGCCCTTGCGGGTCGGCCCGGAAGATCCGGCCGAAAGGGATATCGACGAACCAAAGATTACCGTCGCGGTCAAAGGATGGGCCTTCGATGAAGCTGTCGACGGCCATCCCGCGACGGTTCCGCTCGGCCCAGTAGGAAGGCGTGCCGGGCCGACGCAGGTTCGCCGGAAGCTCGGTGAAGACCTCGGCGTCGATGACGACAGGTTCGGGGAAAGGATAGGTCATCGCTTCATCCTATCGTCAGTGAGGGCAGGAACAGTGCAATCTGCGGAAAGGCGATCAGCAGCATCATGAACAGCAGGATGATGCCGAAGAAAGGCAGCACGCCCATGATCACGTCCTCGACCTTCACCTCGGCCGAAGAGCTGGCCACCACGAACAGGATCACGCCGAGCGGCGGTGTCAACTGGCCAAGCTCGACCAGGATCACGACGAAGACCCCGAACCAGATCGGATCGACGCCAAGCGCCAAGAGCGCCGGGAAGATCACCGGCACGATGATCGCGATCATGCCCAGCCCCTCCATGAAGCAGCCAAGGATGGCGAAGACCACCATGATGATCAGCAGGAACGCCACGCGCGAGATATTGGCCCCTTCGAGATAGGCGACAAGGCTTTCACCGATGCCCGACAGCGCCGTCGCATAGGCGAAGATCATCGAGGTGAAGACGATGAACAGGATATTGCCGCTCATCGAAACGGTGCGCGTCAGGGCCTCGGTCAGCAGCCGCAGGCTGAGGCAGCGATAGATGCCGGTGATCAGGATCGCGCCGACGACACCCACCGCGCCCGCCTCGGTCGGGGTGGCATAACCGCCATAGATACTGCCCAGCACGATGATGATCAGCAGGACGAAGGGCACGATGTCCAGAAGCGCGCGCCCCAATTCGCCCGGCGATGCCCTGTCGGAGGATCGCGGCGCAAGTTCGGGGTTGATCAATGCACGGATCGCGATGAAGCCCATGTAAAGCAGTGCCAGAACGATGCCCGGGATCAGACCGGCGGCGAAGAGCCGCGCGATCGAGGTCTCGGTGAAGGTCGCATAGATGATCATCGTGATCGAGGGCGGGATCAGGATCCCCAATGTTCCACCCGCGGCCAGCGAGCCGGCGACCAGCCGCCGGTTATAGCCGCGCGCCGATAATTCCGGCAGGGCGACGGTGGACATGGCCGCGGCAGTGGGCGCCGAACCGCCAGAGATTGCCGCGAAGATGCCGCTTCCGGCGATGTTGGTGTGCAGCAGGCCGCCCGGCAGACGCCGCATGAAGGGAGCCACGCCGTTATAAAGCCGGGTGCTCAGCCCCGAGCCCAGCAGGATCTCGGCCATCAGAACGAAAAGCGGGATCGCGGCCAGCGTGAAGCTGTTGGCCGAGCCCCAGCTGACGATGCCCAGGGCCTTCCATCCTGCAAAGCCCTTGAGCAGCCAGATATAGAACAGCCCCGCCCCGGCGACGGCGAACTGCACCCACATGCCGCCCAGGATCAGGCCGATCAGCAGCCCGAATGCGAGAATGGCGTCCATCAGGCACCCCCTTTCCAGATACGCAGGGACAACAGCAGTTGTTCGACCAGAAACACCGCGATCACGGCAAAGCCCGCCGGCATCAGCATCTGCGGGATCCACAGCGGCGTGCGCAGCACGGTCGGCGCGAATTTTCCGCGCTCGAACGAACTCATCGCGACACCGGCCGTCTTCAGGACGAAGATGATGCAGATGGTCAGCGCGGCGGCTGCAAAGACGATCTGCACCGTCTTCCGCGTGTTCGCCGGCATCGCGTCGAACAGGAAGTTCACCCGAAACAGCGCGCCTGCCCGCAAGGCGAGTGCGGCGCCGAAAAAGGTCAGCATGACGACGAAATAGCCGGTCAATTCCTCGGCAAAGCCAAGCGAGTAATTCGCGACGCCGCGCAGGAATGCCTCACCGCAGACCAGTACAACAAGCGCCACCAGGACCAGGCCCGTCGCGAATTTGACCACCCGCGCGACCAGATCGAAGGCCGGACCGGCTGACGCCGGTCCTCCGTTTTCCACATGCGCGCTCATGTCACTTGCCGATCGCTTCGCGAACCGCAGCCAGGGCCTCGACATATTCCGGCCCGTTATCGCTCGCCCAGGCTTCCCAGAACGGCGCCAGCTTTTCGCGGGCCGCGTCGGCATCGCCCGCCGCGGCTTCGGTGATCGTCATGCCGGTCTCGGCCTGCGCGGCCTTCTGGGTCTCCTCATCGGTCAGGAACTCGGCGGTGATCGCCCCGCCTTCCTCGGTGACGATCTTGCGCAGGATGTCCTGATTTTCCGGGTCAAGCGCGTCGAAGGCATCGGCATTCGCGATGATCATCGAATTGCCGTAATTGACCGCGAAACGGTAGTTATAGGGCAGGAATTCGTGCCAGTTCTTGGCCCCGCCGGCACTGGCGGTCAGCACGCCGTCGATGACCCCGCGCTCCAGCGAGGTCGGCACCTCGCTGCCCGACAGCGTGATCGGCGCGCCGCCGAATTCCTCGATGAAGCGACCCTGCTCGGGCGAGGTCACGCGGATCTTGTGGCCTGAGAGGTCGTCCAGGCTGTCGATCTCGAAGGTGGTGAACAGGACCTGCTGCGGATAGCGATAGCCACCGAGCAGCGTCACATTCTGCCGGGCAAAGGCTTCGGTCAGGATCGGCTCCATCGCCGCATAGGCCTTGTCCCATTCCTCGTCATTCTCGATCAGCATCGGCAGGCTGAGAACGCGCGCGACCGGCACATTGCCCGAGAAGAAGAAATCCGCGGCAAAGTCGACGATACCGTCACCGACCGCCTGGGTAATATCCTCGGAGGCGATCTGCAGCGTCTTGCCCAGATGCACGGTGATCGTCAGATCGCCGCCGGTTTCCTCATCGATGCGCTCGGCGATCCGGTTCATGCCCTTGACGGCAGCCGTGGTCGAGACGGCCGAATAGGTATAGCCCGTCCAGTCATCCGCTGACGCGACACCGACCGATGCGGCAAGAGCGGCGATCGAGCCCATGGTGAACAGTTTCATTTCTCTCTCTCCTGCTGTGATAAGGTGAATTCTTGCAATTGTTTACGGCACGCCTCGGCGGCTCAGGCTTCTTCTTCCTGAAACGCCTCTTCGCGCGTTCGCCGGAAGGATGGCAGGATCATCAGCGCCAGCAACACGACCGTGGCCAGCAGCATGACCAGGCTGATCGGACGCTCGACGAAGATGCTGGGATCGCCCTGCGTGATGAGCAGCGTCCGGCGCAGGTTGGATTCCAGCAGCGGTCCCAGAACGAAGCCCAGAAGCAGCGGACCCGGCTCGCATCTGGCCTTGCGGAAGGCATAGCCCAAGAGCCCGAAACCGGCGGCAAGGATGACGTCGAATACCCGGTTGTTCATGCTGTAGACACCGATGCAGCAGAACAGCAGGATCGCCGGGTAAAGCAGACGATAGGGCACCGTCAGCAGTTTCACCCAAAGACCGATCATCGGCAGGTTGATGACGACCAGCAGCAGGTTGCCGATCCACATGCTGGCCACCAGCCCCCAGAAGATTTCCGGCTGGTTGGTCAGCACCGTCGGCCCCGGCGTGATGCCGTGGATCATGAAGGCGCTCAGCATCATCGCCATCATGTTGTTCGAGGGGATGCCCAGCGTCAGCAGCGGGATAAAGGAGGACTGCGCGGCGGCATTGTTGGCGGCCTCGGGGGCGGCAACGCCCTCGACCACGCCGGTGCCGAATTTCTCGGGATGTTTCGAGACCTTCTTTTCCAGCGAATAGGCGCTGAACGAGGCAAGCGTCGCACCCCCGCCCGGCAGCAGGCCCAGAAGCGTGCCAAGACCCGTGCCGCGCAGCACCGCCGCCCAGGACCGGCGGAAATCGTCGCGCGTCGGCCACAGGCGCGACAGCGGCGCCAGCTGCACGCCCTCGGAGCCGCTGCGTTCCAGATTGGTGATGATCTCGGCAAAGCCGAAGATGCCGATGGCGATGACGATGAAGTCGACGCCGTCGAACAACTCGACCGCGCCAAAGGTCAGGCGTTCGGCCCCCGTCGCCTGATCGGTCCCGACCATGCCCAGCAGCAGGCCGATCAGGATCATGCCGATGGCCTTGAGCACCGGGCCGCTGGCCAGAATGGTCGCGGCCAGAAGGCCGAAGACCATCAGCGCGACATATTCCGCCGGGCCAAAGGACAGCGCGAAACCCGACAGCATCGGGCCGGCCACCGCGATGGCGAAAGTGGCCACGGTGCCCGCGAAGAACGAGCCGAGCGCGGCGACGGCCAGCGCCGCGCCCGCCCTGCCCTGTCTGGCCATCTGATAGCCGTCAAGCGTCGTGACCACCGCCGAGGCCTCGCCCGGCAGGTTGACCAGAACGGCCGTGGTCGAGCCGCCATATTGCGCCCCGTAATAGATCCCGGCCAGCATGATGATCCCGGCCAGCGGCGGCAGGAAAAAGGTGATCGGCAACAGCACCGCGATGGTCGCGGTCGGCCCGATTCCCGGCAGCACCCCGATCAGCGTGCCAAGCAGCGCGCCAAGCAGGCAGAAGGCAAGGTTCGCGGGCGTGATCGCCTCGCTGAAACCCAGCATCAACAGATCGACGAAATTCATTCTACCCCTCCCCAGGAGATGACGCGGATCAGACGGGCCACAGCGGCACTTGCACGCCCAGACCGTAGACAAAGACCAGCGCACCAAAGAGCGTCAGGCCGGCCGCCAGCAGCAAGATATGCGACCACTTGCCGCCCGGATCGGCAAGCGATCCCACAATGACCAGCCAGAGCGAGGCCAGCACGAAGCCCAGATAGGTCGCGGCAAAGGCGAAGCCGACGATCGAGATGGTGATGACGGCCAGCGGCCTTATGCGGATCGCCTCGATCGCCTGCGCGGGCCGCGTCAGGGCAGGCAGGCCGACGGCCAGCCCGATCAGGATCAGCAGGATGCAGACGGTGCGGGGCAGAAAGCCCGGCCCCATCTGCGCCAGGGTGCCGCCATCCAGCCCCCGGGCCATATACAGCCCCAACGCGCCAAGCCCGATGAACATGCCGGCGGTCAGAAGATCGGGGGCGTCACCCCTGGTTCCGTTTGGGGCGGCCATCACTGGCCGCCTTCGATCAGCTTGAATATCTCGGTAAAGCGGGCCAGCCGCGCCGGCATCTCGGCCTGCCAGTCCGCGCCCGAGCGATAGGCCAGCGGCAGCGCCTGCTGCTTGGCCTTTTCCTGAAATTCGGGATTGGCAAGGGCGGCATCGACGGCAGCAGCCAGTTTCGCGCGGATTTCCTCGGGGACATCGCAGCGCGCGGCAAGCCCGCGTTCCGAGGACATCAGCACTTCGAAGCCCTGCTCTGTCGCGGTCGGCAGATCGGGCGCCAGGACCGAACGCTCTTGCGAGAACTGCGCCAGCGCCCGGAAGGCATTGTCGTCGCTGGTCGAATATTCGCCGACATTGAGCCCGATCATCGAGACATGACCGCCCAGAAGCGCGGTCTTGGCCTCGTTCGCGCCGCCAAAGGGCACGGCGGTCAGATCGACCCCGGCCGCCTGTTCCAGTTGCAGCATCGCCAGATGCTCGTCCGTGCCCATGCCTGTCGTGCCGACCGAGACCGCTCCCGGATTTTCCCTGGCATAGGCGACCAGATCGGCAAGCGACTGGAATTCCGATCCTGCCTGCACGATGAAGGTACCCGGATCCTCGACGATGCGGGCGATGGGGCAGATGCTGGCCGGATCGTAGCGCAGCTTGCGGTCGATCTGCATGGTCAGAAAGCCCGGCGTGTTCAGGGACGAAACGGTATAGCCGTCGGGACGCGCCTGCGACAGCGCGGTATAGGCGATCTCGCCCGAGGCGCCGGGGCGGTTCAGGACCGGGAACTGGGTCTCAAGCTCGGCCTCAAGAAACGGCGCCAGGGTGCGCAGCATGATGTCCGTGCCGCCGCCGGGGGCGAAGGCGACGATCATCTCGATCGGCCGGTCGGTCGGCCAGTCGGCCAGTGCGGCGCCCGCGCCGGTGGCGGTCAGGATGGCGGCAATGGCCGTGGTTTTCGCGAATGTCATGGTTGGTCCTCCCAATGTGATCTTTGTCCGGTCAGGCAGTTTCGGGCATTTCGCAACCCAGTTTCTTCAATGCGGCATCGACCCAGGAACGGTCGTTCTTGCCCTCGGCGATGGCCTGCATCTGCCGCGTCTCGGCGTCCTGTTTGGCCTGCGTTCGTTTCAGAATGTCCTCGGCATCGGCCAGCGGCACCGCCAGCACCCCGTCGGCATCGCCAAGCACGATATCGCCCGGAGCGATCACCATGCCGCCAAGGCTGATCGGCACGTTGATCTCGCCCGGGCCGTCCTTGTAGGGGCCGCGATGGGTGACGCCCGCGGCAAAGGTCGGCAGGTTGGTCGCGACAAAGGCGTCCACGTCGCGGATCGCGCCGTTCAGAACGAAACCGGCGACCCCGCGTTTCACGGCATAGGCCAGCATCAGCTCGCCCATCAGCGCATTGGTCAGGTCACCGCCGGCATCCACCACGATCACATCGCCGGGTTGGGCCATGTCGATGGCCTTGTGCAGCATCAGATTGTCGCCCGGACGCGCGCGCACCGTCAGCGCAACGCCGGCCATGCTGCCCGATGCATGCATCGGCCGCAGGCTCGGCCCCGCCGCAAAAACGCGCGACATGGCGTCCGAGACATTCGCGACGGGAAGTTGGGCAAATGCCTCGACCAGCGCCTTGGGGGCAACGTTCGGGCGGTTACAGATACGAAAGCCTATGGTCATGTTCATTCCTCTGCCTTGATCAGGGATTTGGCGGCATCGGCCAGAAGCGCACGGTTGGCAATCCGCTGCGGCGCAACCGGGGTGCCCTCGAGAATGTCAAAGATGCCGCGCACCGCATCGACGCCGACGCGGGCGCCGGCCTCACGGGTGACACCGCCGATATGCGGGGTCACGACGATACGCGGCTCGGCCCAGAAGGGATGATCCGCCGGCGGCGGCTCGACGGCGAAGGAATCGAGGCCCGCGCCGGCCAGATGACCCGATTGCACCGCTGCCAGCAGCGCGTCCTCGTCGATCAGCCCACCGCGCGCGGTGTTGATGACATAGCTGCCCTGCGGCATCCGCGCGATGGCATCGGCATTCACGATCTGACGGGTCTGATCGGTCAGCGGGCTGTGCAGGCTGAGAATCTCGGCCTCGGCGAGCATGGCGTCGAATGTATCGAAACGCGTTGCGCCGATGGCCTCGAACGCCTCATCGGGCGCATAGGGATCGAAGCCGACGATCTTCAGCCCCAGCCCCCGGGCGATCCGCGCCGTTGCCTGTGCGATGGACCCCATGCCCAACAGCGCAATCGTCGCACCTTGCAATTCGCGCCCCTGAAAGCCCGGCTTTTCCCAGCGGCCGGCGCGCAGCCCAGCATCCAGCGGCAGGATCCGTTTCACCGTCGTCAGCAAAAGGGCGATCGTATGTTCAGCAACCGAAACGGCATTGGCGCCGGTCGCAACAAGGACCGGGATATTCCGCTGGGCCGCGGCATCCAGATCGATATTGTCGACCCCGACCCCGTGCTTCGAGATCACCCGCAATTGCGGCGCCCCGTCCATGACCGCCGCATCCAGCCGCCCCATCCGTGACACGATCCCGACGGCACCTGACTGCTTCAGCCGGTCGGATATCACGGCACTGTCTGCATAGGCAGGCGTATGCACCGTCTTGTAGCCATGATCGGCCACATATTTCGCCGCGAGCGGATCCAGATCGGGACCGGTCACAAGGATGGTCTTGCTCATCACATAGCTCTCCAGGCGCCCTGCAGCACAGGGCGGATCAGTCTTTCGATTTTTCAGGGTTATCCGCGCCGGCCTCCCAGCAGCCGCGGTCAATTCCTCTCACTCATGCTTAACGAATAGAGTTGCTTAATTACAGCGCGTAATTATTATTCTTATATTAAGAAATACTGGATATATTGATGGATACCCGCCAGCTTAAAACACTCGTCGCGATCTCGACCCAAGGCACATTCGCCCGCGCCGCGGATATCGTGGCCCTGACGCCCTCGGCGGTCAGCCAGCAGATTCAGGCGCTTGAACAGGAACTGAACACCGAACTGTTCGAACGCACCTCGCGCCCGCCAAAGCTGACCCCGCATGGCTTGCAGGTGCTTGAAATGGCCAAGGACATGCTGCGCCTCGAGGAGGATACCAAGGCCAGCCTGCGTGGCGACCGGATTGCCGGCACCTTGATGCTGGGCTCGGTCCGGTCGAGCGCGCTGAACCTGCTGCCAAAGGCCATCCTGCGGATGCGGAACCTTTATCCCGATCTGAAAACGAATCTCAGGGTATCGCTGTCCTCGACGCTGATCTCCGATGTCGCGGCCGGCCGCCTCGACGCCGCCATCGTGGCCGAACATCTGGGTTTCCCCCCGGCCCTGCGCTGGAGCCCGTTCCTGCGCGAACCGCTGTGGCTGATCGCACCGGAGGGGACCGATATCACGGACCCGATCCGGCTGCTGAATTCGCGACCCTATATCCGGTTCCGAAGCGCCGTTCCGCTGGCCAACCTGATCGACACTGAAATCTCGCGCCTGGGCGTCGTGCCGCAGGATATCGCGGAGATTGACACGATCGGCTCCATCGTCACCTGTGTGCGTCAGGGCATGGGGATCTCGGTCGTGCCGCATGTCGCGCTGCAGGAGCCCGAAGATGATCGGCTGACGCGGCTACCCTTCGGCAGCCCGCAGATTACACGACAGATCGGAATCGTCGAACGCATCGTTTCCCCACGCGGCGAAATCATCGCACATATGCATGAGGTCCTGGCGGAGTTGTGCCGAGAGCACGGTGTTCGAAGAGAGGTTTCAACTTCCGCAACCGTTATGTCACGTTAACTCCCGGAAAGTGCGGAAGGTTATCGGCCTGACCGATATGAGCGCGTCCCTTGCCATTGCTACCGGCGGGGCGTTGGGCAGCACATCATCACATTTCTGATCGCAGTCTTGCGTGGGAAGACGTGCGGGGCTCGGTTTGGACATTGTTTCGCATCGGCAGCCTTAGCTCGTGCGCCTGCTTGAGATCAAAGTGGCCAACGCAGGCTCAGGCCTGAAAGACCGCCAAACCGTTTGGGACAGAGACGAACTCATCCCCGCTCCTCCGCCCCCCAGGTGTCCGACAGTGTGAAACCATGCGGAAACGGATCGCCCGGATCGAGGCCGATCTGGGTGATGGCATAGATCCAGCACTGCCCCGAGACGCGGTTCCGCGTGGCCCGATACGGCCCGATCTGCGTCTCGCCCAGATATTCCGTCACGAACTCGCCGCCGATGATCGAGCGCGAGACCAGCCTGTCGCCCGGCTTCACACGGCCATGCAACGCCTGCACCGCCATGTTGGAATTCGAGCCGGTGCCGCAGGGCGAGCGATCAGCGCGTCCCGGCCGCAGCGTGGTGCAGGTGCGCAGCGCGCCATCGGCCTCATCGGCGCGGAACATGACATAGGCCAGCCCGTTCAGCGCCGGCGTGGTCGGATGCGGCGCGGGCTCGACCGCCGCGATCCGGCCCCGCAGCGCGACGCCGATCCGCGCCAGTTCGCGGGCGTTCTCCGGCGCGATGGCCAGCCCGATCCGATCGGCATCGACCAGCGCATAGAAGACGCCGCCGAAGCACAGATCATAGTGGACCGGCCCCCATTCGGGCGTCTCGATCACCGCGCCCTGCCGGGCGACGAAAGCGGGCGGCATGTCGAGGCTGACCCGCGTGACCTTGCCGCCTTCGCAATGCGCCACCGCGCGGACCAGCCCGGCGGCGGTGTCCAGCGTCACCACGGTTTCCGGCCCGGTCATCGGCAGCATGCCGGTTTCCAGTATCGCGGTCACCGCGCACATGGCGTTCGAGCCGGACATGGCATGGGCCTGATCGGGTTGCAGCACGATGAAGCCCACATCCGCCGCCGGATCGCAGGCCGGGACCAGCAGGCAGAAGGACCCGGCAGGACCCGAGCGCGGCTCTGAACACAGGAACCGGCGCAGGCTGTCATCGACCCGGTTCAGGTGATCCAGCTTTTCGGCCATGCTCGCGCCGGGGATGTTCAGCACGCCCGAGGTGATCACGCGGCCGATCTCGCCCGCGCAATGGACATCGACGGTTTGCAGGGTGCGGGTCCAGCGCATCGGCTCAGCCTTTCAGATACCAGCCCCAGGGCTTGTGACGGTCCCAGGCAGTGATCTGCTTGGTTTCCAGATAGTTGTTCAGCCCCCATTCGCCCAGCTCGCGGCCGATGCCGGATTGCTTGTAGCCGCCCCAGGGCGCCTCGGTGAAGGTCGGCTGGCTGCAATTGATCCAGACGATGCCGGCACGAAAGGCGCGGGCGACGCGCTCGGCCCGGTCGAGATCGGCGGACATGACGGCGGCGGCAAGGCCGAAGCGGCTGTCATTGGCCATGCGGATCGCCTCTGCCTCGGTCTCGAAGGGTTTGACGCAGACGACCGGGCCAAAGATCTCCTCGCGCCAGATCCAGCTGTCCTCGGCCATGTCGGCAAAGATTGTGGGCTCGACATAGCAGCCGGCCTCCAGCCCCTTGGGCACGCCGCCGCCGGTGACCAGACGGCCCTCGGACTTGCCACGCTCAATGGCGGCCAGCACCTTTTCATGCTGCGACGGGCTGACCAGCGGCCCCAGCAAGACGCCCTCGTCCAGCCCGTGACCGATTTTGATCTTCAGCGCTTCCTCGGCCAGACGCGCCATCAGCTTGTCATAGATGGGCGCCTCGACCAGAACCCGGCTGGTGGCCGAACAGACCTCGCCCTGGTTCCAGAAGATGCCGAACAGGATCCATTCGACCGCCTCGTCGATGGGCGTGTCGGCGAAAACCACCAGCGGGGATTTGCCGCCCAGTTCCAGACTGACCGTCTTGATGTCGCGCGCCGCCGTCGCCATGATCCGCGACCCCGTCGGGACCGAGCCGGTAAAGGCCAGCTTGTCGACGCCCGGATGTTCGGTCAGGGGCTGGCCCGCCTCGGCGCCGAAGCCGGTGACGATGTTCAGAACGCCCGCCGGCAGGCCAGCCTTCTGCGCGATCCCGCCCAGTTCCAGCGCCGTGACCGGCGTCAGTTCCGAGGGTTTCAGCACGATGCTGCAGCCGGCCGCCAGCGCGGGCGCGACCTTCCACGAGGCCATCAGCAGCGGAAAGTTCCACGGGATGATCGCACCCGCGACGCCCACCGGTTCCCTGACGGCTTTCGAGGTGAAGCCATCCATCCCCAGCGTGATCGGCTGTTCTGCGGCATTATCCATCCGTTCGGCCAGATCGGCGTAGAAATGGAATACGCCCGCCGTGTCCTCGATATCCCAGACGGCTTCGGGCAGCGGCTTGCCGTTGTCCCGCACCTCAAGCCGCGCCAGCTCGTCCTTGCGCGCGGCGATCTCATCGCCCATCCGGCGCAGCACCGAGGCACGCTCGGCCCCGGACATGCGGGGCCATGGGCCATGGTCAAAGGCGCGGCGGGCGGCCGTGACGGCGCGGTCGATATCCTCGGCATTGCCGCGCGGGACATGGTGGAACACCTGCCGGTCCGAGGGATCGACCACCTCGAATATCTGCCCCGAGGCGGAGGCGACATAATCGCCGTCGATGAAAAGCTGATCCTTCATGGGTTCCCTCACATATGTCTGGTGACGCCGCCATCGACCCGCAGGCTCTGGCCGGTGATATAGCTGCTGTCATCGGACAGCAGGAACGCCGCCGCCTTGCCCTGTTCCTCGGCCCGGCCAAGGCGGCCGAGCGCGGACATGTCAGCATATTTCTGCGGCAGGTCGAGGCTGTCGGTGAAGCCCGGCAACAGGCAGTTCATGCGGATATTCGCCGGGCCGTAGCGGTCGGAATAAAGCTTGGCAAAGGAGGAAACCCCGACCCGGTAGACGCTGGAGGTCGGGAACATCAGGCTGGGCTCGAAGGCGGAAAAGGTGGTGATGCAGAGGATCGCGCCGCCGCCCTGCGCCTCCATCACCGGGGTGACGAGGCGGGCCATGCGGATCACCGGTTTCAGCACCATGTCATTGGCGCGGTCCCAGTCCTCGTCCGGGATCTCCAGCAGGTCGCCCTTGGGCGGGCCGCCGACATGGATCATCGCCGCGTCGATGCGGCCATAGCTTTCCATCGTCAGATCAAAGATACCCCGGATCGCCTCGCCGTCCTCGGCCTTGCCGCGACGGGCGACACCGCCCAGTTCCGCCGCCAGCATCTCGCAGGTTTCCGAGGGCGACATCAGCGCCAGCCGATAGCCGCGCCCGTGCATCTCGCGCGCGGTTGCGGCACCCATGCCGCGGCCTCCGCCGACGATCAGGCATGTCTTGTCGGTCATCATCTCCTCCTGCTCAGAAACGGTCGATGCGATAGGGCGTCATGTCGATGGGCGGGGCCGCCCCGGTGATCAGATCGGCCATGAGGCGCGCATTGGTCGCGGCATAAGTGACGCCCAGATGGCCGTGGCCGGTGGCATAAAAGACGCCCGGCGTCTTTGCCGAGGCCGACATGACCGGCACGGTATCGGGAAATGCCGGGCGGTGTCCCATCCATTCGGTGAAATCCTCGCAGCGCAGCTTCGGCAGGGCGGTCTGCGCGCGCCTGACGGTGATCTTCGCGCGCCGGTAATCGGGGGCTGCATCCAGTCCCGCCATCTCGACCGTGCCGCCGACGCGGATGCCGCCCGCCGTGGGCGTGACCATGAAGGCGCGGGCGGGCCAGATGATCGAATGGCGCATGGAAATCCCCGGCGCCATGATCTGGGTGTGATAGCCGCGCTCGGTCTCCAGCGGCATCTTCTCGTCCAGCAGGCGCGAGAGACGCGCGGTAAAGGCGCCGGCGGCCAGCACGACCTCATCCGCCGCGATGCTGCGGCCATCGGCCAGCCGCAACGCGGTGATCCGCTCGCCGCGCTCGAAGCCCGTGACCTCGGCCTTCTCGATCCGCCCGCCCATGGCGGCAAAGCGATCCGCAAGGCCGGTCACCAGCCGATAAGGATCGCGCAGGCTGCGGTTTTGCGGAAACAGCACCGCCATGCCGATACTGTCCGACAGCTCCGGCTCAAGTTCCCGCGCCTCGGCGCCGGTCAGGACGCGATGGGCAAAGCCGAAACGTTCGAGGATCTCGATATGCTCGCGGTCGGCACGGAATTCCGCCTGATCGGTGTAAAGCGACAGGCAGCCTTCCTCGGTCAATTCGCCCTCAAGCCCGGTTTCGCGCAGGAGCGGGCGCAGATCGTCATGCACCCGCGCGCAAAGCGCCGCCCCCGCCGCCTCCAGCTTGCGCAGGGTCGAGGGGCGCGAGGCCGCGACAAAGCGCATGAACCACGGGATCAGCCGCGGCATATAGGCGGGGCGTACGCGCACCGGCCCCTCGGGGTCCAGCATCCAGCCGGGGATCTGCCGCCAGACCGAAGGGCGCGAGGCCGGCATGAACTCGGTCACCGCGATCGAGGCCATGTTGCCCCAGGACGCGCCCATCCCGGGCGCGTCGCGGTCGATCAGCACCACCTGACGGCCGCGCTTTTGCAGCTCGTAAGCCAGCGCCGTGCCGATGATCCCCGCACCGACGATTGCCGTGGTCATCTTCGCCCCCTCGATTTGACGTGCCGGGGCGGCACCGCGCCGCCCCGGAAGCTGTTACCAGTTCAGGATCGGCTGCATCGCCTCGCGGAAGGCAGCCTTTTCCTCATCCGTCAGCGGGCCCAGCGGCGCGCGGCACTCGCCGACCGGCGTGCCCTGCAATTCGCAGCCATATTTCAGCTTCTGCACGAACTTGCCGGATTCGAGGATGTTCATCGCGGTGTACAGCGTCGCCATCTGCTGGCGTGCCTTGTCCAGATCGCCCGCGCGCCAGGTCCGGTCCAGATCGCAGACCGCCTTGGCCATGCAGTTCGCCGGCCCGCAGATCCAGCTGTCCGCACCCCAGAGCATGAAATCCAGCGCGATATCGTCCGAGCCCGAGACAAGCTGGATCCGCCCCTCATACCGGGTGGCGATGCCGATGGCGCGCTGCAGCGAGCCCGAGCTTTCCTTGATCCCGATGACGCGCGGATGATCGGCCAGCGCGTCCAGAACCTCCCAGCCCAGTTCGACGCCGTCCTTGTCGGGATAGCTGTAAAGCACGATATTCACGTCGCAGGCATCCAGAACGGTCTGGAAATGCTTGATCAGTTCCGCCTGCGTGGGCTTGGTGTAAAAGGGCGTTGCCAGCAGCACCGTGTCATAGCCGATGGCCTTGGCACGGTTGGTATTGGCGATGACGCCGGCGGTCGAGGGCGCGTTGGTGCCGGCGATCAGCGTCTCGCCGGGCATGGCGAAATCCTTGACGAATTTCAGCACCTCGTCGCGTTCCTCGTCGGACATGAAATTGTATTCGCCCGATGATCCGCAGGGCACCCAGCCGCTGACACCGGCCGCGCGCAGATTGGTCAGATGCTTTTCGAAAGCCGCGAAGTCGATCTTGCCATCCGCGTCGAATGGGGTGACGAGCGCGGGCATGACGCCGGAGAGTTTCATGGTGTTTCCTTTCATTTCGGGGCCGTCAGGCGGCCGATTTCAAAATCGCTGGCCGGGAAGGCCACGAAGGGCATCAGAACAGCGCCAGGTCGATCAGCGAGCCCGAGGGCATGTAGAGCCCCAGCAGCTTCACGAAGATCAGCTGCATCACCACGGCCGCGCCCGCCGACAGCAGGATCATCGGCAGCGGCCTGCGCAGGCCAAAGGTCCAGAAGACCGCCAGCATGGTGAGAAAGGTCGCCAGCAGATAACCGGCCAGATGGATCAGCTGCACATAGACCACCATCTCGACGGTCAGCGGCAGCACCACCCACAGCAGGATCGAGCGCCCCTGCGCGATGCGCGGCGCGGCGGATGCGGGACGGCGCAGCAGAAGCTGGATCGCCCGGCCCAGCCCGTAAAGCAGGATCGCGCCGGACATGATCGCCGGAAGCGTGCGCGCGTTCACGCCGCCCTCTTCGACGGTGATCAGCATGCTTTGCCAGAAATAGATCGCCCCGAACGCCAGCACGGCCAGCGCAAAGAGCAATTCGTTCAGCCAGGATTCGCCGCCGCCGGTCTCGGCCTGGGGATCGGTCTGATCGGACATGTCTTTCCCTCCTGTCGCGCGGCTCAGTCGAAGGCCGCCATGGCGTTCGGCTTCAGCCCCAGTTCCATCAGGTCCTCGCCAAAGACGAGGTTGCCCTTGTAGATCTGCGACATCTCGGCGATCACGCGCTCGCGCACGCCGGGCAGGTCGAACTGGTCATAGATATGCGTGGCAACGATGGTCCCGGCATTGGTCTTGCGGCCGATCTCGGCCAGTTCCAGATGGCCGGTATTGCCTTTCAGATGCGCGGGATGGTTCACCGTGCCGCTGATATTGCAGCACATATGGATCATCAGGTCGCAATCCTGCGCCAGTTCCAGCAGGTTGTCGCAAGGTCCGGCATCGCCGGAATAGACGAACGAGCCCTGATCCGTGTCGAAACGCAGCGCGAGGCAGGTCAGGTAGGGCTGCGCATGCGGCACCTCGGCAATGGTCAGGCGCCAGTTGTCGGTCTCGATCACGCTGCCATGGCTGTATTCCTGAACGCTGGGGCTGGGCGGCTTACGGGGCAGTTTGCCGCCGCGCAGCTGATAGACGTTCAGGCTGCTTTCCCAGCCGCAGCGCGCCTCGATATCGAAACGGTAGGCGCCGTTCTCGCCCAGCAGCCGGTCGACGAATTGCGCGGTCGGCGGCGGGCCATAGATCTTCAGTTCCGGCAGCTGCCCCGCGCCCTGGTCCCAGCGGGTCAGCACAAGGCGCGGAAAATCGACGCAGTGATCGTAATGCAGATGCGAAAACATCATATGCGTGATCTCGGTCGGCTTGCGGCCCGCCTGCAGCAGCCGGTGATGCGCGCCCGGCCCGTGATCCAGAACGATCACGTCATCGGCGATCTCCAGCAGGTAGCCCGAGCCCATGCGCCGCAGCGAGGGGGCCGGATTGCCAGTGCCCAGCATGGTGACTTTCATCTTGAATTTCCTTTGCTTGGATTAGCTGTTCACGGGGGCACGCCGGCCCGCGCGATGGCGCAGCGACGACACGATGCGGCTGGTCAGAACCGCCAGACCGATCAGAATGAAGACCATCGCGACCGGATGATCGAGGAAGACGAGGATCCCGTCATTGGACAGAAGCATCGCCTGACGCAGCGATTCCTCGGCCCCGCGACCCAGCACGAAGGCGATGATGAAGGCCGAGGTCGGAAAGCCGAAGCGGCGCATGAAATAGCCGATCACGCCAAAGGCCAGCATCACATAGACATCGAAGAAGCTCATCGACGATGAATAGGCCGCGATCAGCGCCGTCGCGAAGATGAAGGGATAGATATACTGGTTGCCCAGCCGGGTGATGTATTTCCCGAAGATCGGGCCGAGGTAATAGCCCAGCACGAAATAGCCCAGGATGCCCAGAAGACCGGCCGCGAAAAGCTGGAAGACCAGTTCGCGCGAGGTGGTGAAGATGGTCGGTCCGATCTGGATGCCATGGATCAGGAACACCCCCATCAGCAGCGCCGCCACCGTGCTGCCCGGAATGCCCAGGGCCAGCAGCGGGATCATCGACGGGCCGGAGACGGCGTTATTGGCGGCCTCGGGCGCGGCGACGCCCTCGATGGCGCCCTTGCCCCACAATTCCGGGCGTTTGGCGCGGCGCTTTTCCTCGCCATAGGCGGCGAAACAGGCGACGGCCGAGCCCAGGCCGGGCAGGATGCCGATGATCGAGCCAAGGATCGACGAGCGGAAGATGACCGGCAGCGACAGCCGCCATTCCTCGCGCGTGATCGCGCCGCCATCGCTGCCGTCGCCCATGCCCTCGACCACCGGCTCATAGGTCTTGCCGACCTGGTCGAACAGCTCCGCGATCACGAAGATGCCGACCAGAAGCGGGATCAGGCTGAAGCCGCTGGAGAGTTCCAGCCAGCCGAAGGTCAGCCGGTCATAGCCCGAGATCGGATCGGTCCCGACCAGCGAGACCAGCACCCCGAAGACCGCCGCGATCAGCCCCTTGGCGACGGAATCCGACACCACGCTGCCGATGACGATAAAGGCCATCATGTAGATCGCGAAGAACTCGGCCGGGCCGAATTTCTCGGTGAACGACGCGATATAGGCGGCGCCAAAGATCAGCAGCATGTCGCCGATGAAATCGCCGATGGCCGAGGCGGCCGTGGACATGCGCAAAGCCGCCTTGGACCGGCCCTGCAGGGTCAGCGGATAGCCGTCGTTCATCGTGGCCGCCGCCGCCGCCGTGCCCGGCGTGTTGAACAGGATCGCCGCGATCGAGCCGCCGTAACGGCCGGATTTGCCCAGCACATACAGAAAGGACAGCGCCGCGATCGGCGACATATAAAGCGTCATCGGCACCATCAGCGCGATCACGGCGGCAATCGACATGCCGGGCATCGCGCCCACCAGCACGCCCACGACCACGCCAAGCGCCACGAAGCCAAGCGTATCCAGCGAGGTCAGGACGGTGGCCAGACCATAGAAAATATCCATCATGTTTCTCCTGAAACGGAAGACATGCGGCCCGCCATGGGAGGTGGGGCGGGCCGCAGCGACCCGCTGGTCAGTCGGTGAGATCCTCGAACATCTGATCCAGCAATGCCGCGCTTTCCTCGGCATTCAGATAGGTGTCCGTCAATCCCGCCTTGGCCAGGAGCGCCTTGTATTCTTCCTTCTGCGCCGTCGTGGCCACGGCATCGCGCAGCCTCTGGACGATATCGTCAGGCGTTCCCGCCTTGACATAGACCGCAAAGACGTTGGTCAGATTGGCGACCTCATAGCCCTGTTCGGCAAAGGTCGGGATGTCGGGCAGCAGCGCGGAACGTTCGGGCGAAAAGACGCCAAGACCGCGCAGTTTCGATTCGAACCCGACCAGGTGCTGTTCGCCCAGCACGCTGAAATCGACCTGTTCGGCAACCACGGCCGCCTTGGCGGGACCGCCGCCCTTGAAAGGCACGTCCTGGACGTCAAGCCCCATGCGCTCGGCGATCTTCGAGAAGCCGACGCCCAGATAATCGTCGCGCCCGGCGCTTGCCCAACGCATCTCGCCGGGGTTCTCGGTCGCATGGGTGACCAGTTCCTGAAGCGTCTGATAGGGGCTGTCATAGGGCACGGTCAGCACGATCGGCACCTGGCCCAGCACGCCGATCGGCACCATCTCCTTGCGGAAATCGACCGGGCTCTTGCCCTGCAATTCGTTGACCACGACCGGGCCGACCGCCTGCATCAGCACGGTGTAGCCATCGGCATCCTGATCGGCGACCTCTTTCAGCGCGATCATGCTGCCGGCGCCGGGGCGATTGATCACCGCCATCGGCACCCCGTCCAGTTCCTCATGGATCAGCCCGGACAGTACCCTTGCATAGGTATCCGTGCCGCCCCCGGCGCTGGAGCCGACGAACATCTTGATCGGCTTTTCCGGCCATTCGGCCAGCGCGGCGCCGGCTGATGCCGAAATCCCGGCGACAATGGCCGTGGCTGCAACAAAACCCTTGAGCCTGTTGAACATCTGAATTCTCCTCCTTCTGGCGGGCGCCGCTTGCTCCTCGACCGGCGCCTGACCTTGGACAAAGGCGTAGCATTCCGCTCATCTTCGGAAAATTACTTCGTTCATTGATTGGCTATAAGAAATATATGTAGGATGCCGAAGGGAGGGGGTCCGCATGAGATCGCAGCAGCTGAAGATCCACCGTCTGCTCTATTTCGTCGAAGCCGTGGATCGCGGCTCGCTGGCGGCGGCGGCGCGCGCCCTGAACGTCGCCCAGCCGGCGCTGAGCCAGCAGATCAGCGAGTTGGAGGCCGCGCTTGGGGTCGACATCCTTGAACGCAGCTCGGGCGGCGTGACGCCGACGGGCGCGGGCGAGATATTCTATGAACATGCGGTCGCCATCCTCAGAAGGCTGGAGGTGGCGATGCATGAGACCCGGGCGCAGGGCTCGATGATCTCGGGCGACGTGAATATCCTGATGTCGACCACCACCAGCCAGATCTTCCTGCCCTGGCTGATCACCGAAACCATGGACAGCTATCCCGGCATCAAGCTGCATATCGATCAAAGCGGCAGCAACGAACATTTCACCCTGCCCCTGCAAAGCGGCCGCGCCGATTTCGCGATCCTGCCCGAGATCCGCGCCCTGCCCGGCATCCAGGCCGATCTGCTGGTCGAACGTCCCCTGGTGGTCGTCGGCGCCCAGGATCAGATGCTGCCGCTGGAAAACCCCGACGGCACGGTGAATTTCGAGGCGATCCTGGATCTGCCCATGGTGTTCCCGCGCAAACGCCACCCCTTCCGCGCCCGGATCGAGCAATTCGCCAGCGAACTCGGCAAGGTCTTCGACGTGCGCGCCGAAGCCAGCGATGCGTCGATCCTGACCAAATACGTCCAGACCGGCAGGTTTTTTTCCATCCTTCCGCTCAACGCCGTCGTCTCCGGCACCGGGCGGAACGGCCTGCGCACCCCAAGGATCGTGAACCCCGCATTATCGGGCCGCTACATGCTGTTTCGCTATGCCAAACGCCCGCCCAGCAGCAGCGCCGAGGCCGTGATCGCCCTGCTGATGGACAAGCGCAACAAGTTGGAGGCCGAGCAAGAGGGCGAAGAGGCTTTCAGTACCGGAACTTGAAGCCCCCTTCCCGGCCCTGTTCTGCAAGGCAGAATGGACCTGTCCCGAAAAGATACCGGGTTCTTGAGAGCATGACAGCGATCAAGGAGCACAAAGGGGGCGACCACGCCGCGCGTCCAGCGGAAACCCAAGCAGCAGGTTTCGATCCACGCCCCCGCGAAGAAGGCGATCCGGGGCCTGTCGGATGCCGAGGGCGGTCCCGGCATCTGGTGGATCGGGTTCAGGATGAATCTATCGGGCTCTGAAGTCCGGATCTTGCAGATGTATTCGTAGGGTGTGAGACCGCCGAGCGTCTTGAGCCTGCGCGCGAAGTTGTATACTGCCATGAAGTCCCCGAAGTGTATTCGGAACTGATCGTGACTGTCGTAGTGGAAGCGCCTGACGGTGGCCTCCTTGAGTAACGCGCGAAAGTTGGTGATGCCCTGAGGGGCGGCATATCATGGCGGTGTTCAGACGCCGTCAATTCTCAGCCGAGAAAGGGATATGCCACATGTCGGAGACTACCATCAGCACGCTGCCCGA
>NZ_JRKN01000007.1 GCF_000763905.1 Paracoccus halophilus
GGTCTGTCTTTGCCGGGGGGGGGGGGGGGTGGGGCGGATCACGTTGGCCGATGACGACCGGGTCAGCCTGTCGAACCTGCAGCGGCAGGTGATCTTTCGCAGCCGCGATGCCGGCCGGTCCAAGGCCGATGCCGCCGCCGATGCCATGGCGGCCCTGAATCCGCATATCCGCGTCACCGCGCTGAACCGCTTTATCGGGCAAGACGATGCGGCGCTGATCGCCGAACATGATCTGGTGATCGACAGCACGGACAGTTTCGCCGCCCGCGCCTCGGTGAATATGGCCTGCGTGGCGGCGGGCGTGCCGCTGGTCGCCGGTTCCATCGCGCAATGGGAAGGGCAGCTGACGGTCTGGGACCCGGCGCGCGGCGCGCCCTGCATGGCCTGCATCTTTCCGCAGGCGCCGGCGTCCGGTCTTGCCCCGGCCTGCGCCGAGGCCGGCGTGGTCGGGCCGCTGCCGGGTGTGATCGGCTCGATGATGGCGCTCGAGGCGATCAAGCTCATCGCCGGCGCGGGCGAGCCGTTGCGCGGGCGGATGCTGATCTTTGACGGGCTCTACGGCGAAAACCGGCTGATGAAAATCGCGCGACGGGCGGATTGCCCCGTCTGCGGCTCTGGACATTTCCGCGCAGGCTGAAACACTCCGGGCAACCGAAAGGATGCCCCGATGAACCCTGAACTGACCCAATGGACCGGCCCGCTGGGCCTGCCGCGTTTCGATCTGATCCGGGACGAGGATTTCGCCCCGGGTTTCGACGCCTGCCTGAAGCTGGCGGCCGACGCGGTCGAGGCCATCGCCGCCAATCCCGAGCCGCCGGATTTCGACAACACCGTCGCCGCGCTGGAAACCGCCGAGGAGCCGCTGAACCGGCTCTGCGCGATCTTTTTCACCCTGGCGGGGGTCGATTCGAACCCGGCGCGGCAGGATCTGCAGCGCCGGATCGCGCCGCGTCTGGCGGCGCATGGCAGCCGGGTCAGCATGGACCCGCGCCTGTTCGACCGGGTCGAGGCGGTTCGGCAGGACATGGACGATCTGTCGCCCGAGGATCGCCGCCTGACCGAACTGACCCTGCGCGGCCTGCGCCGCGCGGGCGCGGGGCTGACCGGCGCCGCGCGCGACCGGATGGCCGCGATCCGCGAAAGGCTGGCGGTGCTTTCGACCGATTTCACGCAGAACCTGCTGACCGATGAGCGGGACTTTACCATGGCGGTGGCGGATGACGCGCTTGCGGGCCTGCCCGACTGGCTGATCCGCGCCATGCGGGCGGCGGCGCGCGAACGCGGCCTGCCCGGCCAGATCGTGACGCTGAACCGCTCGCTCATCGTGCCGTTCCTGGAATATGCCGAGGATCGCGCCCTGCGCGAGGCCGCCTGGCGGGCATGGGCGGCACGCGGCGACGGCTCGGGCGCGGGAGGGGCGGCGACCGACAACCGCCCCATCGCGGCCGAGATATTGCAACTGCGCCATGAGCGCGCCCGGCTTCTGGGTTACCCCGACTTTGCCAGCTACAAGCTGGAGCCCGAAATGGCCGGCAATGCCGAAAATGTCGAGGCGCTGCTGATGCAGGTCTGGGCCCCCGCCAGGGCCCGCGCCGAACAGGATGCCGCGCGCTTCACCGAGATGCTGCGCGGCGACGGCGTGAATGGCGCGCTGGCGCCCTGGGACTGGCGCTTCTATGCCGAGCGCCGCCGCAAGGCCGAGCACGATCTGGATGAGACCGAGATCAAGCCCTATCTGACGCTGGATGCGATGATCGGCGCGGTGTTCGACACCGCCAACCGCCTGTTCGGGCTGGAGATGCGCGCGCTCGACGCGGAACTGTGGGCGCCCGATGTCAGGGCCTGGCGGGTCACGCGCGGCGACCGGCTGCTGGCGGTGTTTCTGGGCGATTTCCACGCCCGGCCGGGCAAACGCTCGGGGGCGTGGTGCTCGACCCTGCAATCGCAGCACAGGATCGGCGCGGGCCAGCACCCGATCGTGGTCAATGTCTGCAACTTCACCCCGCCCGAGGACAAGGGCGCGCCGGTCTATCTGTCCTGGGACGATGCGCATACGCTGTTTCACGAATTCGGCCATGCGCTGCACAATATCCTGTCGGATGTGACCTGGCCCTCGATCTCGGGGACCTCGGTCGCGCGCGATTTCGTGGAACTACCCAGCCAGTTGTTCGAGCACTGGCTGGAACAGCCCGAGGTGCTGGACCGCCATGCCCGCCACGCCGAAACCGGGGCGCCGCTGCCCGCCGCCCTGCGCGACCGCATCATCGCGGCTGGCAATGCCGATCAGGGCTTTGCCACGGTCGAATATCTGGAAAGCGCGCTGGTCGATCTGGCCTTTCACCGGGGCGAACCGCCCGCCGATCCGATGGCGCGGCAGGCCGAGGTTCTGGCCGGTCTGGGCGCGCCTGCCGCGATCCCGATGCGCCACGCCACGCCGCATTTCGCGCATGTGTTTTCGGGCGACGGCTATTCCTCGGGCTATTACAGCTACATGTGGTCCGAGGTCATGGATGCCGACGCGTTCGAGGCATTCATGGAGAAGGGCGACGCCTTTGACCCGGAAACTGCTGAAAAACTGGAACGCTGGATCCTGTCGAAAGGCGATTCTTTGCCGGCCGATGAGCTGTGGCTGAAATTTCGGGAACGGCGCCCGGGGGTTGACGCGTTGTTGCGGGGCAGAGGCCTTGTGGCCGGACCCTGAACAAACGGGAGGACGACATGACCCTATCCAAACCTCTTCTGGCGCTTGCCGCGACGGCGGTGCTGGGCCTTGCCGCATGCGAGCAGGGCAGTGCCCCGGCGGTCCCCGAGGACACCCCCGGCCCGGTCGCGCCGGAAAGCGCGTTGAACGGCACCTATAATCTGCTCGAGTCGAATTGCGGCGACGAGACCAGCGACAAGCGTCTTGTGATCGACGGCAACAAGTTCCTGTTCGCCGGCGCCAGCTGCACGGCGGTCAGTTCCGAACAGCGCGCCAACCAGACGCGGGTGACTCTAGCATGCGAAGGCGAGGCGGCCGATGGCAACCGCATCGTCGATCTGCAGACCCGGCCGGACGGCACCCTGCGCATGACCGACGATTCGCTGACGCTGACCTATTTCCAGTGCATGAGGGCGGCGGCCAGTTCAAATGTGATGGTCGATCAGACCATGTGACCGCGACGCGGCAGCAAGACCGGGGCAGGCCCTCATATGCGGGATTTGCCCCGGCGGCGGCGCGTTCCGTCCCGCCGGATACGCGGGCTTCGGGCCATGAACTGTCCAAACGGACCGGTCCAGCCCCGATCAAACCGCTTGATCGCATCGGGCCGCATGACTTACCCTGACGCGGCGGACAGTCGTTTTCCATTGCGCGTTTCAAGAGTTGGGGGAAAGATGCTTGCTGAAGTGGCGGTGCCAAAAACCGTCGGGGACATTCCGATCGACAAGATGGGCCTTGCCCATTATTTCGTGAATTATGACAAATATTTGGGCCCCATGCGTCAGCAGCCGCTGAAGTTCATGGAACTTGGAATCGCCAAAGGGGATTCGCTGAAGCATTGGGAATCCTGGCTGCCCAATGCGGAAATCACCGGGCTCGACATCAACCCCTGCGATGCGGTCTTCGCCAGCGAGCGGGTCAGGTGCTATGTCGGCGAACAGCAGGACAAGGCGCTGCTGGACCGGATCGCGGCCGAGCGCGCGCCCGAGGGCTTCGATGTCATTATCGACGATGCCGCCCATGTCGGCCAGCTGGCCCGGATCTCGTTCTGGCATCTGTTCGACAACCACCTGAAACCCGGCGGCTACTATTTTATCGAGGATTGGGGCACCGGCTACTGGAAGGACTATCCCGACGGCAGGCATTACCGGCCCGAACAGGTCGGGCTGTCATGGCATGAACGGGTGCTGGACCGGCTGCACAAATCCGACGCGGTCAAGGCCGTGACGCCGATGCGCAAGGCGGTGGGCTGGATGCGCTGGAATCTCGTGCGCAGCCGCTTTCACGGCCATGATCGCGGCATGGTCGGTTTCGTCAAGGAACTGATCGATGAATGCGGCGCCGAGGACATGACCCATAGCAGTTTCGGAACCGGCTCGCCGCGACGCTCGCGCTTTGAATGGATGCGCGTGTCGCTGGGGCATGTCGTGATCCGCAAGGCCGGCTGACCGGCCCGGCCTTGGCCTTTGGCGGCGTGACGGTTCCGCGCGGCTCAGTCGCGGATCTCGTCCGCGTCCACGCCCCAGATTGCGGTCTTGAGCACCCAGCCCTTTTCGCCGCCGCCGGAAACGCGGCACCAGTCATTGGTGCATTCATGCAGCCGCACGATGGCGCCGGCCTCGGCGCGGGCCACCACGTTCGAGCGCGGATCGGGCTTGGCCAGCAGATCCAGCATATCCTTTTGCACGATGGCGGTGCGCACGCCCGACAGCAGCGCGTAATGCACCCAGCCACCGGCACCGTCCTGATCCTCGACCCGGCGCCAATGGCCGAACTCGGCGGTGACCCGCAGCGGCATGCCGGAATGGCGAAACACCCAGTCGATGCGGTGCGACAGGCTGGGGCCACGCCGGGCATTGCCCTCGTCGCCTTTCAGGCTGACATAGCGCGGGACCGGCAGGTTGGTGACCGATCCGCGGCCCGGCTCCTGCTGGCCGTTCTGGTTGCGGCTGATCTGCGCATCGGCCGATACCGGCGGCATGTTCGCCGCATCCGGCGCCACGCCCGGGCCGGTGCCCTGCGCAAGGCCCACGCCCGCGCCGAACGCCATCGCGAACACCGTTACGGCCGCGCCCGGCCAAGCCTTTGCTGTCTTCATCTGCCCGTCCTGATCTGCCGGGGTCTTGTGCCCGCCCCTCATCGCGGGCACTTTGCCAAAACCCGCCTGTTTATGGAAGAGAGGAGCGACGATGCCTGCTGGTAACGTGACCGATCCGAACCGCTCGCGCCTTAAAGTTATCGTGACCAGACGCTTGCCCGAGGTGATCGAGGCGCGCATGGCCGAGCTGTTCGACGTCACGCTGAACCGCGAGGACATCAGGATGGAGCGCGATGAGCTGGTCGCGGCGATGCGTGGGGCCGATGTGCTGGTGCCGACCGTGACCGACCGGATCGACGCCTCGATGCTGGACGAGGCGGGCGGCCGCCTGAAGCTGATCGCGAATTACGGCGCCGGGGTCGACAATCTGGACGTCACCGCCGCCCGCCAGCGCGGCGTCCTTATCAGCAACACGCCGGGCACCGTGACCGAGGACACGGCCGACATGGTGCTGGCGCTGATCCTGGCGGTCACGCGCCGCATCCCCGAGGGCATGGCCGAAATGCAGGCCGGGCATTGGGGCGGCTGGTCGCCGACCTCGCATCTGGGCGGGCGTCTGGGCGGCAGGCTTCTGGGCATCCTTGGCATGGGGCGGATCGGGCAGGCGGTCGCGCGCCGCGCCAATGCCTTTGGCATGAAGGTGCATTACCACAACCGCCACCGCCTGCGCCCCGAGATCGAGGCCGAGCTGAAGGCGACCTGGTGGGACAGCCTGGACCAGATGATGGCGCGCGCCGATATCGTGTCCGTCAACGCGCCGCATACGCCGGCGACCTTTCACCTGCTGAACGCGCGGCGGCTGAAGCTCTTGAAACCCAGTGCCGTGGTGATCAACACCTCGCGCGGCGAGGTGATCGACGAAAACGCCCTGACCCGGATGCTGCGCGCGGGCGAGATCGCGGGCGCCGGGCTTGACGTGTTCGAGCACGGGCACGAGATCAACCCCCGTCTGCGCGCGCTGCCCAATGTCGTTCTGCTGCCGCATATGGGCTCGGCCACGATCGAGGGGCGGGTCGAGATGGGCGAAAAGGTGATCGTCAATATCCGCACATTCGCCGACGGGCTGCCGCCACCGGATCTGGTGCTGCCCTCGATGCTCTAGCAGGGTCGCGATAGGGCGAAGATCTGCGGCCGTTTCGTCGGAGATTTGCGTCATGTCGTTTTTCGACAAGAAAATGTCGCGGCCAACATGCGGGTCGTGGCATGCTCTGTCACTAATCCGACCAGAAGCCATGCGCGAAAGGAGTCGCTTGCCATGAAGACCCATGTGAAGGCCTTGATTGTGGGCGGCGGCGCCGTCGGTTGCGGTATCGCCTATCATCTGGCCAGGGCGGGCTGGGACACGATGCTGGTCGAACGCGATGAGCTGACGGCCGGCTCGACCTGGCATGCGGCCGGGCTTCTGCCGCTGTTCAACATGGGTTACGCGACCAGCCATATCCACGATTATTCGGTGAAACTCTATGCCGGGCTCGAGGCCGAGACCGGGCTGAACGCGGGCTTTACCCGCTGCGGCAACCTGCGCATGGCCCAGACCGATGCGCGCATGGACGAATACATGCTCTATTCCGCCACCGCCGAGACGGTCGGGATCGAACATGAATTCCTGACGCCCGCCCAGATCAGGGAACGCTGGCCGCTGGTCCGGACCGAGGATCTGAAGGGCGCGCTGTTCCATCCCACCGACGGCTATATCAACCCCGCCGACGTGACCCAGGCGATGGCCAAGGGCGCGCGCATGGCCGGCTGCACGATTGAGCGCAAGATCCAGGTCAATGCCTATCGCTGGACCGGCTCGGAATGGGTCGTCACCGTCGAGCGCATGGTGGAAAAGGGCGGCAACCTGATCCCCTCGGGCGAGGTGTTCGAGATCACCGCCGAACATGTCGTGACCGCCACCGGCAACCACGCGCAGCGCACCGCGCGGCTCCTGGGCATCAAGATCCCCGCGATCCCGGTCGAGCATCAGTATATCGTGACCGAACCCGACCCGGCGCTGGTCAAATGGCGCGCCGAGGGCAATCCCGAACATCCCGTGCTGCGCGACGCCGATGCCAAATGGTATGTGCGCGAGGAACGCGGCGGCTGGATCCTGGGCCCCTATGAGCGCAACGCCCCGGCGCGGTTCCATTACGACGTGCCCGAATCCTTCCGCGCCGATCTGTTCCCGCTGGATCTGGAGCGCATCGAAGAGGAATACATGTCCATGATCCACCGGATTCCGACCTCGGAAACCGTGGGGCTCAAGGACGATTTCAACGGCCCGATCTGCTACACGCCCGATGGCAACCCGCTGGTCGGTCCCGCGCCCGGCCTGCGCAACATGTGGCTGGCCGAGGGCTTCAGCTTCGGCATCACCGCCGCCGGCGGCGTCGGCCATTACCTCAGCCAGATCATGACCGCGGGCGAGGCCGAGATCGACATGGCCAGCCTTGACCCGCGCCGCTTCGGCGGCTGGATGACCACCGAATATGCGGCGAAAAAGAACGAGGAAAGCTACGAGCACGTCTTTATCCTGCATCACCCCGACGAGGAGCGCGAGGCGGCCCGGCCGCTGCGCACCGCGCCCGCCTATGACCGCCAGATCGCGGCCGGCGCGCAGATGGGGCAGGTGAATGGCTGGGAACGTCCGAACTATTACGCGCCCGCCGGTTTCGACGATCACGCAAGCCGCAGCTTCCGGCATGGCGGCTGGTGGCAATACGCCGCCGACGAGGCCCGCGCGATCCGCGAAACCGCCGGCCTGATCGATGCCAGCGCCTTTGCCAAGCATCGCGTCTCGGGTCCCGGCGCGACGGCCTTCCTGGACTGGCTGACCACCAACAAGCTGCCCAAGGTCGGCCGCATCAACCTGACCTATGCCCTGACCGCGACCGGCACCACGCATACCGAATATACCATCGTGCGGCTGGCCGAAGACGATTACTACCTGATCTCGGCCGGGGCCTGGACGGATTACGACGGCGACAACCTGCGCAAGCTGGCCGAGGACAGGACGGGTGATTTCGGCGCGATCACCGTCCAGGACATCTCGACCCAATGGGGCGTCTTTGCCATTGCCGGGCCGAACAGCCGCGCCATCCTGAACGAGATCCTGCGCGATGCCGATCCGGCAACGGTCCTGGGCAACAAGCGTTTCCCCTGGCTCTCGATGCGCAATATCGAACTGGGCATGTGCCCGGTGCGCGCCATCCGCGTCGCCTATACCGGCGAATTGGGATGGGAATTGCATCACCCGGTCGAATTCGGCCGCTACCTGTGGGACCAACTGGTCGCGGCGGGCGAAAAGCACGGCATGAAACTGGTCGGCGCGCGTGCCCAGAACTGGCTGCGTCAGGAAAAATCCTATCGCGCCTTTGGCACCGAACTGGGCCGCGACGCCACGCCGCTCGAGGCCGGGCTGGATCGTTTCGTCGATTCGGACAAGGATTTTCGCGGCAAGCAGGCGATGCTGGACAAGGGCATCCGCAGCAAATGCGTGACCCTGCTGATCGACGGCCCCGAGGGCGCCGATCCCTGGGGGCGCGAGGGGCTGTTCCTGCCCGACGGCACCCGCATCGGCCGTCTGACCTCGGGCGGCCGGTCGGTGGCCTTTGGCAAGTCGATCGGCATGGGCTATGTCCGTCCCGATCTGGCCGCGCCGGGCACGAAGCTGAAAATCCGCATGTTCCGCGAACTGTTCGATGCCGAGGTGGCCGAGGACAGCCCCTATGATCCGACCAATGCGCGCATCCGCGTGGATGGCTGATCGCGCGCCTCCCGAAAGCTGGAAATGGCCCGCGCAATGCGGGCCATTTGCTTTGGTCAGACCCGTTTCGCGGGTGCGGGCACCGTGCGCGAAATCATTCGGCGGCGACGGGATCGCGTCTTGAGCCTGTCACCGCCCGGGAAGGCAGGTCTATCCCGACATACCAGCCGGCCGCATCCCGTCCCGTGCGCGTCGGCAATTGCAGCCCCGAGCAAAGCAGATCGCGCGCGCCGGCCAGTTCCTCCTCGGTCACCGGCCGGTTCTGAAATCTGGTGCGGTCGTTATCGGTGATGATCGGATAGACCCGCAGCGAGGGACCGTGACGCATGTCCGGCTGGATGCTCAGGCTCACCGCCAGCCCCAGGGGCAGGACATCGCGCCGGTTGAACCGCCCCGGCGTGTTCCAGACGAAATTCCCGATATTGAACAGGACCGGGCAGCCGTCGATCACCTCGGCCGCCTGCGCGATATGGGCGCCGTGGCCGACGATCAGATCGACCCCCGCCGCCACCAGCGCGGCCGCGGTGTCGCGCTGCTTGGTGGTGACCTCTTCGTAATCAGTGCCCCAATGCGGGAAGGCGACGAAGATCGGGTTGGGCAGAATATCGCGCAGCGTCCGGATATGGCCGGCGACCAGTTCCGGTGAAATCATGCCGATGCCGCCGCGACAGCCATGCGCATACCAGTTGAAGCGGCGATCATAGCTGCGCCGGTACTCGAAGCCGGCAAAGACGACCAGCGCGCGCTCGGCGCCGCCGATCCGGAAGCGATGGATGAAGGGATGCCCGGCGGTTTCGGCATCCGACCCCGCGCCGAAAGCCGCGATGCCCGCCTTTTGCAGCCGCGCGAAAGTTTCGGAAATGCCTTCCTTGCCGCAATCGAGGCTGTGATTATTGGCCAATGTGACCGCGCCGATGCCGGCCTGTTTCAGCGCCGCGACGGTCTGTTCCGGGTCCGACCAGCCCAAATATTTCTTGTGCCCCTGCAGACCCGGATCGGGTCGCGCGCAGAGCGGCACCTCGAGATTGGCGATGGTCAGGCCGGAGGCGCCAAGGATGCCGTGGAGATTGGCCAGCGAATAGCCGTGGCCATGCTTGCCCAGCGTTTCCTGCAGCCCGGCCATGCGCGGGTGGTGCATGTAGCTTTCGCCGAAGCCGACATCGCCCAGGAACAGCACATTGAACGCGCCGTCCTGGGGCATTGCATGCGGCGCGGCGGGGGGGGCGTCGGTGCGCCCGGCGTCGGTGGCCAGTTGCGGGCCGCCGGTCACGCCGATCGCGGATGTCGCGGCCGCCAATGCGGCCGGGTCGCCGATCGCGATCCTGCGATCACCGGCAATCCGGTCGAGCGCGGCGAGCATCTGCCGCTCTGCGCCGGCATCGTCAGGCGCGGCGATCACGGCAAGGTCAAGCCGTTCAAGGCCAAGCCCATCGCCGATCAGCTGCGCCGGCGTGGTCTCGATCAGCGCCGCGTCGATCTCGGTTTCCCATTCCAGCGCGCTCACGCTGTGCAGAAGGTGAACCCCGGGCTCTTCGATGGGGGCTTCGGTTTCATAAGGGATCACAAGGCCCAGCCGGACCTGCGCCGCCGTCGCGGCGGCCAGGATCTGGTCGCGCAGCCCCCGCGTCTGATCGGCTTCGCCCAGCAAGGCGATGACCGGCATGCGACCGGAGCGTCCCTCGGGGAACAGCATGTCGATGATGGCGGCGGGAATCCGGTCGCCCTTGTCGCCCATGGCGTGAACATGCATGGCCATGCCGGGACGGCTGTTCACCTCGCAGATCGCGGCGCCGTTTTCCTGCCATGGCACGGATGGATCCCTGGAAATGAAGTCGATCCCGCAGACATCCAGACCGACGACGCGGGCCACGCGTTCGGCCAGCTCGCGATTGGCGGGATGCAGGCGATCCGAGGCGTCGAACCCCTCGCCACCGCGCGAGACATTGGATTCGCGGCGCAGATAGACCTTGTCGCCCTTTTCGGGCACGCTCTGCGGATCCAGCCCCTGCTCGGACAGCAGCGCCAGGGCATCATCGTCGATCTGCATCTGCTTCAAGACCGACATGCTGCCGCGCAGCCAGGCTTCGCGTTCCGGGCGCAGGTTCTCTTTGGCGACCAGTTCAGTGACCGTCGAAACCCCGTCGCCGGTGATCTGCGCGGGCTGGCGATGGACGGCGCCGGCGAATGTGCCGTTGACGACCATCAGCCGATACTCCTCGCCCTCGATCAGGCTTTCGATCACCACATGGGGCGAGATCTTCTGTGCGCGCTCAAAGGCGGCCAGCAGTTGCGTCCTGTCCTGCACGCCGACGGTGACGCCCTTGCCCATATTGCCGTCGCGCGGCTTGACGACCACGGGAAAGCCGATATCTCTTGCGAATTTCGCGGCTTTCTTGTCGCTGGTCGTCGCGAGTTGCCGGGCGACGGGCAATCCGGCCTTGCTCAGAATGCTGTGGGTCATGCTCTTGTCGCGCACCATCGCGCGGTTGATCGAGGCGGTATTGCTCGATTCCGTGCCCTTGACCACATGCGAGTTCCTGCCCAGCCCCAGCCGGACATAATGCGAGCGGTGCATCACCGACCAGGGAATGCCGCGCCTGACCGCGACCGCGGCCAGGATCAGCGCGTCGGAGGCCGGGGTTTCGGCCCCGGTGCGCTTCTGCAGCAGCGTGATCTGCTGGCCGAACAGTTCGAACAGCTCATCGGCCTGCTTGCCGTCCAGCATGGCCTGCACCAGGGAAATCGCCGCCTCGCCGGCGGCAAGACCGACCGCCTCGGCCGCGGTTTCATAAAGCGCGATGCCCAGACGCTCCAGCTCGCCCGGCGCCGTGTCCCGGGCCTTGGACGGCATCTCGCGCCAGGCGCAGAACCTGATCGGCCAGTAGCAATAGCGTTGCAGCACCAGCGCCACAACCTCGACCACGCCGGCGGCGGGGACCGGCGCCGTCGCATTGACCAGCCGTCGCCATGCCGGGCAGTCCAGCGCCCCGGGGCGGACGCGGCGGAAGCCGCGCCGCAACTGCCGGATCGCGGCATTGGACACGGTCAGGCCGGCCGCGCCTTCGATCTGCAGCCGGATGGCCCTGCGGCGGGTGTGAATATTGCCGGGCTGGAAGAGTTTGTGTTCAACGATCATCATGAAATTGGTCCTCCTTCGCGAAAGCTCGCGCCTTCAACCTTCGCGCATGGCGCGCGACATGAAACGGGTGATGGGTGACAACAGGTAATCCAGCGTGGTCCGGGCGCCGGTATGGATCATCACCTCGGCGCTCATCCCGGGCTGCATCGGAACGGTGCCCTTTTCGACCTCGGCGCGATCCAGTTCGATGCGCGCGGAATAATAGGCCGCGCCGGTCTGCGCATCGATCAGCCGGTCCGCCGAGACGGTCTGCACGATGGCCCCGATCGGGATCTGGCTGCGCCGGTTCAGCGCCGACAGCCAGACCTGCGCGTCCTGACCCTGCGACACCTGGTCGATATCCAGCGGATCGATCGTGGCCTGCACCACCAGCTTGTCGCTGACCGGGACGATATCCATCAGGGGCTGGCCGGCGGCGATGACGCCCTGCACGGTATGCACTTGCAGCCCGGTCACCACACCCGTCACCGGCGAGCGGATCTCGGTCCGGCCCATGACGTCGCTTGCCGCCGCAAGCCGCTGGTCAAGCTCATAGGCGCGGGCGCGGCTGGTGCGCAGCTGTTCGACGATCTCGGTCGCGCGGGCATTGCGCAATTCCGAGCGGCGCAGCGCGTTTTCCTCGATCTTCTGGCGGGCGGTGCCGATGGCGGCGCGATAGCTGGCGATCTCGCCCTGGAGTTCGGCCTGTTCGCGCTGCAATTGCAGCAGGCGCGGCTTGTCGGTCAGCTTGCGTTCATAAAGGCTGCGCACATCCGATATTTCCTCGTCCAGCAGCGCCAGCCGGCTTTCCGACGAGGCGATCCGTCCCTGAAGCCCCTCGATCTCGGTTTCCAGACCGGCGGTGCTGCGGCCAAAGATCGCCAGCCGGTCCGCGAGCAGGGTGCGGCGGCTTTCAAAGATGCTTTGCTGGCCGGCCATGGCGTCCTGCGCGGCCTGATCGCCGATCTTCCGGGTCAACTCCTCGGGAAAGTCGATCTCTGGCGCCTCGCGTTGTTCGGCGAGCAGCCGCGCCTCGGTCGCGCGGGCCTCGAAATACTGCGCCCGCGCCTCGTTCAGGTTCGAGGCGGGAACCGTATTGCGCAGGCGGATCAGGATCTGGCCGGTCTCGACCTTGTCGCCTTCGCGAACCAGGATCTGGTCGATGATGCCGCCCTCCAGATGCTGGACCGTGCGGACATTCGTATCGACGCTGACGATTCCGGGCGCGACCACCGCGCCCTGCAGCGGTGCGGTCGCGGCCCAGGCGTAAAAGGTGCCCAGGAAAACCGCGACAATGCCGAAACCGGCCAGCGTCAGCCCGCGCCCGAAAGGATAGCCGTCGCCGTCAGCGCCAGCGTCGTTCGTGCGGTCGGGGTCTTGATTGTTCGGGATCTCGGTCATGGTCAGGTCACGCTTCTCAGATGGTCGCGCGCGCGGATCAGCGTTTCGCGCCCGGTGTTTTCGGTGACTTCATGCGACCGCTTGCCGCCCAGAACCAGAAAGCGGTCGGCCATTCGGGCGATCTGCGCCGAATGGATGGATTGGGTGACGACGATCGAGGCGCCGCCGCGTTTCAGTTCGGCCAGGGCGTTCTCCATCAGCCGGCGCGAGGCGCTGTCCAGATTGGCCGAGGGCTCGTCCAGCACCAGGATGCGCGGCCTGCCATAAAAGGCGCGGGCCAGCGCGATGCGCTTGCGCTCGCTGCCCGACATGCCGAAACTGGTGCCGTCGATCAGCGTGTCGTAACCGTCGGACATCTGGATGATCCGGTCGTGAAAACCGACCATCCGGGCGGCATCCACCACATGGTCGAAATCGCCCTCGCCCATGCGGGCGATGTTCTCGCGCAGGGTGCCGGTGAACAGTTCGGTATGCTGCGGCAGATAGCCGACCAGCCCCGAGCGGATCTGCGCCGGCAGGCGCGCGATCTCGACATCGCCCAGCCTGATCTGGCCCTCGCGTGGCTCGAGCACGCCGACCAGCAGCCGCGACAGCGTGGTCTTGCCGGTGCCCGCCGTGCCGTTCACCACCAGTAATTCGCCGGGCGCGATCTGCAGGCTGAGGCGGTTGAAAAGATAGGATCTTTCCCCCGGATAGCGATAGCTCATCTGATCGATGATCAGGGGCGCGGCCGTGACGCCGACCTGGGCCGAGGCTTCGGCAGCGGGCTCATCCGCCAGGCGCTTCTTGACCGCGGCATAGGCGTTGCGCGTTTCGCGCAGGTTGCGATAGTTGCTGATCGCGTCATTCGCCAGCGAATAGCCGAAGCCGGCCATGATCCGGGCGGCGAAGATGCCGCCGAAGGTCAGCGATCCGATGACCACCAGCCAGACGCCCACGGCGATCATCGCGATCCGCAGGAACTGGCCGATACCGCGGCGCAGCGTCTTGAACAGGATATGGCGGTCCTCGACCTGCTGCTTTTCGTCAAGCCGCGCCGAGGCGGTCCGTCGCCAGCGTTCTGTCAGCGTGCGGGCCATTGAGAATGCGCCGACGCTTTCCTTGTTCTGGCCCGCCGCCTGCACCAGTTCGGATTGTTCGCGATAGGCATCGCCCGAGGCGCGCCGGGCATCGCGGGTCAGCGTATCGCTGAGCACCCCGACGACGGCAAGCAGGACCAGCGAGGCAAGGCCGATCACGCCCAGAAGTGGATGGATCAGGAAGATGCCCAGAAAGAACAGCGGTGCGAAGAACAGGTCCAGCCATGACACCATCGGCCCCGAGACGAAGCCGCGCAGCTTTTCGACATAGCCCAGCGAACTGCTGATCTCGGCCGTCTGATCGGCAAGGCGGCTATCCGCCAGCCCCCGGTCCACCATCGGCGGGCCAAAGCGCCGCTCGATCCAGACGCCCCATCTGACCAGCATGCGCCGCCGCAGCACATCCAGCACCATGCCGCATGCCGTGGCGATCACCACCATGATCGTCAGCATGACCAGCGTCTCGATGCTGCGGCTTGCCGGGACCCGGTCCAGCGCCTGGATCAGATAAAGCGGCATGGCGAATTTGAGCAGATTGAAACATGCGGTAAAGATCATCACTGCCGCGAGCCCGGGACGGGAAATCCGCCAGGCCGCTGCAAGCGAGGTCTCGGTTCCGGCTTTTCTTCGCTTTGCCATCAGAATGGATCACTCAAGAACATGTCGTCGTTAATCCCGCGGCTGTCAGCGGGGGCGGATCGGGCCGGGCCGGCGCGCAGAAGGCTGCCGGTCCGGCCACGGGGCACCTCATTCGGCCGCCGCGATCCGCCGACCGGCGGGATCGGCCACTGCGCCGTTCAGCCCGAACTCGAATTCGAGGGCGTCATCAAGCGCCTCATCCTCGTCCGCGAGGGCCTCGTCGCCGCTCCAGGGGGTGCGCGACCAGGACGGCGCTGGCGCTGCGTCATGGGCCGGAACGCCGTGCAGCCGCGCCGCGTTCAGCAGGTCGCGAATGTTCAGGGCCAGATCGGACAGATCCTCCTGACCGCGCCGGCCGGGCGCGAGGCTGGACAGCAATCTGGCGATGGCGGTCTCGAATTCGGCGGGGCAGGCATCGATCACGGCCTTCACTGCACCGGCGGGTGCCGAGGCCATCCCCAGGAATGGGGGCTCGTAGCCGGCATTCTTGAGCCGCGGGACACGCAATTCGATCACGCCGAAATCGGTCACCCATTGCCGCGGGCGCACGCCGTTGCGCCAGTCCCGGCGCTTCTTGTCGCGCTGACCGTAGCCGACCCCGCAGATCCGGTCGGCATCGATGTCCATCTGGTGATGCGCCGCGCAGGCCAGGATATCGCGCGCGAGCGAGGTGCCGGACAAGCCGATCCGGCGCGATTCGGTGGCGCTCATCCCGACCGGCACCATATTGCCAAGCAGGATACTGTCGGGCACGACCGATTGCGCCAGCGCCTTGAGCGTCGGCCATCGGTCGCCCTTGATCGCGCTGGCTTTGGCCGCGCGGTCCCGGATCGCGCCCATCAGCGCCCCGTCCTGCAATTCCCAGGGCGAAAAGACGCGCAGCCCGGTCGCGGCCTCCGCCTCGCGCACGCCCAGAGGCGAGCGGCCAAGCCGGCCGCTGAGCGCCAGCACGTCATGGCCGGCCTCGGTCAGGATATCAAAGCCGTATTTCGCGCCCATCGCATCATAGGCGGCGAAGACCGTGCCGATGGTGAAATCCATGATGCTGGGGCTGCGGATCAGCTGCGCGGTCTCGAGCTGCTGCAGGCCGTCGGCGATCTCGATCACCGCGACCTCGCAGCCCTGCGCGGCGGCATGGTTCATCAGGCGGTTGGTCGCGGCCTCGATCTCCGGGATGCTGACCAGATAGGTGCTGGCATGGCCTGCGTCGGTGAAATCCAGCGAAATATCAGCGCCCGCGTCACGCACGATCCACATGTCGCCGCCGGCGCCGGTGCCGGTGATCTTCAGCGCCGCCACCTTGTAGCCCATGCGCTTGAAGCCGCGCACCAGCGAGGTCGCGGTCAGGGTCTTGCCGGCATTCATCGAGGTGCCCAGCGACAGGATCGCCGGGATGGTCGGGGCGAATTCCGGCGCCTGGACACCGAATTGCATCACATTCAGGCGGTTGCCCTCGGCATCGCCCAGAATGCCCAGCGGCGTGATCCTGGTGGGCGGCTTCATCCGCTGGTGACGCGACAGTTCGATCGCCGCAAGGCCGCCCGCGGCGACCAGATCGCAGGGCAGCAGATCGGTTCCGATCTGGGCCTCGTACTGGTCGGGGGCGTACCGGTTTCCAAAGCAGACGATGATCTCGTCGCCCGGAAAAAGATGCGCGCGGCGGCCGTCGAACAATTCAAGCTTGGTTTGTTTTCCAATCTCGTCAATTCGCGCAAGAGTCAGATCTCCGGGATTGGGGGAAATATCGCCGGAGATAAGCGTCCTGTATGCTTTTTGCGGAACGCGGCGAGTGCTGAACGCTCTTTTCGCCCTAGAGATTCGGTTTCTGCCAATCGTGATGCGTTTCATGCCCTAAACCTCCTGGTACAAACCTAATTGGGAAACCCTGGCGCGACGGCCCGCCACGGCTCACACGGCCATGCTTTTATCGATTAAAATAATCTATTTGCGACAGAAGGTTTTTTCTCAGGGCTGATTCGCATCAGCTCTTGCATCCGGGAAGGCGCAAAATCGTCCTGATTGAGTTTTATTCCATTGCTGGCGGACGGCCCAGGAAAGGCGGGCGAAAATCTGCTTGTCCTGGGGTGCCGGGCTTGTCTTTTGAGTCTGGGCTTGTCCCTGCCCGGTCCGGGTTTCCGTGCCGATTCGTTCGTGAAAAAACGCGGCCTTCCAATGATTTCATATATTAATCAGACTTCTGCGGTTCAATTCCATGCCGTTTTCGGAGCTTGTTGGCAGATTGGCGGCTTCACAAGCGTCCGCGTGGCATCCGCTTTCGCTGCGCGAGGCGGCAGGTGCTTCCTTTCTTTGATAGGCTGAAAACAGCCGGCGCAAGATCCGTTACCGGCGGCTATTCGCTTATCGAAACCCCCGCGGAAGTTTCAACCTGCGGAGTTGCGATAATCGGAATTGTAAAGCGATAATAGGAACCGTTCTGCGGGTTATTTCAAACCATCAAGTTCGTTATTAAGTCGAATCGGTTCAGTTATCGCCTGGGTTGACTGGGATCGATTCTCTTCTCTTAAAATCCCAAAGCTTCGGTCATTTCTTCGGCCTGAAGCATTCCCCGGGCGCTATGGCCGACATCCCGCGCCTCGACCAGTGTCCAATTGAAACTCCATCCGCGTTCTTTTGCGATGTCCCTGGCTTTGGCAAAGGTCAGCTCGCCCCGTTCCAGCCTGTTTCTTCCCTGCCGGATGGCGGCATCGGTCATGGTCAGGTCTTCGTCTCCGGTATCGCGCTCGCCCAGATAGATGGTGATCGGCGCGGCAAGATAGTCGCGCATCCATCCGGTCGTTTCCTCGTCCTCGGCAAGCCCGCCATAGCCATAGGGCGCGTCCTCGTTCCGGGTCGGCAGGACATAGGTCGAGGGATTTGCCAGAATGACCCGGCGCACGCCGGCCGGCATGCCATAGGCCGCGACGCGCGACAGGAACTGCCCGCCCGCCGAATGGCCGAACAGGTAGCCCGGGGCATCGGGGCGGCCTTCCTGCTGCCTGGCCCATGTCAGCAGATCATCCACCATATCGACGGTCCAGTCCTCTTCCGAGCGCAGGCGGCCGTCCTCGGCCACGCCGCCGCGGTGATAGGCCCAGCTGGGAAAGCGGTCTCTGTCGAAAAGCGGAGCGTAAAGCGCGAAGCAGCCGCGATCGGCAAGCGGAATGGCGGCCTCGAGATAGGATTCCGCGGTTCTGCTGTTGCCGTGAAAGATCATCAGGATCGCCGGCGATGCGCAGCCTTTGGGGCGATAGCTGAAGACCTGCAGCCTTTGGCCGTCGACATCTGCCATCTGGCGCAGCACCTCGCCCGAATAGGCCGAGGCGGTCGCCGTGCCGATCATGCCCAGGAATGCGGCGGCGATCGATCGTTGCGTGCGGCGCAGGCGGAACAGGGGTTTCCATCGCATTGTCCGGCTCCTTGTCATGTTGTGAAGGGGCGCCCGGGTCGGGCCCCACAGCCAACAGATGACCGATGCTGCGGGTTCCCCATCCGCGATCCCGGCGGGCATGGCGGCGCGCGGTCAGCCTTGCGCCAGATCCCGCCGCGTGTCGATATCCCTTGCCTCCTGGGGGAAATCGACAGCGGGGCGCCGGTTTTCATTCGCGCGGCGCATGAACATCGTCCTGTGCCATCCGCGCCCCGATCCAGTCACGGAACACCGCCAGCGGCCGCAGCCCCGCCTTGCGCTCGGGCCAGGCCAGCCAATAGGCACCATGCCCCGGCACGGCAGGGCGCAGGATCGGGCGCAACCGGCCCTCATGGATTTCGATCTGCGCCAGATAGTCGGGCAGCAGCGCCACGCCCAGCCCCGAGATGGCGGCCTGGATCATCATCGAGAACTGGTCCATCATCATGCCCTCGGCCCCCTCGGGGCGGGCGAAGCCCTGGCCCTGGAACCAGTCCGCCCATGCGCCGGGCCGGCTTTCCAGCTGCAGCAGCTCGGCCCCGGCAAGGTCCTCGGGTCCGGCGATCGGATGGTGCGACAGGAAGGCGTCGGAGGCACAGGCGGTCCATCTTTCGTCGAACAGCTTCAGATGCAACGCGCCCGGCCAGTCGTCGCTGCCGTAATAGATGACCGCGTCGAAGGGTTCGGCGTCGAAGCTGAAGGTGGTGAAGCGGGTCGCCAGATTGACCGAGATGCCGGGGTTCTGCGACAGGAAGCCCGGCAACCTGGGCGCCAGCCAGCGAGTGGCAAAGGTGGGCAGCACGGCCAGATCCAGCGTGCCGCCATCGGGATTGGCGATCACCGACATGCTGGCGCGCTGAATGATGTCGAGCGCGCCCGAGATGTCGCGGAAATAGCGCCGGGCGGCCTCGGTCGGGGTCAGGCGCTTCTTGTGGCGGATGAACAGCTGGCGCGTCAGCTGCGCCTCAAGGCTCTGGATCAGGCGGCTGATCGTGCTTTGCGTCAGCCCCAGTTCCTGCGCCGCGCCGGTCACCGAACCGGCCCGCATCACCGCGTCGAAAGCCAGAAGCAGGCTGAGATTGGGCAGAAAGCGTCTTTGGCGCAAAACATTCACCCTATGCATCAAGTCATCAGGATTATCCATTTTGCGCGACGAATTGAAGCCTGTATTGCATAGTGACCCGATCCCGGACCCCGCAGCAGCATGAGGCATGACGTGACGAATAAATCGCATAAGGGCAGCCCCTTTTCCTGGTCCGATCCGTTCCTGCTGGAGGATCAACTGACCGAGGAAGAGCGGATGATCCGGGACAGCGCCGCCGCCTTTGCCGCCGACCGTCTGGCGCCGCGGATCGAGGCCGCCTATCTGGACGAGGCGACCGACCCCGAGATTTTCCGCGAGATGGGGCAGGCGGGTCTGCTGGGTGTCACCGTGGCCGAGGAATATGGCGGCGTCGGCGCCTCCTATGTCGCCTACGGGCTGGTCGCGCGGGAAATCGAGCGCGTGGACAGCGGCTATCGCTCGATGGCCTCGGTGCAATCCTCGCTGGTGATGTTCCCGATCGAGGCTTACGGCAGCGAGGAGCAGAAACGCAAATACCTGCCCGGGCTGGCCTCGGGCGAGCTTATCGGCTGTTTCGGCCTGACCGAGCCGGATGCCGGCTCCGACCCCGGCGGCATGAAGACGCGGGCGAAAAGGACCGAGGGCGGCTATGTGCTGAACGGGTCCAAGATGTGGATCTCGAACGCGCCGATTGCCGATGTCTTCGTGGTCTGGGCGAAATCCGAGGCGCATGGCGGCAAGGTGCGCGGCTTTGTGCTGGAGAAGGGGATGAAGGGCCTCAGCGCCCCCAGGATCGAGGGCAAGCTGAGCCTGCGCGCCTCGATCACCGGCGAGATCGTGATGGAGAATGTGGAGGTCGGCGAGGACGCGCTCCTGCCCGGCGCCGAGGGCATGGGCGGCCCCTTCGGCTGTCTGAACCGCGCGCGCTATGGCATCAGCTGGGGCGCGATGGGCGCGGCCGAGGATTGCTGGTTCCGCGCCCGCCAATACGGGCTCGACCGGCAGCAGTTCAACCGCCCGCTGGCCGCGACCCAGCTGTTCCAGAAGAAACTGGCCGATATGCAGACGGAAATCGCGCTTGGCCTGCAGGCCAGCCTGCGCGTCGGGCACCTGTTCGACGAAGGCCGTTTCGCGCCAGAGATGATTTCCATCGTCAAGCGCAACAATTGCGGCAAGGCGCTGGATATCGCCCGGGCCGCGCGCGACATGCACGGCGGCAACGGCATCCAGATCGGCTATCACGTCATGCGCCATGCGCAGAATCTGGAAACCGTGAACACCTATGAGGGTACGCATGACGTGCATGCGCTGATCCTGGGCCGGGCGCAGACCGGGATTCAGGCCTTTGGCTGAGCCGGCGCTGAAGGGGCTGCGCGTCGTCGAACTGGCGCGCATCCTTGCCGGGCCGTGGATCGGCCAGACCCTGGCCGATCTGGGCGCCGAGGTGATCAAGGTCGAGGCACCCGAGGGCGACGATACCCGCCGCTGGGGGCCGCCCTTCATCGAACGGCCCCGGGCCGATGGCGGCACGGAAACCGTTGCCGCCTATTTCCATGCCGCGAACCGGGGCAAGCGCTCGGCGATCTGCGATTTCAACGATCCGGGCGATCTGGACCGGCTGAAAACGCTGATCGACGATGCCGATGTGGTGATCGAGAATTTCAAGCTGGGCGGTCTGCGCAGGTTCGGGCTGGATTACGACAGCCTGTCGGCGCGCAATCCGGGCCTTGTCTATGCCTCGATCACCGGCTTCGGACAGGACGGGCCGCGCGCCGCGCAGCCGGGATATGATTTCCTGATCCAGGGCATGTCGGGCATCATGGACCTGACCGGCGATCCGGGCGGTGAGCCGCAGAAGGTCGGCGTCGCCTGGATCGACATCTTCACCGGGCTTTACGGCACCATCGCCGTGCAGGCGGCACTGGCCGAGCGCGCCCGGTCCGGGCTGGGGCAGCATCTGGACCTGTCGCTTCTGGATTGCGGGGTCGCGGTGCTGGCCAATCAGGCGACGAATTACCTGCTGGGCGGCGCGGTGCCGCATCGTCTGGGCAATGCGCATCCCAATATCGTGCCCTATCAGCTGTTTCCCGCCAGCGACGGGCATCTGATCATCGCATGCGGCAACGACCGGCAATTCGCGGCGCTGTGCCGGGTGCTGGAGCTGCCGGATCTGGCGCAGGATCCGGAATTCGCGACCAATCCGGCGCGCGTGGCGAATCGCGACCGGCTGGTTCCCCTGCTGGCCGGGGCGACGCGCCGCCAGGGCCGCGCCAGCCTGATCGCCGCGCTCGAGGCGGCGGGCGTGCCCGGCGGTCCGGTCAATGACGTGGCCGAGGCGCTGGCCGAGCCGCAGATCGCCGCCCGGGGGCTGAGAATCGCGCCCGAGGGGATTGCCGGCCTGCGCAGTCCGATGCGGTTCTCGCGCAGCCCGCTGGTCACGGATCGCGCCGCCCCGGCCCTGGGCGCGGGCGAATGGCGCTTTCGGGATTAGGCAGCCTCGAACGTCTGCCGTCGCCTTTTCCCGGTCTGGCAATCCGTCGCTGTCGAGCGGGCCGCATGCCGCAGGAAATGAGCCATCCGCCTTGCTATGGCCGCTGAAATCCCATAGCTAGCGCGCTGAAACACGGGGGGCGCAGGGCCGGGCGGTTGCGGCATGGTCCGGGCCAGCGTCCTGCCCCGCAGCTTGGATGGATGAAGGAAAACAGATGCAGGTCAAGGAAACCCGGAACGAAGGGCTGAAGCGCGGCTATGAATTCACGCTCCCCGCCGCCGATCTTGCGGCGCAGGTCGATGCGAAGCTGAAAGAGGCCCAGCCCGGGATCGAGATGAAGGGATTCCGCAAGGGCAAGGTGCCGATGGCTCTGCTGAAAAAGCAGTTCGGCCAGCGCGTGCTGGGCGATGCGATGCAGGAAGCCATCGACAAGGCGATGCGCGATCACCTTGAGCAAAGCGGCGACCGCCCGGCCGCCCAGCCGCAGATCGAAATGGTCGATGGCGAGACCTGGAAAGAGGGCGACGATGTGGTCGTCACCGTCGCCTATGAGGCCCTGCCGCAGATCCCCGAGGCCGACCTGTCGGGCATCGAGCTTGAGCGTCTGGTCGTCTCGGCCGCCGACGAGCAGGTGACCGAGGCGCTGCAGAACCTGGCCAAGAATGCGCAGGATTTCGAGGATCGCCGCAAGGGCTCCAAGGCCAAGGAAGGCGATCAGGTCGTGATCGACTTCAAGGGCATGGTCGATGGTGAGGCCTTCGAGGGCGGCACCGCCGAGGATTACCCGCTGGTGCTGGGCTCGAACAGCTTCATCCCCGGCTTCGAGGACCGGCTTGTCGGCGCCAAGGCCGGCGATGAGGTTCGGGTCGAGGTGAAATTCCCCGAGGAATACGGTGCCGAGCATCTGGCCGGCAAGGACGCGGTGTTCGAGACCACCGTCAAGGCGGTCAAGGCCCCGAAAGAGGCCGAGATCGACGACGAGCTGGCCAAGAAATTCGGCGCCGACGATCTGGAGGCGCTCAAGACCCAGATCCGCGAGCGGCTGGAAGCCGAATACAAGGGCGCCGCGCGTCAGGTGCTCAAGCGCGCGCTGCTGGACAAGCTGGACTCGCTGGTCAAGTTCGACCTGCCCGAGTCGCTGGTCGAGGCCGAGGCGAACCAGATCGCCCATCAGCTGTGGCACGAGGAGCACCCCGAAGAGCACGGCCATAACCATGGCACGATCGAGCCCACCGATGAGCACAAATCGCTGGCCGAGCGCCGTGTCCGTCTGGGCCTGCTGCTGGCCGAGATCGGCCAGAAGGCCGAGATCACCGTGAGCGATCAGGAAATGACCCAGGCGGTGCTGCAGCAGGCGCGTCAATATCCGGGGCAGGAGCGTGCCTTCTTCGAGTTCATCCAGAAGAACCCGCAGGCCCAGCAGCAGCTGCGCGCCCCGATCTTCGAGGATAAGGTCGTCGATCACATCGTCGAAGGCGCCAAGGTCTCCGAGAAGACCGTGACCAAGGAAGAGCTGGAAAAAGCCATCGAGGCGCTGGACGAACTCTGATCCGGCCCCGCATGACCTGGCCAAGGCCGCCCCGCTCGGGGCGGCCTTTTCCTTGCCTGCCCGGGGCCGTCGGGCATCAGGGCGAATGGGCGGCGATTGGGACATATCCGGGCGCCCGATCCGCCCCGGATTGGCGGTGGCGGGCAGGGGCCTGCCCCCGGTTCAGTGCCGGCGGCCTACAGCCGATGCAGGCGGGCATCGTCCCGCGTTTCGGGTTCGGCGGTGTCCCCGGCCGGGTCCGTCCGGGCGGTACCGGGCGGGACGGCGCGGCGATTCGCGCCGTCGGCCAGGTCGCGGATCAGATCGGCGGTATCGCCGAAATCGCGAACTATCGAACCCGCCTGAGCCGCGACCTCGCGAAAGCCCAGCAGGGCGGATGCCAGCGCGCCCATGAGGTTATCGACCCCGTTCGAGAGGCTCGCGGTATTCGTCTCGACCTCCTGCAGCAGACCGGGGCCGCCGGACCGGCGACCCGCCCGCCGCTTGCGCATCGCCTCGGCGCGCAGCCGCGCGGCCCGGCGGTCATCGTCAAGCTCGCGCGCGCGGGCGCGTTGACGTATCGCTTCGCGTTCCTCGTCGGCGAGATCGGCGAAACGCGGCGCCATGGCCCGGCGCGCGCGCGGCGGCGGGCTTTCGTCCGACAGTGCCGCCAGCAGATGGCGCCCGGCGATTACCGTGCCGGCGGTCAGCGCCGCGACGGCAAGGGCGGTGCCGCCCCAGACCAGCCATTTCGCCTGTGCCGACGGGCGCGGCCAGGTCCGGGATCCATCGGGCGAGACATCGCCATGCGGCGGGATGCGGCGCGAGTCGCCCGCGAAATCCGGTCGTGCCCGGTAGCGGGCGCCGCCATGTTCATCGGTGCGACCGCCTGTGACCGGCGGATGGTCGTCGTGATCGGGCAGGGAGGTGTCATCTGACATCGCGGGAGTTCCCTTGGCGAAATATCGCTTTGCGAACCTAACCCCCGGGCGGCCGGAATGTTCCAGCGGGCCGCCCCGCTTATGCCGGCGGCGATGAAAAAACGCGCCGGGTTGCGGCGCGTTCTTCCTGTCTTGCATGTGGCGGCGATCAGTTCGCGGCCTGGTCCTGGGCAGAAGCTGCCGGGGCCTGGTCGTCGTCGTCGTCGCGGCCAGCCGCACCGATATCGTCGAAAAGCTCGGCGATTTCGAATTCCGCGGCGGCTTCCTCTTCGGCGGCCAGTTCCTGGATCGACTTGCCCGAAGCCTGCAATTCGGCCTCTTCGGCCGAGCGGGCGACGTTCAGCTTGATCACCGCATCGACTTCGGGATGCAGGTGCACGTTCACCGTGTGCAGACCCAGCTCCTTGATCGGCGCGGCCAGGACGACCTGACGACGCTCGACCGCGAAACCTTCGGCATTGGCGGCATCGGCGGCGTCACGCGGCGTGACCGAGCCGTAAAGCGCGCCGGCATCCGAAGCCGAGCGGATGATGACGAACATCTGACCGTCCAGCTTGTCGGCCAGCTTCTGCGCCTCGGCGCGGGTTTCGTCGTTGCGCGCGGCCAGATCGGCCTTCTGCGCCTCGAATGCGGCGATATTGGCGTCCGAGGCCCGCAGCGCCTTGCCCTGCGGCAGCAGGAAGTTGCGCGCGAAGCCCTCTTTGACCTTCACGACATCGCCCATCTGGCCCAGCTTTGCCACACGTTCCAGCAGGATGACTTGCATGATCGTCTCTCCTTACTTCACGGCATAGGGCAGCAGCGCCAGGAACCGGGCGCGCTTGATGGCGCGGGCCAGTTCGCGCTGCTTCTTGGAGGAAACGGCGGTGATGCGCGACGGCACGATCTTGCCACGTTCGCTGATATAGCGCTGCAGCAGACGGGTGTCCTTGTAATCGATCGCAGGCGCATTGTCGCCCGAGAAGGGGCAGACCTTGCGGCGACGGAAGAAGGGTTTGTTGGCCATGTCTCTGGTTCCTTTCCCTTAGTTCCGGTCGTCGCGATCGCGCGAGCGGCGCTCGCCGCGCTCTTCGCGCTTCTGCATCTGGACCGAGGGGCCTTCCTTGTGCTCCTCGACCTTGATGGTCAGCACGCGCATGACATCGTCATGCAGCCGGGCCAGACGCTCCATTTCCTGCACGGCGTCCGAAGGGGCGTCCGAGCGCAGGAAGGCGTAATGACCCTTGCGGTTCTTGTTGATCTTGTAGGCAAGCGTGCGCACGCCCCAATATTCATTGTCCACGACCTTGCCGCCATTATCGGCGAGAACGGTCGAAAAATGTTCGATCAGCCCTTCGGCCTGCGTGTTAGACAGGTCCTGACGGGCGATCAGCACATGCTCGTAAAGCGGCATGCCTTCACCTTTTTTCCAGGGCGCACTTCAACGGCGGGCCATCCCTTCCGCGCCCCGCCTCGAGAGGTCGCGCCGGTTTCGCACTTGCGGAAGGATGCGGCCTTATAGCCGGGATGCCGGCAAATGCAAGGGAAAACGCCGCCGAAATCCCGACCGGCCGGGCAATCCGCATTGCGGTTTCCGCGCCGCGGCGAAACACCAAGAGCTCAGCGGGCGCGGCAATGCCTTGTTGCCATTGCCGCGCGCATCTGGGAACCACGACTGAGCCACTTCCAAACGGAGTTTGTCATGAAACCTGTTTTCGTTTCCGTCGCCATGATGGCCCTCATTGGCGCCTCCGGCGCCTTGGCGGCGCCCGTGACCTATCGGTTCGACCCCGCGCACAGTCAGGTCGTGTTCGAATATTCGCATATGGGATTTTCAAACAGCACCGGCATCATCAACGGCGTGACCGGCACGCTGGTGCTGGATCGCGATGACCTTGCCGCCTCCAGCGTCGAGGCGGTGATGCCGCTTTCGGGGCTGCGCACCGTCTCGCCCGAGTTGGACCAGCACCTCTTCGGACCGGATTTCTTCAATACCGACGTGGCCAAGGCCGAGGCCGTTTTCAGATCGACCAGGGTCGAGCCGGACGATGACGACGAGGCCCGCGTGACCGGCGATCTGACCCTGAACGGCGTTACCCGGCAGGTCGTGCTCGAGGTGGAACTGAACAAGCTGGCGCCGAACCCGATGGACGGCAGGGAAACCATCGGCTTCGACGCCGAGACCGAGATCAGGCGTTCGGATTTCAACCTGGGCCAATTCGCGCCGGCGGTCGAGGATGAGGTCGATATCGACATCACCATCGAGGCCGTGGTGGCGGAGTAACCCGCCGGACAGCCATTCAGGGAAAGGGGGCCGCCCGGTCCCCTTTCCAGTTTTATCAATCCTTTGCGCGGCAAATCTACATGGGCGCGGGAAGCGGCGTGGTATTCGTCCGCACCGGCAGGATCGGATGGTCGATCCGTGGCTGATCGCCCGTCACCGCGCCAAGGAAGACGACGATATCGTCCACCTGTTCGGGCTCCAGTTCCGTTCCCAGCTGCGACGAGGACATGATCTGCACCGCCTCCCTGAGATCCCAGACCACGCCCGAGTGGAAATAGGGGGCGGTCAGCTCGACATTGCGCAGCGGCGCGGCGCGGAAGACATATTCGTCATCCACGGTATTCGTGACCTCGAAGCGGCCGGTATCGCCCTCGGGCAGCACTTCGGCGCCGGGCTTCGCGACCAGCCCGAAGGGGTGGTAGTCCTGCCCGCCCAGGTTCACGCCATAGTGGCAACCGGTGCAGCCCGTGTCCATGAAGGCCTGCAGCCCGCGCTTCTGCTGATCGGACATGGCCGCGTCATCGCCGCCGAGAAAGCGGTCGAAAGGACTGTTCGGCGTGATCAGCGTGGCCTCGAACTGTTCGATCGCGGCGGCGAAATTGTCGAAATTCACCGGATCGTTGTCGCCGGGAAAGGCGGTGCGGAAAGCCTCGACATATTCCGGCATCGAGTTCAGCGTCTTGACCAGCTCTTCGGGGGTGTTGCTCATCTCGACGCTGGCCTGGACCGGACCCTTGGCCTGCTCGGCCAGATCGGGCGCGCGGCCGTCCCAGAACTGCGCGGCGTTGAAGATCGCGTTGAGCATGGTGGGCGCGTTGCGCGGCCCTCTCTGCCAGCCATGCCCGACCGAGGTCGGCAGGCCGTCAACCCCGCCCAGGCCCACGTTATGGCAGGTCTGGCACGAGATCAGACCCGATCGCGACATGCGCGGATCAAAGAACAGCACCTTGCCCAACTCGATCTTTTCCGGGGTCAGGGTCACGCCTTCGGGGTTTTCCTCGGTCTGTTTGATTGCGGTCATGTCCGAGGGAATCGCGTCGAACACGCCCAGGGCCTCTTCGCGCAGGGCATCGTTGTCTATGCCGGCGGTCTGCGCCAGCGCGGGCAGGGTGGACAGGGCCAGACAGCTTGCTGTCAGCAGGGGGACGAACTTCATCGTGGCTCCTTTTGGCTGCGAAGATATGCGCGTCGGCGGTGATCCTGCGCCGAAAACGGCGGGCCCGCTTTGATCTGGGTCAGATGGCCGCGCGGTTCACGCTTGCCGGTCGGCGGCGCAACGGCTAATTCCCTGTCATGTTGCCGCAGGACCGCCTTTCCCAGATTGTCGCGCGTTTCGAATATCTCGAAGCGCAGCTCAACGCAGGGCCGTCGCCGGATGAGATTGCCGCGATAAGCCGCGAATATTCCGAGCTGAAGCCGGTGGTGACCCAGATCGCGCAATGGCGCGAGGCGCAGGATGGCATCCATGAGGCGCAGGCCATGCTGGCCGATCCCGAGATGCGCGAACTGGCCGAGGATGAATTGTCGCGCCTGCGCGCCGAACTGCCCGGCCTCGAGCACGCGCTGCGCATCGCGCTGTTGCCGCGCGACGCCGCCGATGCCCGTCCCGCGATCCTCGAGATCCGCCCCGGCACCGGCGGCGAGGAAGCGGCGCTGTTCGCCGGCGATCTGCTCAACATGTACCGCCGCTTTGCCGAGGCGCAGGGCTGGCAGTTTCAACTGCTGGAACTGGCCGAATCGGATCTGGGCGGCGTGCGCGAGGCCATGGCCCGGATCGAGGGCGAGGGGGTGTTCGCGCGGCTGAAATACGAATCCGGCGTGCATCGCGTACAGCGCGTGCCTGAAACCGAATCCGGCGGCCGCATCCATACCAGCGCCGCCACCGTCGCCGTCCTGCCCGAGGCCGCGGATGTCGATATCGACATCCCCGCCAGCGATATCCGCATCGACACGATGCGCGCCAGCGGCGCCGGCGGCCAGCATGTCAACACCACCGATTCGGCGGTGCGGATCACCCATCTGCCCACCGGCATCGTGGTGACCAGCTCGGAAAAATCGCAGCATCAGAACCGCGCCAACGCCATGGCCGTGCTGCGCGCCCGGCTTTACGATATCGAGCGCCAGCGCGCCGATGCCGAGCGCGCCGCCGATCGCAAGAGCCAGGTCGGCTCGGGCGACCGGTCCGAGCGTATCCGCACCTATAATTTTCCGCAGGGCCGGATGACCGATCACCGCATCGGCCTGACGCTGTATGCGCTGGACCGCATCATGCAGGGCGATCTGGCCGAGATCCTCGATTCGCTCACTGCCCATGACCAGGCCGAGCGGCTGGCCGCGCAGGACGCCTGAGGACATGGGCGATTCGCCGAATGCGGCCGAGGCGCTGCGCCGGGCCGTCGCGCAACTGGTCGCCGCCGGGATACCCGGCGCGGTCGAGGATGGCCGGCTGCTTTTCGCCCATGCGCTGAATCTGCCGCGCCATCGCCTGACCGATGCGATGGCCCGGCCGCTCTCCGCATTGGCGCAAGAGCGGTTCGAGACGGCCGTCGCGGCGCGCCTCGCACGGCAGCCGGTGGCCCAGATCATCGGCCGCCGCGCCTTCTGGAAGCATGATTTCCGCGTCACCCGCGATACGCTGGACCCGCGTCCGGAAACGGAAACCCTGGTCGAGGCGGCGCTGCAGGCGCCCTTTACCTCGGTTCTGGATCTGGGCACCGGGACCGGGGCCATCCTGATATCGCTTCTGGCAGAGCGCCCGGAAAGTCGCGGGACAGGCACCGATATTTCCCGCCCCGCGCTTCAGGTGGCGCGAGAAAACGCAGAGATGATAGGCGTTTCGGCGAGTTTCATCGAAAGCGACTGGTTCTCGGCCGTGCAGGGTCGCTTCGATCTCATCGTGTCGAACCCGCCCTATATCGCGCTGGACGAGATGGCCGGCCTTGCGCCCGATGTGCGCGAATGGGAGCCGCGCCAGGCGCTGACGGATGAGGCCGACGGGCTGACCGCCTATCGCGCGATCGCCCGCGACGCGCCCGCGCATCTGACCCCGGGCGGGCGGTTGATGGTGGAAACAGGGTCCGGGCAGGGCGCGCAGGTGGCGGCGCTGATGCGCGCCGCCGGATTGCAAGATGTGTGCATCCTGCCGGATCTGGACGGCCGCGACCGGGTTGTTTTCGGCCGAAAACCGCGCTGATCCGGCAAGCAGTCACAAGTTTTGATGCATTTGCCAGAATTTTTTGCTTGTGCCGGCCGCTGCGGCGTGTTTATTCGCATTTGTGACGGGGGCGCAGCGCCCACGCACGGGTCAGTTACACTCAGCCTCCAACTGGTTAATGCGGGGATCGGGAGCCAAGCTCCTTGCCCGATTGAGAATAGCCGTAACATGACCCCAACCTCAGCCGGTCGCAGCCGGGAAAACTGATTAAAATAAGCTGATGAGATCATCCAAATCCCGTTCGCGCAACAAGTCGAACCGACAGCGCACACTGGGCAATGTCGTCAACCGTGTCTTCGATTCCTCGGGTCCCGAGGGCAAGGTACGTGGTACGCCCCAGCAAATCATCGAGAAATACCTGACGCTGGCCCGCGATGCGCAGCTCTCGAACGACCGTGTCGCCGAGCAGAGCTTCCTGCAGCATGCCGAGCATTACACCCGCATGCTGGGTGAAGCGCAGCGCGAGCAGGCCGAACGCCAGCAGAACCAGCAGCAGCATCAGGGCGGTCGCGACGACGACTCGCGCGATGCGGGCAATGGTCAGGGCGAAAACGGCTATGGCCAGAACGGTCATAACGGCAACAACAGCCGCCGCGACCGTGGCAGCGATCAGGCGGAGGACCGTCGCGACACCCGCCATGACGAGCAGCCGGCGGCGCAGCGCAATGACAAGCGCGCCGGGAACCGGGGCGATGCGGCAAACGGCGATGCAGGTCTGCCGCCGGTCATCGCTGACGAAGAGGAAGCCAGCGGCCCGGTCGCGACCCCGGAATCCGCGCCGGCTTCTGCCGGGCAGCCGCCGGATCGTGGCGCGGATAAGGCTGCGGATCAGGCTGGGGATCAGACCGCGGCCGAGGCGCCTGCCGCCGAGGAAGCCCCCGCAGCCGAACCGGTCGCGCCGGCACCGCGTCGCCGCACCCGCGCCACCGCTGCCGGCACCGCCGCGCCCCGCGCTCCGCGCGGCCGCAAGAAGGCCGCCGACAAGGAAGGCGCGGCCCAGCCGGACAAGGCTTCTTCGGGCGAATAGGTTTCAGCGCGGCGCGTCGGCCAGGCCGCGCGCCAGCGCACAGAACTGCGCGAGAGCGATCTCTTCGGCGCGCGCGGTGGGCGCGATGCCGGCCGCGACCAGCAGATCCTCGATCTTCGGATGCAGCCCCTTGAGAGAGGCGCGCAGCATCTTGCGCCGCTGGTTGAAGCCGGCGGCGACGACCCGGCTCAGCAGCGCCGGATCGGCGGCATGGCGCGGCGCGGGCAGGGCCGTCAGATGCACCACCGAGGAATGGACCTTGGGCGCCGGCACGAAGGCCTCGGGCGGCAGGGTCATCACGATTCTCGCATCCGTGCGCCATTGCGCCAGCACCGCCAGCCGGCCATAGGCCTTGCCGCCGGGTTGCGCCACGATCCGCTCGGCGACCTCTTTCTGGAACATCAGCGTCAAGGATTGCCAGAAGGGCGGCCAGGAGGCCGGCGTCAGCCAGCGGATCAGCAGTTCGGTGCCGACATTATAGGGCAGATTGGCGACGATGCGGATTGGTGGCGTCAGATGCGCCAGCGGATCGACCTCCAGCGCGTCGCCATGGATCACCTGCAGCCGGCCCGGATAGGCGGCGGCGATCTCGGCCAGGGCGGGCAGGGCGCGGGCGTCCTTTTCGATCGCCAGCACCTTGCGCGCGCCCTCGGCCAGCAAGCCCCGGGTCAGCCCGCCGGGGCCGGGGCCGACCTCGATCACGTCGCAGCCCGACAGGGCGCCGGCCGCGCGCGCGATCTTGGCGGTCAGGTTCAGGTCCAGCAGAAAGTTCTGTCCCAGCTGCTTTCGCGCCCTCAGATCGTGGCGCGCGATCACCTCGCGCAGTGGTGGCAACCCGTCGATCGTGCTCACCGTCGCGCCGCCATCTCATGGGCCATGCGCAGGGCGGCGATGACACTGGCGGCATCGGCGATTCCCTTGCCGGCGATATCGAAGGCGGTGCCGTGATCGGGCGAGGTCCGCACGAAGGGCAGGCCCAGCGTGACATTCACCCCGCCGGCGAAATCCAGCGTCTTGACCGGGATCAGCGCCTGATCGTGATAGGCGCAGATCGCCACGTCATAGCGCGCGCGGGCCGGGGCGTGAAACATGGTGTCGGCAGGCAGCGGCCCGGCCAGGTCGATGCCCTCGGCGCGCAGCCGCGCGAGCAGCGGCGCCATCCAGCGCGTTTCCTCGTCGCCCATGACGCCGTTTTCGCCGGCATGGGGGTTCAGCCCGGCGATTGCCAGCCGGGGCGCGCGGATGCCGAAATCCCGCTGCAGGGCATCGCGGGTAATGCGGATCGCCTGTTCCAGCGCCCCGGGCGTCAGGGCGCCGGGCACATCGCGCAGCGCGATATGGATGGTCACCGGAACCACCCGGCAGGGCGGCTCGACCGTGGTCGAGGCCAGCATCATCACCACCGGCACATCGCCGGCCAGATGCGCCAGATATTCGGTATGGCCGGGAAAGGCGAAGCCGGCGCCGCGTTTCAGCGCCTCCTTGTTGATCGGCAGGGTGCAGATGCCACCCGCCGCGCCGGAACGCGCCAGCGACACGGCCCGCGCGATGACCTCGACCACCGCCGCCGCATTCCGGGGATCGGGCCGTCCCGGCGTGGCGGGGGCGGGAAAATCGTGCCGCAGCACCGCCAGCACCCCCTCTGGCACCGTCTCGTCCGGCGTCGCGACCTCCCGCCAGGGCGTCGCATCGGGCAAATGCCCCGGGTCGCCCAGGAAAACGAAGGGCACGCCCGAGGCCAGCGCTTTCGGCGCCAGTTCCGGCCCGATGCCGGCAGGCTCGCCACAGGTCAGGATGACGGGATGCGTGATGCCCATTCTGCTATGCCCGGATCGAGGGGACCGAAGGCGAGGCGCCGCCGGCGGATGCGCCCGAGCCGCTCAAGGCCGCCGGATGACGGCATTGGCGCGCAATTCGGCCAAATAGGCGTCGGCGGCCTGACCGACCTTGCGGTTGAAGATCTGATTGCGGACTTCTTCGCGGGCGGGCAGCGCGTTGGGGTCGGGCGGCGCCGGCTCCGCGTCTGTCGCGGCGGCCTCGGTCATCGCAGGCTCGGGCAGTTCCGGCTCGGCCATCAGGGCGGGCGTGCGCTTGCAAAGCATCAGGATCTGGGCGGCGGCGCCAGAGCTGACCACGGTCGCCTCATTGTCGTCCAGCACGGCCAGGCGCACGGCCTCGCCGCTCGGGATCTGGCCCTGCGACAGGGTCTGGCGCTCGATCTGCTGGGGCGGCAATTCGCGGGCATGGACGAAAAGATCCTCGCAGCTGTCGGAAATGCCGACGATCCGCGCCGCCTCGGCCTCGCTGGCCAGGGTAAAGCGGACATAGTCCAGAACCTGCTCGCTGGCGCCCGGGCGCAGCGAGCCGCGCGTGTCGCGCAGATAGAACAGCACTACCGCGCCGGGGATGGTCAGCGGCTGGCTGACCTGTCCCGGCTGCAGCGACAGCACCAGCGGCCGCAGCGACGGGGGCAGGTTGGCCAGCGGCATCCAGGGAAGCCGCCCGCCGCGCCCGGCCGATTCCGTCGCCGAATAGCGGCGCGCGAAGGCGGCGAAATCGGCTTCCGAATTCGTGCCGGCGACGATCCGGGCAGCCTGATCCATCGCCGCGTCCTCCTGCCCCTCGGGGGCGGGGATGATCACCTCGGACAAGGCGACATGGGTGATCTGTGGCGTCTCGATGATCTTCTGCATCTCCTGATCGATCTCGGCATCGGTGATGCGGACCTGCCCGACGATGCGCTGGCGCACCACCTCGCGCCAGACCACCCCGGCCGAGATGAAGTCGCGGAATGTCTGCTGCTCGATCCCGGCACGGGCCAGCGCAGCGGTGAAATCCTCGACGCTCATATTGGCGCGTCCGGCGAATTCGACCAGACCGGCATCGATCTGCTCATCGGTCGCGGAAATTCCGAACTGGCGCGCGGCAAAGAGCCGCAGCCGGTCTTCGATCAACGCCTTTTCGGCCGCGGCGGGGCTGGATTCGGGGGCGCGCAGGAGCTGCAGGAAGCGCACACGCTGATCCAGCTCGAAACCGGTCACGGCCGCGTCGTTGACGTAAACGACCGGCTGGAACCCGCTGCCCTGCGCCTGTGCGGCCTGCGGCGCCAGGCCGGTCCCGGTCAGTATCGCGGCCATCGCCGCCCCCAGAAGAATTCGCCGCATCAGCTTCCTCACCGCTTGGTTTCGCCGGACATTAGCGCATGCAACTGCGCCGCGCCACCGTTCCCGGCCCTGACTTCTGCTGCCCGAACCCGCCCAGCCGGATGCCCAGGTCGAAGCGGGTCTCGGCATTGACCTCGTCGGTCGAGGTGAAGCGCCGCTCAAGCGACATTTCCACGGTGATGCATTCGTTTCGGTATTCCAGCCCCAGCTCGGCCTTTTGCGCCCGGTCGGCGGTAAAGTCATAGCGGGTTTCGGTCGTGGCCCACCAGCCTTCCGCCAGTTGCCAGCCGCCGCTGGTGGTCAGTTCCGAAACACTCGCGAACCGCTCCTCGCGCGGGTCCGAATCAAGCCAGAGATAGCCGGCCGAGACCTGCAGCCCGGGCTGATACCAGCCCAGCCGCAATTCGTTGCGGCTGATCGAGAAACCGTCATCGAACAGGGCCCGGTTGGCGATCGCAAGCCCGTTGGCGCCGGAATAATGCGTGGCCAGCAGCCAGTCCGAGGTGTTGCCGCTCAGCGGGCCGCTGCCCTCGAATGCGGAATCGCTGCCGCTGCGCAGCACGCGGCCGGCGGTCAGGCCGATCGACCAGCCGGCCGGATCGATCCGCGTCCAGCCCAGCCCCAGATTCGCCCGCAGGCCGGATTCCCTTGCGTCCCAGCCCGGAAAGCGGCTCAGCGAGAACAGGTTGCCCTCGTCGAATTCGACGAGATTGCTGTCCTCGTTCGGGACATCGTCGTCATAATCGCGTTCCGGCGACCAGATCACCTGGGCGATCGGCTCGACGATATGGGTGACGCCGCCGCGATGGCGCGCGAGCGGCCAGCGCAGTTCCGCGGCGATGGCCGGATCGGCGCGGGCGACCCAGTCGTCATAGACGCTGTCCTGTCTGATCCGGTAGATATCGGCATTGAGCCGGGCCTGCGCGGCCCCCATCACGCCGCCCGGCAGGATGGCGCTGCGCCGCCAGTCCAGCTGCACCGAGCCGCGCGCCATGTCGCGGCCCAGCACATCCTCGTCCGAGGACCGCCGGTGGGCATGCAGCGACCATTCCAGATCGGCGATACCGCCCAGCCGGCCGGGCGTCCAGCGCCGCCGCCACAGCGCATCCGCCACCACCGAGGGGGTCATCTCATCGGGTTCGTCGTCGCGCAGCGATTCGTAATTGCCGATCCGCGCGGTCATCATCCGGTCGCGGCGGATGCGGTCCAGGGTCACCCCGCTCCACAGCCGGTCGGCATCGGTAATGTCGTAATCCAGCAGATAGGCGCGGTTGCTGGCGGTTTGCAGCTGAAAGCCCAGCATATAGCCGCGCGGCAACTCGAACCGCGCGGCGCCGAACAGGTAGCCGCGGGTGTCGTTGTTCTTGATGTCATCGCGCGAGATGGCGCCGTTCCATTCCATCGCGCCATTGCTGAAGGCCTGGCGGTAGCGCAGCTCCAGCGTGCGCGTCTGGCTGGCCGAGATATAGGGCGTCACCGTGATGTCGGCATGATCGCCCAGGGTGATGAAATAGGGCAGCTTGATGCCGAAACCGAGGCTCGAGGTGGTGCGGAATTGCGGTTGCAGAAAGCCGGTCATGCGATCGACCGTCGGGTCCGGCGCGGTCAGCCATGGCAGCGAGAACAGCGGCGTCCCGAAGGCGCGGATCTGCGGACGGTCGAATGTCAGCTGCCGAGTGCGCGCGTCATGGGTGATCGTGCGGGCGCGGATTTCCCAGAGCGGGATCGGGTTCTCTGCGCAGATCTGGCAGCTTGAGGCGACGACATTGTCCAGCCGCGTGACATTGCCCTCCTCGCTTCGGGTCATCTGGCGGGCGGCCATCTGCATTTCGCGCGCCAGCACCAGCCGGGCGCCCTGCAGGATGCCGTCCTGCAGGTTCGGTTCAAGCTGGGCGCTGTCGGCGATGACGATGGTTTCCTGCCGGGTGCCGGCGCGGGCCGGCTCGGTCAGGTGGATCGGGCCCTCGATCACCGCGCTGCCGGTCTCGCGGTCATAGATCACGCGCGAGGCGACCAGCCGCTTGCCGCGATACCAGATCACCACCCCGCCCGAGGCGGTAAGCCGGTTGTCGGCATCCAGCGAGAGATAGTCGGCCAGCAAGGTGGCCGGGCTGCCATCGGGCGGCGTGCCGCTGTCGGTGATCCGCACCGAAGGCGGGCGCTGCGCGATCTCGGGGACATGGGCGGCCTCGGTCCCGTCGGCATAGCGGGCATTGGCGTCGGGATCCTCGGTCGGGGCCAGGGCCGGGCCGTCCGGTCCGGGCAGGAACGGCTGGTCGGCGTCATAGGCGGGCAGGGTCTGCCCCTCGCCGGTCAGGGTCTGGCCGGTGGAACTCTCTGGCAACAGCGGAAGCAGCGCCGCCATCAGGGCCATGCGGGCGGCAACCTGCCTGTGCCAGCGCTTGACCGTCTGCGCCATCATCCATCCTCCAGTTGCAACAAGGCCCCAAGGGCAAAGAGCAGCGCCACGATCGGCGGCGCCCAGCCGGCCAGCGCCGCGGGAATGCCGCCATTGTCGCCCAGAACCTGCGCCAGGTTGCGCAAAAAGAACAGCCCGATCCCGCAGATGAAGGCCGCCAGCACCAGGATGCCGGCCTTGCGGCCACGCATATGGCGCATGGTAAAGACGGCTGCGATGGCGACCATGGCGGCCATCAGCAGCGGCCGGGCCAGTTCCATCTGGAACCAGACCTTGTGGCGCAGCGCGGAAAAGCCCGCGCGCTCGAGCCCGCGGATAAAGGCCGGCAACTGCCAGACCGGGATCGCCTCGGGCTTGCCAAAACTGTCGCGGATGCGGTCGGCGGTCAGATCGGTGGGTAGCTCCAGCGTCGGCGCGGTGCGGGCCATGGCCTCGGGGTTGGGCTGGGTCAGCGGCCATTCCTTGGTGTCGGTCAACTGCCAGGCGCCCTGGGTCAGCCGCGCCTGCGCCGCGTCGATGCGCCGCGTCGGGCCGATCTCGGGGGCAAAGACCATGAAGGTCGCGTCATAAAGCGTCGTCGCATCGGGGCTGGCGCGGCTGGCGCGGATCACCACCTGCCCCGAGGCCTCGGTTCCGTCGCGGCCGCGCATCGGCAGCGCCTGGCGCATCCAGACGGCATTGTCGCCCAGGCTGACGGTCTGGCCGCCGCTGCTTTTCAGCTGTGCCACGGCATCGTCGTAGCGCTTGGAGGTGGCGGCGACCATCGGGTTCATGACCGCCACCGACAGCATGCCGAGCAGCGCCGCCGTCACCGCCGGCGCCGCCAGCACCCGGATGCCCGAGCGGCCCGCCGCCCGGATCGCCACCAGTTCCGAGCTGCGCGACAGGTTGAGAAACAGCGCGATCCCGGCCAGAACCGTCATCAGCGGCATGATCGAGTAAAAGCTGGCGGTGATGTTCAGAAGCGACAGGACCGCCGCCCCGGACAGGCCGATATTCTCGTCGGAAAAGCGTCGGATCTGTTCGACGATGTCGATCAGGAACAGGATGGCGCCGAAAATTGCCGCGATGATGATGAAGGTGCGCAGGAAACGCCGCGCGACAAAGACCGACAGGATCATGATCCGTCCCCCGCTGCGGGCGCTGCGGCCGCGCCTTTTCGCAGTCGTCGCGGTTTTGCCGCGACCCACAGGATCGTGGCGCAGATCGCCGCGCCCACCAGCGGCGGCAGATAGATCAGCGGCCAGCGCGTGGCATTCTGCGCGACCTGGCTTTCCGCCGCGGTGCCCAGAAACTGCACCAGGATCAGCGCGACGACCGCCCAGATCACCTGTTTCCAGACGCCGAAGCGGCTGTAGCCGCCGATCAGCAGCATGGCAAAGCCCAGAAGCGCCGCGACCGGCGACTGAAACGGCTTGGCCAGCCGCTGATGCGCCTCGGCGCGGGCCTTGTCGGCGGTGCTGCCGGTGGCGGCCAGCAATTCGGCATCGGCGCGCATCAGCTGCGATGTCGAATAGGCGCGCAGGTCGCGATTGCGCGACGAGCCGCCGTCCAGCAGCGTGTCCAGATCATAGGCCAGCTCGCCAAAGCGCGTGACCGACAGGCTTTGCCGGCCCCCCGTCTGGCGCAGATTCTGCACCATCCCCTGCATCATCACCAGCCGCGGCCCGTCATCGGTCCTGACCACCAGCGCCTCGGTCGCGGTATAGGTGGTCTGGTTGTTCGGATCGCGCGCATCCTCAAGAAAGAAATACAGCAGCCGCCCGTCATCGGCGACCTTGCTGATATACAGCGTGACACCCGTCACGGGATATTGGAACGCGCCCGCGCGCAAAAACTGCGCGGTAACGTTTTGCGAGATCTCGGCCTGCCGGTCGGCCAGCCGCCCGCGCGCCATCGGCACCACCGAATGCACCAGGACCGCCACCATCACCCCCACCATCACGCCAAAGGCCAGGACCGGCCGCGCCAGCCGCCAGGGCGATATGCCCGCCGCCTGCATCGCGACCAGTTCGGATTCGCTGGCCAGCCGGTTGGTGCCATAGGCGCTGGCGGCGAATGCCGCGATGGGCAGCACGATCGAGATCACCAGCGGCAGGGTCAGCGCGGTGAATTCCAGCACCACCAGCGCCGTCTGCCCGTCCGAGATCAGATTCTCGAACAGCGACACCGCCCGGTTGATCCAGTAGACCGACACCAGAACCAGCGCGAAGAACCCGAACAGCGTCAGGAACTGCGACAGGATATAGCGGTCGATGCGGGGCATGTGCGCCTCAAGGTTCTGATTGTGATTGATTAGCCGTTGCCGCGCCTTTGGGAAAGCCCCGGCTCTGGTCAAGCGGCGCGCGCCTGTCTAGTTTCTGTCCAATGATCGATGAGAAAGGCGTGACGATGACACATCCGGTCGAAATTTCTTTCGCGGCAATGGACATGACGGGGCTGGCCGGGCGCACCGGCCGCATCGCCGTTCTGGTCGCGCGGAATGGCAGGTTGCCGGTGGGGCTGCCGCGCCCGACGCGCGAGGCGGCGCTGCGCGCGCTGGACTCGCGCGCCTGGAAGGACGCGAAGCCGGGCAAGGCGCTGGAGCTGGCCTTTCCCGCCGGCCTGCAGGCCGAGGCGCTGCAACTGGTCAACCTGCCGCGCGACGCCGATGTCGCGACCGCGCGCAAGGCCGGGGCCAGCATCGGCGCGGCGCTGGACAAGTCGGACCTGCTGGTGATCGCCGACAACCATCCGCGCGCCTCGGATGTGGCCCAGGGGCTGGCGCTGCGGGCCTATGATTTCTCGGCCTACAAGTCGCGCAAGCCCGGCGAGGACGAGAATGCGCCGAAGCGCGGCCGCGTCGGCTTCATGCACAAGGATCCCGAAGGGCTGGGCCGCGCCGCCACCGACGGCGCCGCCGTGACCGAAGGGGTGTTCTTTACCCGCGATCTGGTCAACGAGCCGGCGAATGTCCTGACCACCGGCGATTTCGCCGACCGCCTGCTGGCCATGCGCGAACTGGGCCTTGAGGTCGAGGTGCTGGATGAGGACGAACTGGCGAAACTGGGCATGCGCGCGCTGCTGGGCGTCGGGCGGGGCTCGGAAAGCCCGTCCAAGGTCGTGGTGATGCGCTGGAACGGCGGCCCGAAGGACCAGGCGCCGCTGGCGCTGGTCGGCAAGGGCGTGATGTTCGACAGCGGCGGCATTTCCATCAAGCCCGCCGCCGGCATGGAAGAGATGACCATGGATATGGGCGGCGCGGGCGTCGTCGCGGGCGTCTTGCGCACGCTGGCCCTGCGCCGCGCCAAGGCCAATGTCGTGGGGCTGGTCGGGCTGGTCGAGAACATGCCCGACGGCCGCGCGCAGCGCCCCGGCGATATCGTGAAATCCATGAAGGGCGACACGATCGAGGTGATCAATACCGATGCCGAGGGGCGGCTGGTGCTGGCCGATGTGCTCTGGTACGCGCAGGACCGCTTCAAGCCGGCGGCGGTGATCGATCTGGCGACGCTGACCGGGGCGGTGATCATTGCCCTGGGGCATGAGAATGCCGGGCTGTTCGCCAATGACGACGCGCTGGCCGAGGCGGTGCTGAAGGCCGCCCAAGCCGAGGGCGAGGGCGCCTGGCGCCTGCCTCTGGGCGCGGCCTATGACAAGCAGATCGATTCGCGGCTGGCGGATGTCAAGAATACCGGCGGCCGCCCGGCCGGCTCGATCACCGCGGCGCAGTTCCTGCAGCGCTTCATCGCCGAGGGCACGCCCTGGGCGCATCTGGACATCGCCGGCGTGGCCCTGCCGCCCGCAGCCACCACATTCGCGCCGAAAGGGGCGACGGGCTGGGGCGTGATGACGCTGGACCGGCTGGTGCGCGATCGCTACGAGGCCAAGGGCTGATGGGCTCGGCCCTGTTCTATCACCTGACCCGCTCGGGGCCGGGGCAGCTTTTGCCGATGCTGATCGGCAAGAGCCTGCAGGCCGGCTGGCGGGTCGAGCTGCGGGGCAGGCACCGGGCGCGCCAGGAGGCGCTGGACGAGGCGCTTTGGCAGGGCGAGGGCTTCCTGCCCCATGGTCTGGCCGGCGGTCCGCATGACGCGCGCCAGCCGGTCCTGCTGACCAGCGAGGGGCAGGTCGCGGCCAATGCGCCGCGCTGCCTGATCGCGCTGGACGGGGCCGAGGTCGCGGGCGCGGAATGCGACGGGCTGGAGCGCGCCTGCATCGTATTCGACGGCAACGATCCCGACGCGCTGGAGCGCGCCCGCGCGCAATGGCGGGCGCTGAAGGATGCCGGCGTGGCTGCCGAATACTGGTCCGAGGCCGGCGGCCGCTGGGAACGCAGGCAATAGCCGCCTTGCCCGGCCGGATACCGGCGGCCGGACGCGGGCGCCCGGATCAGTCGTCAAGGACGAAGGTCACCATCATGTTGACGCGGTAGCGGGTGATCTGGCCGTCGCCGCAATCGACGGATTGCTCCTTGATCCAGGCACTGACGACATTGCGCAGCGTCTCGTTGGCGCGCTTGACGCCCTGCTTGACGGCATCCTCGAAGCTGACATCCGAGGCGGCGGAAATTTCGGTAACCCGGGCAATGCTCATCGTGACCTCCTGTGGTGACATGCCCGGACCAACGCGGAACCCCGGGGCCGGGGTTCCATGCCGCGATTCCGGATGGCGCGCCCGGGCGGGCGCTCAGCGTTCCAGGATCAGCACGCTGTCCTCGATGCTGACTCGGGCAAAGCGTGACAGGTAGGACATGCCCATCAGCGATTCATCCAGATCGGCACGCAGCACCATGGCCGGCACGCGCGCGTCACGAATATCGCCGATGGTGACCGATTCCAGCCGGACCGGCGCCGTCTCGACAATGCCGTTCGCGGTCCTTGCCTGGCCGATATAGGCCAGATCGTCGAGATCTATCCCCACGCGTTCGGCATCGCGGGGGCCAAGCGCGATGCTGCTGGCGCCGGTATCGACGACGAAGCGGATGGCGATGTCATTGACCCGCGCGGTCAGCCGGTAATGGCCGTCATTGCCGACCGGCACCTCGATCCGGCCGCCCGCCAGGACGCGTTCGCGCGGGGCGACGGCATTGCGGATCTCGGGCCACAGCCCGGCCAGCGCGATGGCGCCCAGAAAGATCAGCCCCCAGGCGGCCGCCATGCGCAGGGTCCGGCCCGGGCGTTCGCGCAACTCGACCAGCAGAAAGCCGCCCACCGCGACCAGCAGCAGCGCCAGATAGGCAAAGCGGGCGAACTGATCCCCCATCAGAACAGCCCCGTCCCCTTGAGACCGTCGATCACGAACTGGATCGACAGCGCGGCCAGCAGCATCCCGAACAGCCGGGTCAGCACCATGGTTCCGGTCCGGCCCAGCATGTGCGCGATCGGATCGGCCACGGCGAACAGCATCGCGACGATGCCCAGAACGCTGAACATGACCAGATGGATCATCACCGTGTGGGCGGCGCCGGCATCCTGCCCGACCAGCAGGATCATCGTGGCCAGCGCGCCGGGGCCGGCCAGCAGCGGCGTCGCCAGAGGAAAGACCGAAGGGTCGTCCTCGTCGCCGGGGGTCTGCCCCTCGCGGCGTTCGGTCCGGCGCTCGAACAGCATGTCGAGCGCGGTCAGGAACAGCAGCATGCCGCCGGCGATGCGAAAGGCCGGCAACGAGATGCCGATACCCGCGAGGATCGATTCGCCCGCCAGCCCGAACAGCGTCAGCAGCGCCGCCGCGATGGCCAGCGCCCGCCAGCCGATTCGGCGCCGCTTTTGCGGCGTCATGCCGCGGGTCAGCGCAATGAACAGCGGTGCCAGCCCGATCGGGTCGATCACGACAAAGAGCGTGACAAAGGCGCTGATGATCTGGGTGCTCTCCATGATTACGATATATCGCGCGGTTTTCCGGGGAAGAAAAGAACCGCGCCGGCCAACGGCGCCAGCTTCGCCGATGGGCGGCGGCCCGTGTTTGGCCTTTGCATTGGGCGCGGCGAATCCCTAGATAAGGCCCATCAACGCCGGTTCCGCCGGCAAGGGAGTGTAAAAGATGCTGAACAATATCGGCCTTCCCGGCCTTTTGCTGATCGCGGTGGTCGTGCTGGTGCTTTTCGGGCGCGGCAAGGTCTCGTCGCTGATGGGCGAGGTGGGCAAGGGCATCACCGCCTTCAGGAAGGGCGTGAAGGACGGCGCCGAGGAATATGACAACGCCGCCAATGAGGCGAAAAAGCCGATCGCTCAGGCCCCGGCCGAGGATGCCGCGAAGGCGCGTGATCAGGCCGACGAGGCGCTGCGCGACGTGACGCCGCGCGACGGCGACCGTTCGTAATCCGCGCGGGACGCCGAAATGCTGGATATCGGCTGGAGCGAGCTGCTGCTGATCGGCGTGGTGGCGCTGATCGTGGTCGGGCCCCGGGACCTGCCGCATCTGTTTCATTCGCTGGGCCGGATCACGGCCCGGGCGCGGGCCATGGCGCGCGAATTCTCCAGCGCCATGGAGGACGCCGCCCGCACCAGCGGCATTGACGATGCCACCAAGACGCTGCGCGATGTGAAATCCCTGACCTCGAAGAAATCGCTGGGGCTGGACGCGCTGGACCGCGCCGCCGACCGGTTCGAGAAATGGGACCCGAAGCTGCCCGCGCGCAACGACCCGGCCCCGGCCGATCCGGGGCAGGCGGGACCGCTGCCGGCGGATAGCCAGACACCCGCCAGCGCGCTGCCCGCTGGGTCGGGCGCAGAGCCGGCCGCAGAGACCGGCGCCGCCCCCTTGCCGCCGGCCCCCGAACACGAACCCGGTCAGCGCCGCCTGCATGCGGTGCGCCGGTCAGATACGAAAGACCGCTGAGTGTCCGCCAATCCCAAGCGTCCCGACGATATCGACGACAGCTCGGCCCCGTTGATCGAACATCTGGCCGAGTTGCGCACCCGGCTGATCTGGTCGGTGCTGGCCTTCGTCGTGGCGATGGTCCTGTGCTATACGGTCTGGAACCCGATCTATAATTTCCTGACCCGCCCGATCTGCACCGCGCTGGAGGGGCGCGGCCAGGAATGCGGGTTGATCCTGCTGAAGCTGCAGGAGGGGTTCTTCGTCGCCATCCAGATTTCCTTTCTGGGCGGCTTCGTCCTGGCCTTTCCGGTGATCGCCTATCAGATGTGGCGCTTTGTGGCGCCGGGGCTCTATCGCAGCGAAAAGGCCGCCTTCCTGCCCTTTCTGGTCGCCTCGCCGGCAATGATGTTTCTGGGCGCGGCATTCGCCTATTATGTCATCCTGCCCATGGCCTATGACTTTTTCCTGGGCTTCCAGCAGGGACCGATGGCGCTGCCCGGAGATCCCGGGGCAGAGGTCGAGAACAATGCGCTGGCGGGCATCGTGTTCCAGGGCTCGGTCAGCGAATATCTGACCCTGACCACCAAGTTCATCCTGGCCTTCGGCATCTCGTTCCAGCTGCCGGTGGCGCTGACACTGATGGGCAAGGCCGGGCTGGTCTCTGCCGAGGGGCTTGGCAGCGTGCGCAAATATGCGGTGCTGGTGATCCTCGTCATGGCGGCCATTGTCACGCCGCCCGATGTGATCAGCCAGGTCGTGCTGTTCACCGTGGTCTACGGGCTTTACGAGGTCTCGATCCAGCTTGTCGCGCGGATCGAGCGCAGACGCGCCCGCGAAGAACAGGAAGCCGATGTCTAGGAAGGTTCTGACCCGCATTGCCGAGGCGCTTGAGCGGATGTCGCCGCCCGCCGCGCCCGAAGCCTCGTTCTCCGAGGCAAGCGCCTATATCTGGCAGCCCGACCCGGACCGGCTGGAGCCGGTCGGCACGGTGAACCGCGTCGATCTGGTGCAGCTGATCGGCATCGACCGCTCCAAGGACACGCTGCTCGCCAATACGCTGCAATTCGCGCGCGGCCATGCGGCCAATAACGCGCTACTTTGGGGCGCGCGGGGGATGGGCAAATCCTCGCTGGTCAAGGCCGTCCATGCCGAGGCCGTGGCGCAGGGCCTGCCGCTGGTGCTGGTCGAGATCGCGCGCGAGGATCTGGGCTCGGTCGGGCGGCTGCTGGCCATTCTGGGCCGCGCCAGGGACCGGCGTTTCCTGCTGTTTTCGGACGATCTGTCCTTCAGCCATGACGATACGCAGTACAAATCGCTGAAAGCGGTGCTGGATGGCGGGATCAGCGGCCGGCCGGCGAATGTGATCCTTTATGCGACCTCGAACCGGCGCCACCTGATGCCGCGCGACATGATCGACAACGAACGCTCGACCGCGATCCATCCCGGCGAGGCGGTCGAGGAAAAGGTCTCGCTGTCTGATCGCTTCGGGCTGTGGCTGGGCTTTCACCCCTGCAGCCAGGACGAATACCTGGCCATGGTGCGCGGCTATTGCGACGCCTACGGCGTGGTAATCGGGGACGAACAACTGCGCGCCGAGGCGATCGAATGGCAGGCGACGCGCGGCGCGCGTTCCGGCCGGGTGGCCTGGCAGTTCTTTACCGATCTGGCGGGGCGCAGCGGCATCTCGGTCTGAGCCGCGGCGGGCTTCAGCGATCGCGTCTCAGGCTTTCCAGCCTGTCGCGCAGCCTTGTCAGCATGCGGCTGGACCAGGGCAGGAAGATATAGCTGATCAGCCCGACATTGACCGAAATCGTAAGCACATAGCGCAGGGCCGGCGGAAAGCTGTCAGGCAGCACGAAATCCGCTATCCGGTTCAGCACCCCGGACAGAAGGATGATCCAGAAGATCAGCACCAGCACGATCTCGATCCGGGTCACCTTCGATTGCGGATGCAGCAGAACCGAGAAATCGTCGAAGCCGGTATGTTTCGTGCTTTCATGCGGATGCCTGTCGATTTCGGCGATGAGCCGGTTTCGCAGCTCGGAGTTTTCCCAATTGTCGAGATTGGTCTGCGAATCGAAGGCAAAGACGGTGACCAGTTCGCAGTGATCCTCGACATGCGAAACGCTGTTCTGCTCGCCCAGATAGCCGGGCTGTTCGGCGGCGGCCTCCTGAAGCTGCCTGAGCGATTTCCTGATATGCTGCTCGAAATTCCTGTCGAACCGGCGAACGGCGACGGAAAGGACAGGACGCGTATCTTGCGGCATGAATGGCTCTCTTTCTGCGGGTCGGGCCCTGGTCGCTGCGATCCGGTCGGCTTGACGGGGGCAGGTATGGCGACCCGCCCCGCCGCATCGCCCGGCCTCAGCCCCGGCGCAACTGTTCCAGAAGCGCGGCGTTGGGCTCGCCCGTCACCGGCAGGCCGCGCGCGGCCTGATAGGCGCGGATCGCGGCGATGGTGTTCGAGCCGACATTGCCGTCGATCCCCTGCGTGTCGAAGCCGCGCATGGTGAGCAGGCGCTGCATCTCCTTGCGTTGCTCGATCCGCAATCCGGGGTGATCGGCGGGCCAGGGATTGGCCAGCCCCGGATAACCCTTGAGCCGGTCGGCCAGATGCGACACCGCCAGCGCATAGCTGTCGGCATTGTTGTAGCGCAGGATGGCGTGGAAATTGCGGGTGATCAGGAAGGCCGCGCCGCTGCGCCCGCCCGGCACGATCAGCTCGGCCGGGGTGCCGCCGGGGGGCAGGGGCCGGGCATTGGCCTGACGGATGCCCAGCGATTGCCAGTCCGCGACCGAGCGGCGCTTGCCCTTGCCGGCCAGCCCCATGTTGAAACCCGCGGGCAGGGTGACCTCGACCGCCGCCGGCAGGCCGCGCTGCCAGCCGGATTTCGCCAGATAATTCGCCGCCGAGGCCAGCGCGTCGCTGGGATCGTTCGACCAGATGTCGCGCCGCCCGTCGCCGGTGATATCCGCCGCATAGGCCAGATAGGTCGTCGGAATGAACTGGGTGTGCCCCATCGCCCCGGCCCATGAGCCAGTCATGCGCGCGGCATCGACATCGCCGGCCTGCAGGATTTTCAGCGCCGCCGTCAGCTGGCTGCGGAAGAAGCTGCCGCGATAATTCTCGTAGCTGAGCGTCGAAAGCGCCTCGATCACCGGCATGTCGCCGCGCCGCTCGCCATAGGTGGATTCCATGCCCCAGACGGCGGCAACCACCTCCTTGTCGACGCCGTAGGCGGCCTCGACGCGGCTCAGCACGCCGCCATATTGCGCCAGCGCCGCGCGGCCATTGGTCTGGCGCTTTTCGGAAACGGCGTTTTCCAGATATTCCCACAGCGATTTCTTGAACTCGGCCTGATTGCGGGTGCGGCTCATGACCTCGGGGTTATAGGTCACGCCGGCGAAGGCACGATCCAGCGTCGCGTCGCTGATCCCCGCCGCCCGGGCCGAGGCCCGGTAGCCCGCGATCCAGCTCTGCATGCCGGCGACCTTGGCCGGGTCGGGGTTCTGGTAGCGGCCCCATTTGATTTCCTGCGCGGTCTGCGCGACGCCGCCGGGGCTGTAACTGCCCATCGAGCACGAGGCGAGGATCATGGTCAGGGCGGTCAGCCCGGCCGTCAGTTTCAACGGAAAATGCATCAATGTCCCCTGTTGTCCGGTTCTGCCTGTTCGGGTCCTTGCGGCAACCTAGCGCGACATGGCGCGGCCCGAAAGGCGAAACCGGCGGGGCGCGCGCGGGGCTAGAGCGGCCAGACGATCAGCAGCATCGGCACGGCGACGGCGGTGACGATGATCTCGAGCGGCAGGCCCATGCGCCAATAGTCGGAAAAGCGGTAGCCGCCCGGCCCCATGACGATGGTGTTGTTCTGGTGCCCGATCGGCGTCAGGAAGGCGCAGGAGGCCCCGACCGCGATCGCCATCAGATAGGTGTCGGGATTGGTGCCGGTCTGTTCGGCCAGGCTCAGCGCCACCGGCGCGGCCAGGATCGCGGTCGCATTGTTGTTCAGCACATCCGAGATGAACATGGTCGCAACCAGAATCCCGGTCAGCGCGACCCATGGCGCCATGCCGTCGGTCATCCGCGCCAGCCAGCCGGCGATCAGGCCCGATGCGCCGGTCGTCTCCATCGCCAGGCCCAGCGGGATCAGCGCGCCCAGAAGCACGATCACCGGCCAGTCCACATGGTCATAAAGTTCCTCGGCGGTCAGCACCTCGCCCAGCACATAGCCGACCAGAACCAGCCCCAGGGCGATCGGCATGGTGATCCAGCCCAGGCTGACCGCGGCCAGCGCCGCGACGAACAGCGCGATGGCAAAGCCCACGCGGCTTTCCTTGATCACCGGTTCGGCCCCGTCCAGCGGCATCACATGCAGCCATTCGATGACCTGGGCGGCACGGGCCTCGGGGACCAGCAGCAACAGGATATCGCCGGGCTCGATCTGGGTGTCGCGCAAGCGGGCGCGGATCGTGCGGCCCTGACGGATGATGCCCAGCAGCACCGAATCGTAATCCTTACCCAGCCGCACCTGCCGCGCCGTGCGCCCGCGCAGCCGCGACTGGTTGGCGACGACGACCTCGATCATGGTCTGGCCTTCGCTGGCGATCAGCGGCGCATCGGCCTCGCGCCCGTCGGGATAGGAAAGCCCCAGTTCAAGGCGCAGTTCCTCAAGCGCCGCCGGCACCGCGTGAAACAGCAGGATATCGCCCAGTTCGGCCGTGACCCGGTCGGGCAGGCCATAGACGCGCCGGCCGCGCCGGGTGATCGCGACCAGCGTGGCATCGGATTTCTCGGCCGCCGCCTCGATCTCGGCGCGGGTCATGTCCTCGGCGCGGCTGTCCTCGCCCAGAACCAGTTCGGCCACGTATTCGCGCATCTGTTTTTCGGCCGCGCCCTCGTGCAGATCCTCGCGCCGGGGCAGCAGCCGCCAGCCGAACAGCGCCACGAAAGCCAGCCCGGCCAGCGCCACCGCACCGCCGACCGGGGTAAAGTCGAACATGCGGAAGGGCTTGCCCGTGGCCTCGGCCCGGAACCCCGAGATGATCAGGTTGGGGGGCGTGCCGATCAGCGTGACCATGCCGCCCAGGATGGTCAGGAAGGCCAGCGGCATCAGCGTCAGCGCCGCCGAGCGGCCCGCCTTGCGTGCCGTCTGCAGATCGAGCGGCATCATCAGCGCCAGCGCCGTGACATTGTTCATCACCCCCGACAGCGCCGCGCCGGCGCCGCCCAGCCGCAGCAGGTGCAGCGGCACCGGGCTTTCGGGCCGGGCCAGGTAGCGTCCCATGAGATGCACGGCGCCGGTCCGCATCAGCCCGGCCGAGACGACCAGCACCAGCGCCACCGTGATCACCGCCGGATGGCCGAAGCCGGTGAATGCCCGATCGGCGGGCACCAGCCCCAGCAGCACCGCCGCCATCAGCGCCGCGACCGCCACGATGTCATGCCGCCAGCGCCCCCAGATCAGAAGCGCGATCAGAACCGCGAAAAGGCTGAAAAGGGCGATCTGGTCCTGGGTCATCTGGCCTCGCGGGATCTGAAAGGGCTGGGCTTTGCGGTTCTGCCGTGCCGGCAGGGCGCCTGTCACCCAGAGCCAATGCCGGAAACCGGCCGGGGTTCCATTTGCGGGGTGGTGCGGATGTTGGGGGAAAGTGCAGGCTTCTGTTGCCAGGTGCCTGCGAACCCCGCCTTACGCGGCTAGGCGCAAGGGCTTAAGTTTCGGTCTTGCGAACTGCTTACGCAGCCAGCGCGACCGGAGCACGGTTGTCGTTGGCAACTGTACGTTTTGCACCGATAACGGTGGTGGCTCACCGGGACAAAGATCAGCTCGTTCACAGTCTGTCGATCCTGTTTCACCCCCATAGGCCCCCAACGAAGGGATATTTGGTGGAGGTGTCGGCTTCGCAGCCGAGTCCAGTCCAGCTAGTAAAACTGCCGTTTATGTCCATAGCCCCCGAGGGAGCAGATGAAATGTAAGGTTGCCGGGGGGCAGCGTCAAGATCCGTGCGATCCGGCGTGACGAAAGGAGGGGAACCGCCGGTTCCCCTCTTGGCCCGCGGGCGGGCCAATTCACCCCTTTGGGGATATTTGGGTGAAGAAGAAGGGGCTGGCGCTTCGGCCCCCGACATGGTTCCTCGGCGAGGTCAGAAACCGGCCTTGATCTTTTCGAACTCGGCCAGTTGCCTTTCGCGCTGGCCGGGATCGTTCGGGGTCTGCGCCAGGATCGGGGCATCGACCGGCGACAGCCCGTCCTTGACCGCCTGCTCGTCCTTGATCGTGTCCATCGCGACGGTCGAGGTATGGCCGTAGCCGATCGTGTCGAGCAGCCCCTTGGCGGCCCCGGGCGCGAGCCAGGCGTTCACGAAGTCATAGACCTTTTCCTCGTTGCCGGGCCCGTCCTTGAGGTTGATGAAGCCGCAGAAGAAGGTCGAGGAACCCTCTTTCGGGGCGCGCTGGAAGCCGACCGGGTAGCCCTCGGCCTGGAGCAGCACGACGCCGTCATTCCAGGACCAGGCCACATCCACCGCACCCGAGGCCATCAGCTGCGATTGCTGCGCCGGGTCGGCCCAATAGGCGGCGACGTTCTGATGCGCCTGGCGCAGCCAGTCGGCAGCGGCCTGGAACTGTTCGTCGGTGACCTTGGTCCAGTCGGTGACGCCGGTCGCAAGATAGGCGAGCGCCCAGACATCGTCGGCCGAATCGGGCAGCGAGGTGCGGCCCTGATATTTCGGGTCGATGAAGATGTTCAGGCTGGCGATATCCTCGGCCGGGACGGTTTCGGTGTTATAGGCGACGGCGGTCGCGCCCCAGTCGGCCGGGATATACCAGACGCCCTGGTCATCCCTGAACACTTCGGAATCGAGGAATTGCGGTGCGATCGTCTCGAAGGCCGGGATCTTCGAGACATCCCAGGGCTCGATCAGGCCGGAATCGCGGTATTTCGACACCATCTGCGAGCAGGGATGGGCGATGTCCGCCTTGAAGCCCGAGGCGAGTTTCTGGAACGCCTCGTCATCGTCGCCGTAAAGCGCGAAGGTCGGGGCGTCGCCATGCTTGTCGACATAGCCCTGCCAGATCGCCGGTTCCTCGAACCCGGCCCAGTCGAAGACGGTCAGTTCGGGATCGGCCGCGCGGGCGGGCAGGCTGGCGGCGGTGCCGGCCAGAACCAGCGCGATGGCGGAAGAACGCAGGAGTTTCATCTGGGGCCTTTCGATATGTGGCGGAATGGTGAAACGCTAGCCGGGCTATCTGCGTCCCGCAAGTCTCGTGCGGGGCGCGCGGGCTGTTCTTTTGGCAGGTGCGGTCAGGGGTCGGGTTGGCTGCGGTCGTCGAGCCGCAACTGCATGAAGGTCAGGTCCAGCCATTTGCCGAATTTCGTGCCGACCTCGTTCATCCGGCCGCAATGTACGAAGCCCAGCTTTTCGTGCAGCCGGATCGAGCGGGCATTGCCGGATTCGATCGCGGCGACCATGACATGCTTGCCGCTGTCGCGGGCGCGGCGGATCAGGGCGGTCATCATCGCCGCGCCCAGGCCCTGACCGTGACAATCCGCGCGGATATAGACCGAATGTTCGACCGTATGGCGATAGCCGTCCCAGGCGCGCCAATCCCCGAAGGAGGCATAGCCCATCACGCCCCGCTCCGGGCTGACCGCGACCAGCACCGGATAGCCGGCGCGGCGGCGGTCGTGCAGCCATGCGGCGCGGTTCGCGGCATCGACCTCGGTTTCGTTCCAGGTGGCCGTCGTGTGGCGCACTGCGTGATTGTAGATCCCGGTGATTGCCGGGATATCGCCCTCGTCGGCGTCGCGGATATCCATGTCGTTTCCCGTGAACTGTTGCATGGCATGCAGGTCCTGAAACCCGTGGCGATCCCGCCGCGCAGGGTTTCGTCGCGCCCGCGACCGGCGCGATCAGAGCCCCAGGATCTCGGGGCCGCCGCAGATTTCGGGATCCGGCGTGCCAATCAGCTGATCGTTGCGGCCGGGATAATCGATGCTGCGCAGGATGGTCTGGATCGCGGCGATCCGCGCCCGCTTCTTGTCGTCCGAGCGGATCACCGTCCAGGGCGCGATGCCGGAATGGCTGCGCGCCAGGGTATCCTGGATCGCCTCGGTATATTCGTCCCATTTCCGCAACCCGTCGACATCGATCGAGCTGAGCTTCCATTGCTTGAGCGGATCCTGTTCGCGGGCGAGAAAGCGCCTGAGCTGTTCGGCCCGGCCCACGTTCAGCCACAGCTTGACCAGGACGGTGCCGTCATCGACCAGCATGCTCTCGAACAGCGGCAACTGGCGAAAGAAGGTTTCCCGCTGGGTGTCGCTGGAAAAGCCGAACACCCTTTCGACGACGCCGCGATTGTACCAGCTGCGGTCGAACATCGCGATTTCGCCATTGGCCGGCAGCCGGTCCGCGTAGCGCTGGAAATACCACTGGTTCAACTCGCGGTCGTCGGGTTTGGGCAGGGCGACGATATAGGCCGAGCGCGGGTTCAGGTTCTCGCGCACGCGTTCGATGGTGCCGCCCTTGCCCGCCGCGTCGCGGCCCTCGAAGACGACGACCAGACGCTTGCCGGCATTGATCACGTCGCACATCATATGGACAAGCTGCACCTGCAGCGCCGCCATATGCGCGTCGTAATCCTTGCCTTTCATGTCGTCCGAATAAGGATAGGACGGGTCCAGCATATCGTTCTTGCCGGCGTTTTCGATGGCCTTGCGGATTTCCTTGGGCGCGTCCTTTTCCAGAAACTGGGTGATCGCGCCGATATAGGGCTGGTGGGGCAAGGGTATCTCGTTCTTGGCCATTCTCTCTCTCCTCGTGCTTTCCTGCACTATGGAGGGCGGTTCCGGTCCTGAAAAGAGGCTTGCTAGGTGCCGATCTTTGCCAGATCGAACTGCGTCGTCTGGTAGATCTCGTTGATCCAGTTGCCATAGAGCAGATGCGCGTGGCTGCGCCAGCGGTTGCTGGGCGGCCGCGTGGGATCGTCGTCGGGATAGTAGTTCACCGGCACGTTGATCGCCTTGCCCGCCTCGACATCGCGGTCGTATTCGTCCTTGAGCGTGGTGCTGTCATATTCGAAATGGTTGAAGACATAGAGCGCGCGATGGGCCGTGTCCTCAAGCAGGCAGGGCCCGACCTGATCCGAGGCGATCAGCGTCCTGAGCGCCGGAATCGCGTCCACCTGGTCCTGCCGCACCTCGGTCCAGCGGCTGACCGGGACCAGCACGTCATCGGAGAAGCCGCGCAGATAGGGGCTGGCGGGCGCCATGTTGTGATGCCGGAAACAGCCGAATGCCTTGTGCGCCAGCATGTGCTTGACCAGTCCGTGGAAATGCCAGGCCATCGCCATGCCGCCCCAGCACACGCCGAAGGTGGAATGGACATGGCCCTGCGTCCAGTCGAAGACGCGGCGAAGCTCCTGCCAATAGCTGACCTCCTCGAAGGGCAGGTGCTCGATCGGCGCGCCGGTGATGATCAGCCCGTCGAATTTCTCGCCCGTGGCCTCGACCTCGGAGAACTTGCGGTAAAAGGACAGCATGTGATCGGCCGCGGTGTTGCGGCTTTCATGGTCGGACATGCGGATCAGGTGAAAGTCGATCTGCAACGGCGTCGCGCCGATCAGCCGGGCGAACTGGTTTTCCGTCTGGATCTTCTTGGGCATCAGGTTCAGCAGGCCGATGCGCAGCGGGCGGATGTCCTGCGTGGCGGCACGGCCCGGCGACATCACCATGACGCCCTCGTTCGACAGGATGTCGAAGGCGGGCAGGTCGTTGGGCAGGGTAATGGGCATCAGGCGTCCTTTCTGTCGATGGCGTCGCCGATCAGATGGATCAATGCGTCGGGCGTCCGCAGGGCGGCCAGTTCCTCGGCGCGCACGGTGACACCGCGCCGGGCCATGGCCTGATAGCGGGGCTGGCGATGCGCCAGCGCGCGGGCATAGGTCCAGCGGATGAAATCGTCGGGGTTCACCTGATCCTCGCGCAGGCCCATCTCGACCCGGTAATCGGTCCAGGCGCGGTCCAGGAATTCCGGCTGGTAATACATCGGCTTGGGCGCCCGGTCGAAGCGGCGGACCAGTTCCTCGGTATGCGCCTCCGAGCCTTTCAGCCAGACCAGCAGCAGATCGCGTTCCAGCGCGTCCAGAACCGGGTCACGCTCGGCGAAAGGATCGACCACCTCGCAGACCGAGCCGCCGGAATCGCAGACGAAATTGCCGAAATTATAGATTTCCTGCGCCCGCTGGATGAAATGGCCGGTATCCAGCAGCGCCGCGATCTCGGCGCTGCGATGCTGGTTCTGGCGGCGCATGTATTCGTCGAATTCCAGCCCGCCGCGGGTCACGCTGCCGGGCTTGCCCAGATAGGTGGACAGCGGCGCCAGGTTCTCGAAGGTGATGTTCGAGGCGATATAGACCGAATCCGACAGCAGCAGGTCGCGCAGGAAGGGGTTCTTCATCGCCTCGCGCTTGAAATTATCGGCGATCAGCTCGCCCATGTAGCGGGTGCCGATGCGGTAATCGATCGAGTAGTGAAACCAGCTGCCCGTCGCTCGCAGCATCAGCGCCAGATGCGTCTTGCCCAGCCCGGACATGCCGAAAAACAGCACGCGCTTTTTCGGCGCTGTCAGCCATTCGGCTTTGGTCTTGTAAAGCATCGGCCATCCTTTCGCAGGGCTTGCAGATAGTTAGTCCGGCGCGCGGACGAAAAAAAGGGGGCCGCGCCGGGCAGGCTGGCATGGCAATCGGCGCGAAACGGTGGAATCGGCAGTAGCGCGGCGGGATTAATCGCGCTATGATTCGCCACAGACCCGGCAAACGGGCAGTATACGAGGCAGTGACGGCGGTAATCCATGACCGAGATGGTCTTTGGCACCACGCCCCTAAGGGCTGGCGACCCAATTCTTCCACGCTGGTGGCGAACGCTCGACCGCTGGTCCCTGGCCTGCGTGCTGGGCCTGTTCTCGATCGGGATCCTGCTGGGGCTCGCCGCCTCGGTGCCGCTGGCCGAGCGTAACGAACTGCCGCAGTTCTTCTATGTCTGGCGTCAGGCCATTTTCGGCGTCCTGGCGCTGCTGACCATGCTGCTCGTCTCGACCTTCCCGCCCAGGCTGGTGCGCCGGCTGGGCGTTCTGGGCTTTTTCGCCGCGCTGATCGTGCTGCTGGCGCTGCCTTTCATCGGCAGCGATTTCGGCAAGGGCGCAGTGCGGTGGCTGCGGCTGCCGGGTGGCGTGTCGGTGCAGCCCTCGGAATTCCTCAAGCCCTGTTTCGTCGCGATCTGCGCCTGGTTCATGGCCGCCAGCCAGGAGGTCGGCGGCCCGCCGGGGCGCGTCTATTCCTTTGCGCTGGCCGCCTTCAGCGTGGTGCTGCTGGCGCTGCAGCCCGATTTCGGCCAGGCCTCGCTGCTGCTGTTTTCCTGGTGCGTGATGTTCTTCATCGCGGGCGCGCCGCTGTTCTATCTGTCCGTCGTCCTCGGGCTGGCCGGGCTGGGGGGTATCTTCGCCTATGGCGCGTCCGAGCATTTCGCCCGCCGGATCAACGGCTTTCTCAGCAACGATGTCGATCCCCGCACGCAGCTGGGCTATGCCACCAATGCGATTCAGGAGGGCCGGTTCTTCGGCGTCGGCGTCGGTGAGGGCACGGTCAAGTGGTCGCTGCCCGATGCGCATACCGATTTCATCATCGCCGTCGCGGCCGAGGAATACGGGCTGATCATGGTGATCGCGATCATCCTGCTTTACGGCGCCATCGTGATACGTTCGCTGATGCGGCTGCGCGACGAGCGCGACCCCTTCATCCGGATCGCGGGCACCGGGCTCGCTGCCACTTTCGGCGTGCAGGCGCTGATCAATATGGGCGTGGCGGTGCGGCTGTTGCCGGCCAAGGGCATGACGCTGCCCTTCATCAGCTATGGCGGCTCGTCGCTGATCGCCTCGGGGATCGCGGTGGGGATGCTGCTTGCCCTGACGCGAAGCCGGCCGCAGGGCCGGATGGGCGATATCATCGGCCGGGGGCGGCGATGAGTGCCGGCGCGCCCCTGTGCCTGATCGCCGCCGGCGGCACCGGCGGGCACATGTTCCCCGCGCAGTCGCTGGCCGAGACCCTGCTGCGCCGCGGCTGGCGGGTGAAGCTTTCGACCGACGAGCGCGGCGCCCGCTATGCCGGCAATTTCCCGGCCGAGGTCGCGCGCGAGGTCGTCGCCTCGGCCACCACCGCGCGCGGCGGGCTGACGGGCAAGCTGACCGCGCCCTTCAAGATCGCCGCCGGGGTCATCGCCGCGCGCCGCGGTTTTCGCGCCGACCGGCCCTCGGTGGTGGTGGGGTTCGGCGGCTACCCGACGATTCCCGCCATGTCCGCCGCGCTGAGCATGGGCCTGCCGCGCATGATCCACGAACAGAACGGTGTCATGGGACGGGTGAACCGGCTGTTCGCCCGCCGCGTCGACAGGGTCGCCTGCGGTACCTGGCCGACCGATCTGCCCCGCGGGGTCGAGGGCGCCCATACCGGCAACCCGGTCCGCGCCTCCGTGCTGGAGCGTGCCGGCGCGCCCTATGCCCCGCCGGGCGAGGGTGCGCTGAACCTGCTGGTGATCGGCGGCAGCCAGGGCGCGCGGCTTCTTTCCGATGTCGTGCCCGCCGCGATTGGCGGCCTGCCCGAGGATCTGCGCGCGCGTCTTTCGGTCAGCCATCAGGCCCGGGCCGAGGACGCCGCGCGCGTCACCTCGGCCTATGCGGCGGCCGGCATCCGCGCCGAAGTGCAGCCCTTTTTCGACGATGTGGCGCGGCGGCTGGCGGAATGCCAGCTGGTCGTCAGCCGGGCAGGGGCCTCGTCGGTCGCCGACATTACCGTGATCGGCCGGCCCGCGATCCTGATCCCCTATGCCGCCGCGACCGGCGACCATCAGACCGCCAATGCCCTTGCCCTGACGGAAACCGGCGCGGCGGTGGTTTTCCCCGAATCCGCGCTTGACGCCGAAAGCCTCAGGCGCGAGATGCTGGGGATCCTTTCAGACAGTGCCCGCGCCAGCTCGATGGCAGCCGCCGGGCTTTCGCTGGGCCGCCCCGATGCAGCGCAGCGCCTTGCAGATCTAGTGACGGAACTGAGCCGATGAACGCAGCGACCAAACTTCCCGGCGAACTGGGGCCCATCCATTTCATCGGCATCGGCGGCATCGGCATGTCGGGCATCGCCGAGGTGCTGATGACACTGGGCTACGAGGTGCAGGGCTCGGACGCGAAACGCTCGAAGATCACCGACCGGCTGGAAAGCCTTGGCGCCACTGTCTTCGAGGGCCAGCGCGCCGAGAATATCGGCGAGGCCGGCGTGGTCGTCATCTCGACCGCGATCCGGAAGGGCAACCCGGAACTGGAGGAGGCCCGCCGCCGTGGCCTGCCCGTCGTGCGCCGCGCCGAGATGCTGGCCGAGCTGATGCGCCTGAAATCCAACATCGCCATCGCGGGCACCCATGGCAAGACGACGACCACCACCATGGTCGCCACGCTTCTGGACGCGGGCGGGCTGGACCCGACGGTTATCAATGGCGGGGTGATCCACGCCTATGGCTCCAACGCCCGCGCAGGCGCAGGCGAATGGATGGTGGTCGAGGCGGATGAAAGCGACGGCAGCTTCAACCGCCTGCCTGCGACCATCGCCATCGTCACTAATATCGACCCCGAACATATGGAGCATTGGGGCAGCTTCGACGCGCTGCGCCAGGGGTTCTATAACTTTGCCTCGGGCATCCCCTTCTACGGGCTGGCCGTCTGCTGCACCGACCATCCCGAGGTGCAGGCGCTGGTCGGCAAGTTGACCGACCGCCGCGTCGCCACCTTCGGCTTCAACGCCCAGGCCGATGTGCGCGCCATGAACCTGACCTATGAGAACGGCATCGCGCATTTCGATATCGCCCTGCAGGGCGAGGCCGAGCTGAACGAGGGCCAGACCCCGGTGATCGAGGGCTGCACCCTGCCGATGCCGGGCGATCACAATGTCAGCAATGCGCTGGCCGCCGTCGCCGTCGCCCGCCATCTGGGCATGAAGCGCAGCGAGATCCGCGAGGCGCTGGCCAAGTTCGGCGGCGTCGGCCGCCGCTTTACCCGCGTGGGCGAGGTGAACGGGGTCACGATCATCGACGATTACGGCCATCACCCGGTCGAGATCGCCGCCGTGCTCAAGGCCGCGCGACAGGCCACCAGGGGCCGCGTCATCGCCGTGCATCAGCCGCATCGCTATTCGCGCCTGTCCAGCCTGTTCGACGATTTCTGCACCTGTTTCAACGAGGCCGATGTCGTCGCCATCGCCGAGGTCTATTCCGCCGGCGAGGACCCGATCCCCGGCGCCTCGCGCGACGATCTGGTCGCCGGGCTGATCGCGCATGGCCACCGCCATGCCCGCGCGGTGATCGACGAATCCGATCTGGCGCGGCTGGTGCGCGAACAGGCCCGTCCCGGCGACATGGTCGTCTGCCTGGGCGCCGGCACGATCTCCACCTGGGCCAACAACCTGCCCGAACGCCTGCAGGAGAAAGCCGCGTGAGCCTGCCTGCCTTTCCCCTGCCGATCGCGGCGCTGGCCGTGGCGCTCTGGGTGCTTGTCGCCTGTCTGGTGCCGCTGTTTCGCGCCCGCTGGCGCAACGCGGCACTGTTCGGGCTGGTGGTCTGCGGCGTGCCGGTGCTGGGCTGGATGACCTATCTGCTGGGCCCGGCCTTCGGGGTGCTGTTCCTGGCGCTTGGCCTGTCGCTGCTGGTCTGGCCGCCCGCCGGGCTCCTGCGCCGCCGTCGTCAGTCGCAGCCGGAGCGTGGCCTGCATTAGCGCCGCGCCGCCTTTGCCGGCCCTCGGGCGGGAACATTTCCAGAACAAGGCTTTTCGCTGCGGATATTGACGGCTATGCTGCGCGCATGAGCGATTTCGACGATTCCGACGCCTTTCAGGCCGCCGCCGCGCCTGTTCCCCTGTCGCAGCGCGCCTTGGGGGCGCGGCCGGCGCCCTATCTGGACGGGCTGAACCCCGCGCAGCGCGAGGCGGTCGAGGCGCTGGAGGGGCCTGTCCTGCTGCTCGCCGGGGCAGGGACCGGCAAGACCCGCGCCCTGACCACGCGGATCGCGCATCTGCTGACGCTGGGCAAGGCGACGCCGGGTCGCATCCTCGCGGTGACATTCACCAACAAGGCCGCGCGCGAGATGAAGGATCGCATTGCCCGCCTGCTGGGCGAGGCGGTCGAGGGCATGCCATGGCTGGGCACCTTCCATTCGATCAGCGTCAAGATCCTGCGCCGCCATGCCGAACTGATCGGCGATGGCGAATTGCACCTGAAGACCGGCTTTACCATCCTGGACACGGACGATCAGATCCGGCTGCTGAAACAGCTGATCGCGGCCGAGAATATCGACGAAAAGCGCTGGCCCGCGCGCCAGCTTGCGCATCTGATCGACGGCTGGAAGAACCGTTGCCTGACGCCCGCGCGCCTACCCAAGGGCGAGGAGCGCGGTTTTGACGGCTGGGGCGGGCGGCTTTACGCGGCCTATCAGCGCCGGCTGCTGGAGCTGAACGCGGTCGATTTCGGCGATCTGCTGATGCATTGCGTCAGCCTGTTCCAGGCCCATCCCGATATCCTGAACCAGTGGCAGGAGCGGTTCCGCTATATCCTCGTGGACGAATATCAGGACACGAACAGCGCGCAATACATTTGGCTGCGGCTGCTGGCCCAGGCGCATCGCAATATCTGCTGCGTGGGCGATGACGACCAGTCGATCTATGGCTGGCGCGGCGCCGAGGTGGGCAATATCCTGCGCTTCGAGACGGATTTCCCCGGCGCGAAAGTCATCCGGCTGGAACAGAATTACCGCTCGACCCCGCATATCCTGGCCGCCGCCTCCGGGCTGATCGCGGCGAACAAGGGCCGGCTGGGCAAGACGCTCTGGACCGAGGCCGAGGGGGGCGAGCGGCTTCGCCTGATCGGCCATTGGGACAGCGAGGCCGAGGCCCGCTGGATCGGCGAGGAAATCGAGGCCTTTCAGGGCGGGCACCGCCATTCCATCGGCCAGCGCAGCCTGAATGATATCGCCATCCTCGTGCGGGCCAGCCATCAGATGCGGGCCTTTGAGGATCGTTTCATGACCATCGGCCTGCCCTATCGGGTGATCGGCGGGCCGCGCTTCTATGAACGGCAGGAAATCCGCGACGCGATGGCCTATTTCCGGCTGGCGGTCAGCCCCGCCGACGATCTGGCCTTCGAGCGGGTGGTTAACACCCCCAAGCGGGGGCTTGGCGACAAGGCGGTGCAGAAGATCCAGTACGAGGCGCGCAGCCGCGGCCTGTCGCTGCTCGAGGGCGCGGCCTCGGCCGTGGCCACGGGCGTGCTGGGCGGCAAGGGCGCCGCCGCGCTGCGGCGGTTCACCGAAAGCATGGGGCGCTGGCATGCGGATGTCCTCGACAGCAGGGTGAACCATGTCGAACTGGCCGAGCGGATCCTGGACGAATCCGGCTATACCGCCATGTGGCAGAACGACAAATCGCCCGATGCCCCGGGTCGGCTCGACAACTTGAAAGAGTTGATAAAGGCGCTGGAAGAGTTTGATAATCTGCAAGGTTTTCTGGAACATGTGGCGCTGGTCATGGACAATGACAGCGGCGAACGCGGCGAAGAGGTCAGCATCATGACGCTGCATGCCGCCAAGGGGCTGGAATATCCCATCGTCTTCCTGCCGGGATGGGAGGACGGGCTGTTCCCCAGCCAGCGCAGCATGGACGAATCCGGCATGAAGGGCCTCGAGGAGGAACGCCGTCTCGCCTATGTCGGCATCACCCGGGCCGAGGAACTGGCGACGATCAGCTTTGCCGGCAACCGCCGCATGTACGGGCAATGGCAGTCCAGCCTGCCCTCGCGCTTCATCGACGAACTGCCCGAGGAACATGTCGATGTCTTGACGGCCCCCGGCCTTTATGGCGGCGGTTACGGCGCGGCGGCGCAGGCGCAGCCCTTTGCGCCCTCGGGCATGCATGACCGCGCGGCCAGCGCCGATGTCTATAACTCGCCCGGCTGGAAGCGGATGCAGGAACGCAGGGCGCAACCCGCGCAGCCCGTTCGCCGGACGCCGGTGACCATCGACGCCGAACCGGCAGCGCGGTTCACCGTGGGCGACCGGGTCTTTCACCAGAAATTCGGCAATGGCACGATCATGGGCATGGCCGAGGATACGCTGACCGTCGAATTCACCGCCGGCTTCAAGACGGTCAAGGCGGGCTATGTGCAGCCGGCATCCGCGGCGGGCGACAGTCTGGACGACGTGCCGTTCTGAGCGCTTGACCGCCCCGGCCCGGCAGCATATCTGCCTTGGGCGCGGATGGCCGGATGACCGCGGCGGCAACGTCGAGGAAAGTCCGGACTCCATGAAGGCACGGTGCCGGGTAACGCCCGGCGGGGGCAACCCCAGGGAAAGCGCCACAGAGAACAGACCGCCCGCGCTGGTCGCGGGCAAGGGTGAAACGGTGGGGTAAGAGCCCACCGCGGGGCTGGCAACAGTCTCGGCACGGCAAGCCCCACCGGGAGCAATGCCGAATAGGGACCGCGCGTCGCAAGACAGGGCCGCCTTCGCCCCAGCAGGTCCGGGTTGGCAGCTAGATCCCGTCAGCAATGGCGGGGCCAGATGAATGGTCATCGAAGGGGGCAACCCCGGAACAAAATCCGGCTTACAGGCCATCCGCGCGTTTGTTTCCCCGGCTCCGGCGGCCCTCCTGTCGCGTCCGATCCTGCGGCACCGTGCGGAAAGCCTGATGGCGGGCCAGCCGCGGCCCCGACAGTCGCGTGATCCGCTTCACCTCTATCGGCGAAAGCCGGTTCCGGGCCATGTTTTCCGGTTGACACGGCCGGCCGCGTCGTTAAAAGCCGGGTTTCAGGAATTTCCACGGTGGCCGTCCGGTGCCGCCGCAGCAGGAGCAAGTAATATGGCGAAGCCGACGACGATCAAGATCCGTCTGAACTCGACGGCCGGGACCGGGCATTTCTATGTCACCAAGAAGAATGCCCGCACGATGACCGAAAAGATGACGGTCAACAAATACGACCCGGTCGTCCGCAAGCATGTCGAGTACAAGGAAGGCAAGATCAAGTAGGATCCTGCCCGGCAGAACCGATCAGGAACCGCGCCCCGAAACGGGCGCGGTTCTTGCATTTGGCCGGCGCGCATTGCCGTGCCGGCAGCCGTGATCCGGCGCGAGGAAGCCGGCGCGTCACCGGGCATCGCCCGCGATGCCGCCCCGGCGATCAGTCGAGCGAAACCCGGAATTCATCCGTCGGCAGGGTGGCCATGAAACGCTCGGCGATCTGCGAGATGACGATCTGCGGCCGCACGCGCTCGATCAGTTCGTAATCGAGATTGGCGGACCAGATGAAATGCACCTCGCGGAAGGTTTCGGCCAGCATGGCGGTCAGCAAATGGGGGCGGAACTCGCTGAAGGAATCGCCGAACAGCATCACCGTCTGGGGATGCGCGTCGTCCAGGCTGTTCTGCAGGTGGACATAGCAGCCGACGAAACGCGGACTGCCCTGGCGGAAGCCGGTTTCCTCGTTATAGCGCACCGGGCCGTTGGCGAGGACCCGCCTGGCATCGCGCAGGACATGGGTAAAGCGCGCTTCCTCGATCACCGGGGGCGAGAACTTGTTGCCCAGATCAAGCGCCATCGCCTTGCCGCCGACTTTGCGATCGGAAAAATCGCGCGGCGCGACGCCCAGCGTCTCGCACAGCCGGCGATAGGCGGCCTGGCAGCCACGAAAATTCCAGTGGCTGTCGGATTTGTAGAAAACCGGGCCTTCCAGATCCGCCGCCCGCAGATCGGGCAGGACGTCCAGGTTCAGATCATTCCCGGGCACCAGCTGGGCCAGCAGCCGCGCCGGGTGGCGGTCGTGATGCGGCAGGGGCCGGCCCACATGCTCGGGATAGACCGACAGCTTGTCGGGCGCGGTCATATGCAGATAGCGGATGCCCAGCCCGGCCAGGCGGTCGCGCCGCGCGGTCAGCAGATCGGCCCAGTCCCGCGCATGCTTGTCGGTGAAGTGATCGTCCTGGGTATAGTAACGATGCACATTGTTCGAGCCGGTCCAGAGGAACAGCCAGCCATCCCTGCCGGACAGGACACCGTTCTCGATCCGGCCCCGTTCGGGCATGTTCAGCAATGGCAGATTGGGGTTGGCGCGCGCCAGAATGCTGCGTACCGCAGCGGCGTTGAAGGGCACGCCCAGCCGGTCGAACAGCGGCTTCAGCGCGGCCTCGTTGCCGATATAATCGTCATAGGCAATTTCGATGCAGCGATCCGGATGCGCGGCGGCGAACTTGCGGAACAGCTGGTCGGCGCGGGCATATTCATGCTCGTTCGCGACCTCGCCCGAGGCACGGTTGGCGGCGATCACCCGGCCCGTGTCGCGGGTGTTGAAGATCAGCAATGCCCGCGGAAAGCGCAGGCGCAGATAGTTGCAATAGGCGACGAATTCCGGGCGCGGCATCAGCCGGGTCTCGGTGCAGCCGATGATATGACTGTCCTTGGGCGGGCGCAGGACATGATCGACGAAACCGGCCGAGAGCTTGTCGGCAAAGGCCCTGGCCTGAATTTCCGGCGCACCGAACCAGGCAGAGCCGGGACCCGCCGCGCCGTCCTTCTGCCGCTGTGCCTTGTCCAGCCCGGCAGCAAGCTGCGCCACACCGACGAGCACGCCGCCATTGCCGCCCCGGATGCAGATGCCGGGCACGGTGTTCAGCGCCTCTTGCACGATGCCGGCGCCGGCATGCGGATAGCTGATGATGAAAGCCTGCTCGAACGGGCCGGTGGGCTTGTCCGGCGCCCGGGCGGCCGCAGCGGGGGATGCCTTTGTGGCGGGCCTGGGCGCGGGCTTGGCTGCGGGTTTTGCGGCTGGCCGGCGGTTCGGCAGGCCGGTCAGCTTGCAAAAGGCGTTGTAATTTGGGTTGAACAGGTTGTTGAGCCGTTCGGTCGTCTCGGGCGAAAGCGGATAGGTCGCGTTCTTGTCCTGATGGCTGTATTTCCGTTCCCCGAACCTTTCGTCACGGATCGGATCGACGCCGATATGGCGAAAGATCCGCTCCATGGTCTGCTGCGGGTCCTGCGACAGGCTTTCGTTCTCGACCGCAAGGAAACGGTCGCCGAACACGGTCCGGTAATTATGGGCCTTGCGGAAATACAGGCTGAAATTCAGGCACTGCATCAGATACATGTCGATCTGGTGGATCTGGCTGACCGCGGCTTCCAGATCGCGGGAAAAGAACTCTTCCGGCGAAATGCTCCTGAGTGCCTCGATCTTGTTGATCTTGCGCAGGTGATTGAAATGCGACAGCGCGCGGTCGATCGGGTCGCGGGCCATCATGATCACGCGGGCGTCCGGATTATAGTCGTGAATGCGGCGCGGGATCACCGGCTCGTTGGCCATGTCGAAATAGGTCGGGCTGGCATCGAGATAATGCTGGTCCGGGGGCAAGTGGCTGAAATGCGCGTGATACCAGTCCGGCCCCTTGGTGTCGAAAAGCGAGAAGTAATGGATTTCCTTTTGCGTGCCGGCATGGATTTCCGGGTGCAGCGACAGGAACTCGTGCAGGATGGTCGTGCCGCCCTTCATCGTGCCGACAATGAAGATATCAGGCCTGTTCACGGTCTGGTGGTCTTTCATCTCGAGTCTTTCCCTTTTTCAGCGGGCAGAGGTCATGCCCGGCGGCGGGTTGGTTTCAATCCGAACTGGTTCTCGAGTTCCGTGATCGCGGCGGCCGCGCGGCGATCGCGCTCGGCATCCGTGCCGATCAGATCGCGCGCCTTGCCCTGCATGCGGATGATCTCGTCCAGTTGCTTTTCATTGAAGTTCGAGATGGTGACGCTGGACTGGTGCCGGCGGTGAAGGTTTTTTGACAGGGCCGAATAGGCGATGTCGCCCCGCGCCATCAGGTTCAGATAGACTGCCCAGTCGCCGGCGAAGCGCAGCCCCTCGATTTCGGCGCGATGCTGCTGGAACACCTCGCGCAGCGCATCGGCGCGCATGACCACGGCCGAGGCGTTCAGGATGGTGTTTTTCAGAAACAGCGCCTGTTCGATCTCGGCGCGGCCGGAATTGACATAGTTCCGGTCCCATTTTCCGGGCGCGACGGCGTTCGTGTAATAACGGTAATCGCCGGCCAGCGGATTGCCCTTTTCGTCGATCTGGGCGGATTCGCAATAAGACAGAACCACGCCCGGCGCCTCGAAGCCGCGCATGACGGTGGACAGGAAATCCGGCGCGGCCAGATCGTCGGCCTCGGCGATCCAGATATAGTCGCCGCGGGCCAGTTCCAGACCCTTTTGCCATTGCCGGAAGACATTGCCGGAATTGGTCTCGTTGCGGATCACGCGGACCGGCGCCTGGCTGGCGGCGGCGAATTCCGCGATGATTTCCGGGCTGCGATCGGTCGAGCAATCGTCCAGCACGATGATCTCGAGAATCGGCATGTCCTGGGCGGCGACGCTTTCCAGCCGCTCGCGGATGTAATCCTGGTAATTGTAGCTGGGCACGATGACCGAGATGCGCGGCACCGGCCGGCCGCCAAAACTGAGCAGGTCCAGCGCATATTCGGTAAAGCCGGTATCTTCGGCGATGTGGCGGCTGGCGCGGGCGACCATCGCATCGCGTTCGGCGCCGCCCTGCAGCAGGTCCAGCGCGGCCCGCGCCATTTCGTCGGGGTTTTCGGCCGCCACCGCGCGGGCAAGGCCCCGGTCGGCCAGATCCGCCGCGCCGGTGACGCCGGCGAACATCACCACCGGCAGGCTGGCCGCCATCGCCTCGAGCACGACCGAAGGATAGGGATCCTCGCGCGAGGTCAGCAGGAACAGGTCCGAGGCGGCATAGAAGCGGGCGGGGTCCGGCCTGCGGCCCGGCAGGTGGATATGCGCGGCCACGCCAAGCTCTTTGGCCAGCGCCTGCACCCTGGGCAGTTCGTCGCGATCGGCATGGCCGATCCAGATCGCCTCGGCCGGCAGGCCGGCAGCGAGCATCGCCGCCACGGCGCGCACGAACAGATCGACCCCCTTGCGATGGTCGATATAGCCGGCGCCCAGGATCAGCGGCGCATCGGTCGCGATGCCGAATTCGGCGCGCAGCGCGGCGCGGTCGGCATCATTGCGCGGCGCGGGGGAAAGATACAGGCCCTGCGGCCGGATCCCGGCCTGCGGCAGCGCGCTGCCCAATGTCTCCTGAAACTGGTCGCGGACGATGCGGGCCGGGAATATCGTCGGCACGCCGGCCTCGGCCAGATCGCGCATCTGCCGGCGAAGGTTCAACTGACTGTAGACCGAGCGCATTTCATGGACCAGCGCGACGGGGCTGTAGCCGGCCTCTTGCAGCAGCGGGACCGCGCTTCCCGAAACGGTGGTGTTGGCGATCGCGACTTCCAGATGCTCGTTGCGCAGCCCGCGCAGCATGCGCAGCGCCTCGTCGCGACGGGTCGCGGGATCGGGCAGTTCCACGACCTGTGCGACCTCGGCGTAATCCTTGACCAGCTCGCCGCCCTGCAGCAGGACGACCTTGACCAACAGCCCCGCCTGCCGATAGGCGCGCGCCAGGTTGAGCAGCAGGAACTGCGCGCCATGCGGATGCGCGTCATGGCCGATCAGCGTGACATGTTTCGGCGCCGCGCGCGGATCCAGCGCGTCGCGCGTGGTTTCCAGCCAAGCATAGCCAAAGCGGGTATCCGGTTCGAGATGGGCGCCTTCGGCCCATTCGTTCCAGGCGTTGCAGAAGATGATGCGCTCGTCCCGGGTGGGGGCGTCCGCCAGCGTCCGGGTCATGGCATTGTTCAGCCATGTCGCATATTCGCCGGGCGTATTGTTGAGGAAGATCGCGCCGCCCTTCTTGCGCCGCGCGCTGTTGTCCCAGGCCGGGCAGACCGAGCGGATCAGCCGGTAATCGGGGCGCGGATAGTCGCGGCTGCGATCGACATAGGAATTCCAGTCATAGATGATGCCGTTGAATTCCGGGTCCAGCCCCTCGACGCGGTCGGTCAGCACGGTGGGCGAGGCATTGTTGGGCGGGAATTCGATCGCGGCGTCGAAATCATAGGTCTTGGGGTCGGCAAGCTCGAAGGACTGGGTATAGGCCAGATAGATCTCGCCCACGCCGTTCTCGCGGCACCACTCGCGCCAGCGCCCGGCGGTGGCGGCGGGATCGGGCAGCAGGCTGGGGCGATAGACCAGCACCAGCGGCCTGCCGTCGATCCGGATATAGCGCGGATCGCGCAGATAGGGGGCGAGCGCCGCGATAAAGGCCAGATCGTCCTCGGGCGAATGGTCCTGGGCGATCAGGATTTCGGCATCCTTGCCGTCCCAGCGGCGCGACCAGTTCTCGTTCGCCCAGCAGATGCAGAAGGGGAAATCCAGTTCGGCATGCGCGAGCCAGTTCTCGACCGGCTTTTCCAGCAGCCGCTTGCCGGCGAACCAGTACCAGTAAAAGCAGAAGCCGCCCAGGCCATAAAGTTTCGCCAGTTCGATCTGGCGTTTCTGCGCCTCGATATCGGTCAGGTCGTAATAGCCGATATCCAGCGGCTCATGCGGCTGGTAATGGCCGGGGAACATGGGCTGCGTGACCCGTACATTGGTCCATTCGGTAAAGCCCTTGCCCCACCATTCGTCATTTTCGGGAATGGTGTGGAACTGCGGCAGGTAAAAGGCGATCACCCGGGCCTTGGGGTCGGTCAGTTCGGTCTGGATGCGGCGCGGCACGAAATGATCCGCCGTGTCAACCGCGACCATGCCGCCGGGCGAATCCGCGGCTGCGGGCGCGGCCTCGGACTGGAAGCGGGCCGCCGACTGGCCGGGTTTTGCCGGGGCCGGCGCGGGTTTTTCGAAGGGCGCCACCTGAACCGCCAGCCAGTGCTGGTAAAGTGCCGTCGAGCCGAACAGCCGGCGGCCGGCGGATGAGGAAAATATCCGGTTCTTCCACTGCACGCGCCGGTTGGTCGGGATCGGCAGCCGGCGCCAGACCCCCAGGGCGATCCCGGCCGCGATACGGCGCAGAAGCCGGAGGATCCCGCGCAGCGCAGTGCTGAGCGCGCGCATCGGCCGCGTCACCCGCCACGAGGTGCTGGCATAGACCGCGCGCAGCATGTTCGAGAGATTCTCGATCTCGGCCAGACGGTCCTGAACGCCGCGCGCGTAATGGCCGGCCTCGATCCGTGACGCGTCCAGAGCCTGTGACAGACGGCCGGCCTCGATCCGTGACGCGTCCAGAGCCTGTGACAGACGGCCGGCCTCGATCCGTGACGCGTCCAGAGCCTGTGACAGCCGGGCGGCCTCGTCCTGTTTCTGGCGCAATTCCTCCTGGGCCTTCTGCAGCGCGCTTGCCGATTTTTGCGCCCTGTGCTGCAGGTCCTTCAGCCGCGCCCGGTCCTGTCGGTAAACCTCGCGGTCGCGCTCATAGGCGGTCTGCACTTCGATGCGCGCGGCCTCGGTCTGCGCGCGGGCGTTCTCGGCCCGGCTCAGCCGGTCGATCGAGGCGCCGAGCTGGCGCTGCTTTTCCTCAAGTTGCGAGCGCAGATCATTGATATAAAGTTCGTTTTTCTTGTTCAGGTCCAAGACGACATCATGCAGTTTCCAGATGCCTTCCAGACCATGCGAAAGCTCGGTATTGCGGCGCGCCAATTCGTCGCTGGTCAGCTTGTGCAGGGCGATATCGGCGCTGACACTGGCCAGTTCATGGCGCGTGTCGCGGATCGCGGGCAGGGTCAGTTCGACCAGCTCGTCGAACCGTTCGGCAATGGCATCCATCTGGGCCATGGCCGTCGCGTCCTGCGGATCTTTGGCGAATGCCGCGCAGGCGTCAAAGCCGCGCAGCGCCAGCCCGTTCGTGTAGCTTGTCCGCGCCAGATCCTCGGCGGTCCATCTGTTGTGACGGGCATCCTTGACGATGGCCTTTTTGACATCGGCGGCGATCTTTCCCAGATCATTCGGCCAATTCAGCCCCAGATCCGCGGCCATGCGGCCGAAGGTGTCGCGCCAGTCATCGAACAGGCTGTCATATGAGGTGAAGCTGCGCTTGCAGCCGCGGCTGTCGCGTTCGGCGTCGATCAGATGGCGCAACCACAGCATGATCCCCTCGCGCATGCTGATTCCGTCGCGGGCAAGAAGCGAGCCGGCGACCTCCAGCGGGTTGCGATAGGGAATGACGACCAGCGGCTCGATCCTTTCGGCCTCCAGCGCGCGCAGGATCGGCGGCAGCAGGCGGCAGCTGCGCGGCTCTTTCAGCACCATCAGCGGCGCGTCGCCCTGTTCCTCGCGGAGAAAACCGCGCAGGTCCGAAATATAGCGCGCGACCAGATCCTGCGGCGCCGCGCCAAGGTCCAGCCGCGACCATTCGTTCCAGTCGCTGCCCAGATCCTGCAGCAGTTCGGAATTGCGGTTGTTCAGCCAGACCGGCTCCCAATGCCCGTATTCGTTATCTTTTGTGGCGCCGATCAGATCCGCAGGCAGCCTGGCGCCGGCCAGGCCGATCAACTGGGTGACGACACTGGTGCCCGAACGGTGCATTCCCAGGACCAGCAGGCATTGACGAACTGCTTGGGCTTTTTTCGCGGCTTTGGCGGGTTTGTTCGGCAATGTCGTTCTCGCGATCTGTGACGGGTGTTTGCTAATCGCTATGGCCGACTCGCGCAACCCGGGATGAGGGAAGATCCGGCCCCGGATCAGGCATCGGGATCGCGGTAGTCATGGGTCTTGCCCCGCCAGTCGCGGATCAGCCATCGCCCCGGCGCGACCTGCTGTGCGTGGCCCGGATCCAGCGGCACCTTGCCATGCCCGCCGGGCAGGTCCAGCACATATTGCGGCAGGCAGGTGCCCGAGATGCGTCCGCGCAGGCGCGCCATGATCTCCTGCCCCTCGGTGATCGAGGTGCGGAAATGGCCGGTGCCGCGCGCCAGGTCGCAGTGATGCAGGTAATAGGGTTTGACGCGGTTGCGGATCAGCGCGCGAAACAGATCGGCCAGCGTGTCGGCATCGGCATTGACGCCGCGCAGCAGCACCGTCTGCGACAGGAGCGGGATGCCGGCATCGGCCAGCCGGGCAAGGGCGGCGCAGGCATCCGGCGTCAACTCATTCGCGTGGTTGCTATGCAGCACGAGCCAGACCGTCAGCCGCGCCGGACGCAGCGCCGCCAGCATGGCCGGGTCGATGCGGCCGGGGGCGACCACCGGGATGCGGGTATGGATGCGCACCAGATCGACATGGGCGATCCCGTCCAGCCGCGCCATGACCGCCGCGATGCGGCGCGCGGACAGCACCAGCGGATCGCCGCCGGTCAGGATCACCTCGCGGATGGCCGGGGTCGCGGCGATATGGGCCAGCGCGGCATCTATCTCGCGCGCGGGCAGGGTGCCCTCATCGCCGACCACCTCGCGGCGGAAACAGAAGCGGCAATAGACCTCGCAACTGCGGGTGATGTGCAGGATCGCCCGGTCGGGATAGCGATGGGTCAGGCCGGGGACGGGGCTGTGCGCCTCGTCGCCGATGGGATCGGCCAGTTCCTCGGGGCGGGTGATCAGCTCGCGCGGGTCGGGCACGAATTGCGCGGCGACGGGATCGGCCGGGCCGTCCGTCTGCACGGCGGCCCGCATGGCGGGCGTCATGCGGATGCGGAATCCGGCCGCGACCTGCTCGAGCCGCGCGGCATCGCCCGAGGGCGCAAGGCCGGCGGCGATCATCTGCGATACGGTGGTCAGGGGGCGTTCGGGCACGCGGGCCTCATCGGGGTTGCAAGGGCGGGCGTTTAACCCGGGGCTGCCCGCCCTTGCAAGGCTGCTTAGCCGCCGGCAGCCGCGCGCATTGCCTGCCGGCGGGCGACGCGGGCGCGGATCGCGTCCAGATCGGTGACCGGCGTGGCGGCGAAAAGCTCGCGCGTATAGGGGTGCTGCGGATCGGCAAAGACCGCCTCGCGGCTGCCCTGTTCGACCGCCTCGCCCTGGTTCATCACCAGCACGTCATCGGCGATATAACGCACCACCGACAGATCGTGGCTGATGAAGACATAGGCCAGGTTGAACTCTTCCTGCAGATCCGCCAGCAGGTTCAGCACCTGCGCCTGCACCGACAGGTCCAGCGCCGAGACCGGCTCGTCCAGCACCAGCAGCGTCGGGTTCAGCATCAGCGCCCGCGCAATCGCGATCCGCTGCCGCTGCCCGCCGGAAAACATGTGCGGATAGCGGTTGAAATGCTCGGCCGGCAGCCCGACCTTGACCAGCATTTCGCGCGCGCGGTCGCGCCGTTCCGGGGCGGGCGTGTCGGTGTTCAGAAACAAGGGCTCCATCAGCACATCGCCGATCTTCTGGCGCGGATTCAGGCTGCCGTAAGGGTTCTGGAACACTATCTGCACCTTGGAGCGCATTTCGCGCGTGGGGCGGGTCTTGCCGATATCGACGGGCTTGCCCTCGATCAGCAGCTCGCCCCCCGTTGCCTGGTCGATCAGCGCCACGATCCGCGCCAGAGTGGACTTGCCCGAGCCGGATTCGCCCACGATGGCCAGCGTCTTGCCGCGCTCGACCGCGAAACTGATCCCCTTGACCGCATGCACCGTTTTCGCCGGGCGCATCAGCGAGCCCGCGATGTGATAGTCGCGGATCAGGTTCCTGCCTTCGACGACCACGCTCATGGCTGTGCCTCGTGTTCAAGGAAGCTGGCCACGGTGGACAGCCGGTCGCCGGTCGCGTTTTCCGGCAGGGCTGACAGCAGCGCGCGGGTATAGGGGTTCTGCGGGTTCTCGAACAGGCTCAGCACATCGGCCTCTTCCATCTTCTTGCCTTTGTACTGGACCTGCACGCGGTCGGCGGTTTCGGCCACCACGCCCATGTCATGGGTGATCAGGATCAGTGCCATGCCGGTTTCCTGCTGCAATTCCATCAGCAGATCGAGGATCTGCTTCTGGATGGTCACGTCCAGCGCCGTTGTCGGCTCATCCGCGATCAGCAGGCGCGGATTGGTGGCGATGGCCATGGCGATCATCACCCGCTGCGACTGCCCGCCCGACATCTGGTGCGGATAGGATTTCAGCTTGCCCTCGGGGTCTGGCAGGCCGACCTGTTCGAACAGGTCGATGGCGCGGGCGCGGGCGGCCTTGCGCGACAGGCCCGCGTTCAGGCGCAGCACCTCCTCGATCTGATAGCCCGCCGTGAAGGAGGGGTTCAGCGAGGCGATGGGTTCCTGAAAGATCATCGTGATCTCGCGCCCGATGATCTGGCGACGCTGGCGCGGGGTCATCGACAGCAGGTCGCGGCCGTCGAACGTCATCTCGTCGGCGGTGACGGTCGCGGTATCGGGCAAAAGCCCCATGGCCGCCAGCATCGAGACCGACTTGCCCGAGCCCGATTCGCCCACGATGGCCAGCACCTCGCCCTTGTCGACATGGACGTCGATGCCGTCCACGGCGGTGAAACTGCCGGTCGAGGTGCCGAAGCGGACGGTGAGATTGCGGATTGTCAGCAAGGCCATGGTCTCAGCTCCGCTTCAGTTTCGGGTCGAGCGCGTCGCGCAGCCCGTCGCCCATCAGGTTGATCGCGAGGACCGAGGTCAGGATCGCGAGACCCGGGAAGGTCACCACCCACCAGGCTCGCAGGATGAATTCGCGCGCCTCGGCCAGCATGGTGCCCCATTCGGGCGTCGGCGGCTGCGCGCCCATGCCCAGAAAGCCGAGCGCCGCCGAATCCAGCACCGCGCTGGAAAAGCTGAGCGTCGCCTGCACGATCAGGGGCGCCAGACAGTTGGGCAGGATGGTCCGGAACATCAGCCGCAGGTTCGAGGCCCCGGCCACGCGCGCGGCGGCGACATATTCGCGGGCCTTTTCGCCCATCACCGCGGCGCGGGCCAGGCGGGCGAAATGCGGCTGATAGACGATGGCGATGGCGATCATCGCATTGGTCAGCCCCGGTCCCAGAACCGCGACCAGAACCAGCGCCAGCAGCAGCGAGGGAAAGGCCAGGATCACGTCCATCACCCGCATGATGACGCTGTCGACCCAGCCGCCGTAAAAGCCGGCGATCAGCCCGATCACCACACCGCCGGTCAGCGCGATGGCGACGACGACGATGCCGATGAACAGCGAATATTGCGATCCATGGATCAGCCGCGACAGCATGTCCCGGCCGACCGCATCGGTGCCCAGCAAAAATTCCGCGCGCCCGCCCTCGGCCCAGACGGGCGGCACCAGAAGCGCGTCGCGATATTGCTGCGTCGGGTCATGCGGCGCCAGCAACGAGGCGAAGACGGCGGTCAGGACCAGCAGGACAAAGACCGCAAGCCCAAGCACCGCGCCACGGTTCTGGCTGAAATAGAACCAGAATTCCCTGAGCAGCTGGCGGCGGATGGCCGCGTCCGAGGTGGTAAGATTGCTGTCGGTCATTGGTGCCGGATCCTTGGGTTGATGAGACCATAGGTCAGGTCCACGATCAGGTTCACGATCATCACGATGCCGGCGATCAGCAGCAGGCCGCTTTGCACCACCGGGTAATCGCGGCGCGAGATCGAATCGATCATCCACTTGCCGATGCCGGGCCAGGAAAAGATCGTCTCGGTCAGGATGGCGCCGGCCATCAGCACGCCGATCTGCAAGCCGATGGTGGTGATCACCGGGATCATCGCGTTGCGCAGCGCATGCACGCCGATCACGCGGGCGGGCGGCAGGCCCTTGGCGCGGGCGGTGCGGACGTAATCCTCGCCCATGACCTCAAGCATGGCGGAACGGGTCTGGCGCGCGATCACCGCCAAGGGGATCGTGTCCAGCACGATCGAGGGCAGGATCAGGTGGCTGACGGCCGAGGCGAAGGCGCCATCCTGCCCCGACAGCAGGCTGTCGATCAGCATGAAGCCGGTGACCGGCGGAAAGTAATACATCAGCGAAATGCGCCCCGAAACGGGCGTCCAGCCCAGGATGCCGGAGAACAGGATGATCAGCAAAAGCCCCCACCAGAAGATCGGCATGGAAAAACCGATCAGCGCGCCGGTCATGGAGATCTGGTCGAACCAGCTGCCGCGTTTGATCGCGGCGATGACGCCCACCGGAACGCCGACGAAAGCCGCGATCAGGATGGCGACCAGCCCCAGTTCCACCGTGGCCGGAAACAGCGCCAGGAATTCGTCCAGCACCGGCCGCTTGGTGACCAGCGAATTGCCCAGATCGCCCTGCAGCAGATCGCCCAGATAGCCAAGATATTGTTGCCAGACCGGCTTGTCATAGCCGAGCTGCGCCGCGATCTGGGCATAGCGCTCGGGCGACACGCCGCGCTCGCCCGCCATCAGCAGCACCGGATCGCCGGGCAGCAGCCGGATGAAGCCAAAGGCCACCAGCGTGATCCCGAGCAGCGTCGGGACGAGATAGAGTAGTTTCGAAAGAATGAACCTGATCATCGAATCCTATGCCTCAAAGGCCGTGCGAAAGGAAATTCCGCACGGCCGCAAGCGTTTCTGCCCGATCGAAACTATTCGGTCAGGTCGACGGATTCGAAGGTGTAATCGCCCAGCGGCGACTGCACGAAGCCGGTGACGTTCCTGGCCATCGGCACATATTGCGTCGAATGCGCCAGCGTGGCCCAGGGCGCCTGATCCTTGAAGATGACCTGCGCCTGTTCATAAAGGCTGGTGCGTTCCGCCGGGTCCGAGGTCGCCTTGGCCCTGGCCAGCAGGTCCGAAAACTCCTCGTTGCACCAGAAGGCGCGGTTGGCGCCGCCCGGCGCCGCCGAGGCGCAGCTCAGCAGTACCGACAGGAAGTTGTCCGGGTCGCCATTGTCGCCCGTCCAGCCCAGGATGACGGCGCCCTCGCGGCCCTCTTCCATCGACTTTTTCAGGTATTCGCCCCATTCGTAGCTGACGATCTTGACCTTGACGCCGACCTTGTCGAAATCGGCCTGGATCATCTCGGCGGCGCGGCGCGCATTGGGCATGTAGGGGCGCTGCACCGGCATCGCCCAGACCTCCATGCTGAGATCGGTGACGCCGGCATCTTCCAGCATCTTCTTCGCGGCTTCGGGATCGTAGGCATCGTCCTCAACCGCGTCGTTATAGGACCACATGGTTGGCGGGATCGGGTTCTTGGCGACCTCGGCGCTGCCCTGATAGACGGCCTCGATCATCGCCTGCTTGTCCATCGCCATGTTCAGCGCCTTGCGGACCTGCGGATTGTCGAAGGGGGCGACGGTGGTGTTATAGGCCAGATAGCCGACGTTCAGGCCGGGCTGCTCGTCCAGTTTCAGGTTCGGATCGGCGCGGATGTCGTCCAGATCGGCGGGCGCGGGATAGGGCATCAGGTGGCATTCGCCGGCCTTGAGCTTTTGCAGCCGCACCGAGGCGTCGGGCGTGATCGCGAATACCAGATCGTCGATCTTGGGCGCTTCGCCCCAGTAATCGGCGTTCTTCTGGTAACGGATCACCGCGTCCTTCTGATAGGCCACGAACCGGAACGGGCCGGTGCCGATGGGCGCGTTGTTCAGATCCTCGCGGGTGCCGGCGGCCTCCAGCGTATCGGCATATTCCTTGGACAGGATCGACACGAAGGGCATGGCGACATTGGCGAGGAACGGCGCCTCGGGCTGGTTCAGGGTGAACTTGACGGTATTGTCGTCGATCTTCTCGATGGATTTGATCAGCTTGTCCATTTCCATCGACGAGTAATATTCATAGGTGATCCCGGCCAGGTACTGGTTCCAGGGATGGTCGGCATTGGCCTGACGCTCAAAGGTGAAGATCACGTCATCGGCGTTGAAATCGCGGCTGGGCGTGAACTTGTCATTCGCGTGGAACTTGACCCCCTGACGCAGCTTGAAGGTATATTCCAGGCCGTCCTCGGACACCTCCCAGCTTTCCGCCAGGGCGGGCTCGATTTCGGTCGTGCCGGGCTTGAACTGCACCAGACGATTGTAGACGGCATGGCCCGATGCGTCGAAGGTGGTGCCGGCGGTATAGGGCGCGGGGTCGAAGCCCTCGGGCGAGCCCTCCGAGCAATAGACGAAGGTCTTTGCATGCAGCGGCGCCGCAGCCATCACGGCCAGCGCGGATGCGGCCAGCATCCGGGGTGAAAAAATCGACATATTACCTCCCATGTCTAGATTTATTATCATGCCTGATGCAAACCAATCCGGGCGCAAGGTCAAGCCTTGTGCCGCAAAGAATAGCAGATCCGCCCGCATGACGCGACGAAATGACGAAGACGCGGCGCGGTTTTCGGCGAATTGTCGGCGATCATCGCGGCGCGGGTGCTGGACCTTTGGCGCCGGCGGGTGCAATGAAAGGGAACAGATCAGGGACGGCCCGGTCCCGCCCAACCCCCGAGGAAGCCATGCCCTTCACCATCGCCATCGACGGACCGGCCGCCTCGGGCAAGGGAACCATCGCGCGATCGCTGGCCCGGCATTTCGGTTTTCACCATTTGGATACCGGGCTGCTTTACCGTGCGATCGGCGCCATGGGCGGCGATCCGGTCGCGGCGGCGCGGTCGCTGACGCCCGCGGATCTGGCCCGTGACGATCTGCGCACGGCCGAGGCCGGGCAGGCCGCCAGCCGCGTCGCCGCCATCCCCGAGGTGCGCGCCCTGCTGGTCGATTTCCAGCGCGGCTTTGCCCGGCAGGATCCGGGCGCGGTGCTGGACGGGCGCGATATCGGCACGGTGATCTGCCCCGATGCCCAGCTGAAGCTTTACGTGACCGCCTGCGACGAGGTGCGCGCCCAAAGGCGGGCGGCCGAGCTTGGGGTGGATGCCGGCGATCTGCTGGCCGAATTGCGCGAACGCGATGCCCGCGATGCGGCGCGCAGCGCCTCGCCGATGCGGCCGGCGGACGATGCGCTGATCTTCGATACCAGCGACATGACCATAGACGAGGCCGTGGCGCTGGCCGTCGCGCGCGCCAGGGAGGCAGGCGCATGAGCTTTTCCCTGACCCATCTGCAGGTTCCCGTCATCCAGGCTCCGATGGCCGGCATCGCCACGCCCGCGCTTGCGGCGGCGGTCAGCCGGGCAGGGGGGCTGGGTTCCTTGGGGCTGGGTTCCTCGCATGCCGATCAGGCGGCCGCGATGATGGCGGAAACGGCGGCGCTGCTGGGTTCGGCGCGCTATGGCGTCAACCTGTTCTGCCATCGCCCGGCAACCGCCGATCCCGCGCGCGAGGCGGCATGGCTGGATTACCTGCGCGCCGAATTTCACCGCGCGGGGGCCGAGCCGCCGGCGGCGCTGCACGAGACCTATCGCAGCCTTCTGGTCGATGACGCCATGCTGCGCGCGGTGATCGCGGCCCGGCCCGCGATGATCAGCTTTCACTTCGGCCTGCCCGATGCCGCGCGCCTCGCCGCGTTGCGCGGGACCGGCGCGCTGCTGGCCGCGACGGCGACCTCGCGCGCCGAGGCGCAGGCGATCCGCGCTGCCGGGCTGGATGCGATCATCGTGCAGGGCCATGAGGCGGGCGGCCATCGCGGCATCTTCGATCCCGACGGGCCGGATGAATGCCTGTCCACCGCCGAATTGCAGGCGGCGCTTGCGGATATCGGCCTGCCGCTGATCGCGGCGGGCGGCATCATGGACGGGGCGGATGCGGCGCGCCACCTGCGCGCGGGCGCCGTGGCGGTGCAGATGGGCACGGCCTTTGTCGCATGCCCGGAATCGGCGGCCAGCGATCTTTATCGCGCGCGGCTGACGCAGGCGCGGCCGGTGATGACGCGGGCGATCTCGGGACGCCCGGCGCGGGGGCTGGAAAACCGGCTAACCGCGCTGGCCGGGGCGGCGGATGCGCCGGCGCTGCCCGATTATCCCATCGCCTATGACGCGGCCAGGGCACTGCACCGGGCCGCCGGCGGGACCGATTACGCCCCGTTCTGGGCCGGCACCGGCGCGGCGCGGGTCCGCCCCATGCCGGCGGCCGATCTGGTCGCGCTGCTGGGGCGCGAAATCGCCGCCGCCAGCTAGCGTTTTCCGGGCGCCGGCGCTTGCCAGAACGCCTTCGGGGCGCTATACGGCGCGGGTCAGGACAAGCGATGGGGCCAGAACGGGCCGCTTCAGGACAGGGTCGGGCGTCGCGCCGCGACCCTTGTACTTGTTCCGATGGCTACAAAAAGACCGGCGGAGCCAACCGTCAGGCCGGAAAACAATGTAAAGGAAACTGGATATATATGTGCGCTAAAGCGACCATGGAGGAGTTCGAGGCCCTCCTGAACGAAAGCCTCAGCATTGACACCCCCGACGAGGGTTCGGTCGTCAAGGGCCGCGTCATCGCCATCGAGGCGGGCCAGGCCATCATCGATGTCGGCTACAAGATGGAAGGCCGCGTCGATCTCAAGGAATTCGCCAATCCCGGCGAGGATGCCAAGCTGGCCGTCGGCGATGAGGTCGAGGTCTATCTGGACCGCGTCGAGAACGCCCGCGGCGAGGCCTCGATCTCGCGCGAGAAGGCCCGCCGTGAAGAGGCCTGGGACCGCCTGGAGAAAGCCTATGCCGCCGAAGAGCGCGTCGAAGGCGCCATCTTCGGCCGCGTCAAGGGCGGCTTCACCGTCGATCTGGGCGGCGCCGTGGCCTTCCTGCCCGGCTCTCAGGTCGATGTCCGCCCGGTGCGCGATGCCGGCCCGCTGATGGGTCTCAAGCAGCCGTTCCAGATCCTGAAGATGGACCGCCGCCGCGGCAATATCGTCGTCTCGCGCCGCGCCATCCTGGAAGAGAGCCGCGCCGAGCAGCGCGCCGAAGTCATCGCCAACCTGACCGAAGGCCAGACTGCTGATGGCGTGGTCAAGAACATCACCGAATACGGCGCCTTCGTCGATCTGGGCGGTGTTGACGGGTTGCTGCACGTCACCGACATGGCCTGGCGCCGCGTCAACCACCCGTCCGAGATCCTGTCGATCGGCGAGACCGTCAAGGTCCAGGTCGTCAAGATCAACAAGGAAACCCACCGCATCAGCCTGGGCATGAAGCAGCTTCTGGCCGATCCGTGGGATACGGTCTCGGAAAAATTCCCGCTGGGTTCGGTCCATGCCGGCCGGGTGACCAACATCACCGATTACGGCGCCTTTGTCGAACTGGAAGCCGGCGTCGAGGGTCTGGTCCATGTCAGCGAAATGAGCTGGACCAAGAAGAACGTCCATCCCGGCAAGATCGTCTCGACCAGCCAGGAAGTCGACGTCATGGTGCTGGAAATCGACGAGGCCAAGCGCCGCGTTTCGCTGGGTCTCAAGCAGACCATGCGCAACCCGTGGGAGGTCTTTGCCGAAACCCATCCCGCCGGCACCGTCATCGAGGGCGAGGTCAAGAACATCACCGAATTCGGTCTGTTCGTCGGTCTGGAAGGCGATATCGACGGCATGGTTCACCTGTCGGACATCAGCTGGGATGCCCGCGGCGAGGACGCCATCCAGGACTTCCGCAAGGGCGATGTCGTCAAGGCGGTCGTGCAGGAGGTCGATATCGACAAGGAGCGCATCTCGCTGTCGATCAAGGCGCTTGAAAACGAGGCCATGGCCGAGGCGGTCGAGGGCGTCAAGCGCGGCTCGGTCATCACCGTCGCGGTCACCGCGATCGAGGATGGCGGCATCGAGGTCGAATATAACGGCATGAAGAGCTTCATCCGCCGTTCGGATCTGGCCCGCGACCGTCAGGACCAGCGCCCCGAGCGTTTCCAGGTCGGCGACAATGTCGATGTGCGCGTGACCAATATCGACACCAAGACGCGCCGTCTGGGCCTGTCGATCAAGGCCCGCGAGATCGCCGAGGAAAAGGATGCGATCGAACAGTATGGCAGCTCGGACTCGGGCGCCTCGCTGGGCGATATCCTGGGTGCGGCGCTGAAAAGCAAGAACTGACACCCGTTGACGCGATCGACGCCCCCGGCTGGTCCGGGGGCGTCTGACTTTCAGCTGCCAAAACCGGACGGTTCGAAAAAATCGGGCAACCATTTCCGCGGTAAGGCGTTCTGCCATTGATCGCCGCGTACCCATGCATAAGATCGCCGTGGCGGTGTCCTTGTTGGAGCCCATATTCAGGAAGTGCCATGATCCGGTCCGAATTGATTCAAAAAATCTCGGAAGAGAACCCCCATCTCTTTCAACGTGATGTCGAGCGCATCGTGAACACGGTATTCGAAGAGATCATCGACGCCATGTCCCGTGGCGACCGGGTCGAGCTGCGCGGTTTCGGCGCATTCTCGGTCAAGAAACGCGACGCGCGCCAGGGCCGCAACCCCCGCACCGGCGAGGCGGTCAGCGTCGAGGAAAAGCATGTTCCCTTTTTCAAGACCGGCAAGCTCCTGCGTGACCGGTTGAACGGCGGCGCCGAATAGGCCAGATTGGCCGCGAAGATTTCAACGGGGTGAACTTATGCGCGCGATCCGGCTCGTTTTCATTGTCATTCTGGCCATCGTGCTGATTCTGGTGGCAACCGCGAACCGGGCGCCGATCACCATCGGCCTGCTGCCGCAGAACATTGCCGAATTTACCGGCCGTGACTGGGCGCTGACCATGCCCGGCTTCCTGGCGCTGTTCCTCGCGATGGTTTTCGGCGTTCTGGTCGGCCTGGTCTGGGAATGGCTGCGCGAGGCCCATCTGCGCGCTGAATCGAAAACCCGCGCGCATCACCTCGCCCGGCTCGAGCGCGAGATGGGCGATCTGCGCCGCACCCATGCCGCCTCAAAGGACGAGGTGCTGGCGATCCTTGACGATACCCCGGCGCGCAAGCCGGCGACCCCGGCCACGGGGGGCGCATTGCCCGCGCCACGCTAGGCCATGCCCGTCTCTGTCAAGATCTGCGGCCTGACCGAGCCGGCAGGGCTTGGTGCCGCGGTCGATGCCGGCGCGCGCTATGTCGGCTTTGTCTTCTTTCCGAAATCCCCGCGCCATATCGCGCCGGATCGCGCGGCCGATCTGGCCGCCCGGGTGCCGCTGGGCGTGGCCAAGGTGGGGCTGTTCGTGAACCCCGACGATGCGCTGCTGGGCGATGTCCTCTCCGGGGTGCCGCTGGACATGATCCAGTTGCATGGCAGTGAAGCGCCCGCGCGCGTGGCCGAGGTCAAGGCGCTGACCGGCCTGCCGGTGATCAAGGCGGTCGGCATGGCGGAGCCGCGCGATCTGGATGCGCTTTGGGATTACGGGCTGGCGGCGGACATGCTGCTGATCGACGCCAAGCCGCCGCCGGACGCGGAGCTGCCCGGCGGCAACGGGCTGGCCTTTGACTGGCGGCTGCTGGCGGGGCGGCAGATGCTCAAGCCATGGCTGCTCGCCGGCGGCCTGACCCCCGACAATGTGACCGAGGCGCTGCGCCTGACCCGCGCGCCGGGCGTCGATGTCTCATCGGGGGTGGAAAGCGCGCCGGGCATCAAGGATCCCGGGCGCATCCGCGACTTCATCGCCCGCGCCACGGCACCGATCCTGTGAACCGGGGCGTCGAATTCCGTCACGCCACCCGCGCCGATCTGCCCGCCATCGTGGCGCTGCTGGCCGATGACCGGCTGGGCAGAACCCGCGAAAGCACGGATCTCGCCCCCTATCTGGCCGCGTTCGAGGCCATGCAGGGCGAAGCCGCCAACCATCTTGTCGTCGGCACCATCGGCGCCGATATCGTCGCCTGCTACCAGATCAGCTTTATCTCGGGCCTGTCGCTCGCCGCCACCCGCCGCGCCCAGATCGAGGGCGTCCGCGTCGCCGCCTCGCATCGCGGTCGGCGCATTGGCGAGGCCCTGATCCGCGACGCCGAGGCCCGTGCCCGCGCCGCCGGCTGCGGGCTTTTGCAGTTCACCAGCAATCGCAGCCGCCAGGACGCGCATCGTTTCTATGACCGGCTCGGCTTTACCCCTTCGCATATCGGATATAAGAAACCCCTTTGACGGGCGTCATCGGCGCCCGCATACCCACGTCCCGACCGCGCGAGGAGAGCCATGGCCGAAGACCTCATCAACAGTTTCATGAACGGCCCGGACGAGCAGGGCCGTTTCGGCATTTTCGGCGGCCGCTTCGTCAGCGAGACGCTGATGCCGCTGATCCTCGATCTCGAGGCGGAATATGAACGCGCCAAGCAGGACAAGGACTTCTGGGCCGAGATGGAACATCTCTGGACCCATTATGTCGGCCGCCCCAGCCCGCTTTACTTCGCCCCCCGCCTGACCGAAGAGCTGGGCGGCGCCAAGATCTATCTCAAGCGCGAAGAGCTGAACCATACCGGCAGCCACAAGATCAACAACGTGCTGGGCCAGATCCTGCTGGCGCGGCGGATGGGCAAGAGCCGCATCATCGCCGAGACCGGCGCCGGCCAGCATGGCGTCGCCACAGCCACCGTCTGCGCCCGTTTCGGGTTGAAATGCGTGGTCTATATGGGCGCCCATGATGTCGAGCGGCAGGCCCCGAACGTGTTCCGCATGAAGCTGCTGGGCGCTGAGGTGGTGCCGGTGACCAGCGGTCGCGGCACGCTGAAGGATGCGATGAACGATGCGCTGCGCGACTGGGTCACCAATGTCCGCGACACTTTCTACTGCATCGGCACCGTGGCCGGCCCGCATCCCTATCCGGCCATGGTCCGCGATTTCCAGGCAATCATCGGCCGCGAGACGCGCAGCCAGCTCGAGGCGCAAGAGGGCAAGGGCCGTCTGCCCGACAGCGTGATCGCCGCGATCGGCGGCGGCTCGAACGCGATGGGGCTGTTCTATCCGTTTCTCGACGAACCTTCGGTGCGCATCATCGGGGTCGAGGCGGGCGGCAAGGGCGTCGACGAGCGCATGGAGCATTGCGCCAGCCTCAGCGGCGGCCGTCCCGGCGTCCTGCATGGCAACCGTACCTATCTGTTGCAGGATGCGGCCGGCCAGATCCTTGAAGGCTATTCGATCAGCGCCGGGCTGGATTATCCGGGGATCGGCCCGGAACATGCCTGGCTCAAGGAGCGGGGCCGCGCCGAATATGTCAGCTGCACCGATGACGAGGCACTGGCGGCCTTCCAGACCCTGTGCCGGCTGGAGGGCATCATCCCCGCGCTGGAGCCCTGCCACGCGCTGGCCCATGTCATCAAGATCGCGCCCGATCTGCCGCGCGATCATATCATGGTGGTGAACCTGTCGGGGCGCGGCGACAAGGACATCTTCACCGTCGCCCGGCATCTGGGGCAGGATATCCAGGGCTAGGCGGCGAAAGCCGCGCCCCGGCGCGCGCTATCGCGTGGCGCGCGCCTCGGCCACCAGCTCGGCCAGCTGTTCCCGGGACATATAGCCGAACTGGGCGCGGTTCCCGGCGATGAAGCTGGGCGTGCCGACCAGTCCGATATCATCGGCCAGCGCCAGCGAATCCTCGATCTGCCGGGTGATGCGCGGCGATTGCATGTCCCGCTCGAGCCTCGGGACATCCAGACCGACCTTTCGCGCGACCCGCAGGACCGAGGCCTTTTCGGCCTTGCCGCGCATCGACATCAGCGCCCGGTGAAAGACCTCGTACTTGCCCTGCTCCCTGGCTGCCAGCGCCGCCATGGCGGCATAGCGCGAGCCCTCGCCGAAAACCGGGATCTCGTGCATCACCATCCTGATGCCGGGGTCGGATTGCAGCAGCGCGCGGACCTCGGGCATGGTCTTGCGGCAAAAGCCGCAATTGTAATCGGTGAATTCGACCAGCACGACATCGCCCTGCGGATTGCCCATGACGGGCGCCTCGGGGTCGTTGAAGACGGCATTCTTGATCGCGGCGATCTCTTCGTTGCTCAACTCCTGCGCGGCGGCGGGCAAGGCGAGCGGCGCGGCAAACAGCAGGATCAGGGCGAGGGCGGCGAAAGCGCGGCGCATGGCGGTTCCTTTCATCTGGCCCCATGCAAGCCATCAGCCGGCGCCACGGTCAAGCGCCGGCTGATGACAATGACGTGCGCCCGGTATCCGCCATGTGACGGATGATTCCCTTGTGCGTTTGGACATGTCTCGGGAATGGGACGCGATGACACCTGCCTTACCCTTGCCCCTCCGACCGAGCACAGCCGGAAGCGCTGATCTCAGACATGCAACGCTGCCCGAAAGATCCGCTGACGCTCGGTTATCTTTCTGGCGACGGCGGATGACCGCGCAGCGGCGCCACGCTGTTCGACGATGCCTCGCTACGGCGGCTGCGGCTCCGGGCCGGTCGAACGGCGCCTGATCTGGGAATACCTGCTGCCGTCCGGGGGCGAACGGGCAGCGGATACCTACCTGACCTTTCTGGCCGATCCATTTGAAATCGTTGGAGGCGAGATCTGTAACGCCGTCTCTACGGGATATCCTCTGGCCGCGCAGGAGGGGGAAAGGCTGGCGATGCGCCATTGCGTCCGGAGCCTGTCGCGCGAACTGGGCAAGATCGGCCGGCTGGCCGACTGCGCGAAATTCGGGCACTGGCAGGAGGTGCTGCTGCCTTCGACGCCCGGTCGGGTGCCTGAGCGCCCGTCCTCGGCTCGCGTCCTTCGCCCGTCCGATGACCCGCTTCGGTCGCGACAGCGCGCCGGGTGTTGAACCCGCGCGCGGGCATTTGCTAAGCAGTCGCCAAACGAAAACAACGCTCGGCAGGGCATCGAAAGGGCAGTGCATGACAGATCGAAAACCGAAACTGCGGATCGCCGTCGCGCTGGCCTCGGTGCTGCTTGTGCTGGCGGGCTGCGGCTTGGCGCAGCGGCGCTCGGCCCAGGATTGCATGGAGCGGGCGATGTATTTCGAATCCAACCGCTCCAGCAGGGACGGCATGGTGGCGGTGGGCAGCGTGGTCATGAACCGGGTCGAATCCGGCCAGTTTCCCAATTCGGTCTGCGGCGTCGTCGGGCAAAAGGGACAGTTCGCCCGGGGCATCATGTCGCGCGAGATGAATCCCCGCTCCATGCCGCTGATCCGCGACACCGCGCGATCGGTTCTGCGCGGAGAGCGCCATCCCCTGATCGGCAACGCGATGTTCTTTCACACCGCAGGCTACCGGTTTTCCTATGACAACATGCATTACGTCCTGGTGACCGGCGGCAATGCCTTTTACGAGAAACGCAAAAGCCATCTGGTGACCCGGCCGGTTCCGCCGCCGCCGATCGAGGGGATCACCCGCCGCTAGGCGGGCAGGGATATTCCCCCGGGGCCGGGCTTGCGGCTGCTTGCGCTTGTCCGGCGATGGTGCCATTTTGCCCGCGAATTCGGGCCGCTGCGGCGCCTTTGCAACAGATCTGACGAGGCATGATGCGTATAGCCGCCGTTACCCTTCGCCGCGCGACTGGCGCTCCGATCAAGACGAATACCGGGAACTACATGTTCACCGAGGCCGTCTACCGAAACCTCGATGCCCAGGTCGAATGGGTGGGGTTTCGCTTCACGCCCGAGGCGGTGAACGAGAAATTCGATGCCGTCATCGTTCCGGCGGCGAACTGGCTGAACGCCAACAGCGATTTCGCGGATCTCGCCCGCCGGATCGAGCAGCTGACCATTCCGGTGACCTGCGTCGGGCTGGGCACGCAGGCGCCGTCGCTGGACAGTCTTGAGGTGGATATTTCACCCTCGGCGCTGGATCTGGCGCGGGTGCTGTCGCACAAGAACGCTTCGATCTCGCTGCGCGGCGAATTCACCCGCGCGGTGCTGGCACGGCACGGGATCACCAATACCGTGGTGACCGGCTGCCCGTCGCTTTACATGGATGTCGCGGCGCGCAGCGATGACGGCGCAAATGGCGGCATCGTGCTGCAGGGAACCCGCTATGTCATGGCGCGGCCGGTCCTGCGGCGAAAGCTCTTGGACAACGACATCTTCCGCATCGCGGGACGCGGCAATTACGACATCGTCTACCAGTCCGAAAAGCTGGAGATCGCCTATCTGGACGGCACCGGCCGCGAGGGCTGGGAGCAGGCCGCACATGACAGCGGCCTGCCGCAGCTTTACGGTTTCGACAGCGCCCCGGCGATGCGCGACTATCTTGAGCTGCGCGGCCGCGTGTTCACCAATATCGACAGCTGGTCGGATTATCTGAAAACGAAAACCGCAGTTGTCGGCAGCCGGTTGCATGGCGCGATCCTGGCGCTGAACTCGGGCGTTCCGGCGCTGCTTCTGCCCCATGATTCCCGGACCCGGGAACTGATCGACTTCGCCGGCATTCCGACCGCCGATCCCGACACGGTTCTGGATGTCCGTAATGCCCGCGTCACGCTGCCCGGGAACCTGGCCGAAATGGTGCGGGCCTATCGTGACAGGCGCGCCCGGAACAAGCGGATCTATCAGGATTTCCTGGCCGCGAACGGGCTTGCGTTCCGCGACAGCCGGCCAGAGCATGACCGGGCCGGATTGCTGGCCGTCTCATAGCCGTTTTCGGCCCAGGGCAGCCTGTCGCTCGGCGGATTTCCGGCATTGCCGGATATGGGCCGTCTGGCGAAATCGTGTCATTCGTGTAGCCTTGTGGATGTAGCAAGGAGCCGTGGCCATGTCCCGAAAGAATGCCCGTTACGTCATCGTGCCCGACGACAATGTCTTTAACGACAGCATGGAAACATCCAGCTTCCGGCTGTTCCGCGCCATGCATTCCCGGCTGTTCAGAAAGCCCGGCGCCGCGCTGATGTCCAGCGTGGCCCATGGCGCGGGGACGGGCACGGCGCCGGTGATCCGGCCGCGGCTGCGCGTGATGGAGACCGAGGCCGGGCGCATCCGGCTGATCGATTCCATCGGCGAGAACGAGGCCTCTCTGGTCAGCATGACCCCGGATCAGGCGCGCGAATTGCAGCGCGCCTATCCCGGCCTGCGGGTCCGGCGCGAATTGCTGCTCTATCCGCTGCGCTATGGCCAGATGAACATCATCCGCAAACAGGCCAAGCCGGCGGCCTTTCGCTCGGCCAAGGAACTGTCGCTGCGCTGCGTGGACGCGGTCACCGGCAAGCCGGTTGCCGGGGCCTCGGTCGTGGTGGTGCTGGACAGCCGGCGCGGCTTTGGCATCTCGGATGTCGAGACCGACAATGACGGAGGTTTCAGCACGCCGTTGCCGGCGGGACAGAAACGGATCGACGCGGTGATCTGCCAGCCTCTGGCCGGCTACTGGCCGGCCGGGGCCGAGGCGATCCCGGTCGAGGACGAGGGACCGACCGAGGTGAACCTGTCGCTGGTCCCGATCGCCGGGGATTTTCAGGACGGGCTGGACCGGATGCTGGCCCCGGCGCAGCCTGCCGACGGGCAGGGGGTCAGGGTCGCGATCATCGATACCGGCGTCGATCCCGCCGCCGGCTTGAACCTGGGACGCGGGCTGAACACCACCGGGACCGAGCCCGCCGATGAATGGTTCGACAATGGCGCCGGGCATGGCACCCATGTCGCGGGCATCGTCGCCCGGATCGCGCCGGCGGTGACGCTGCATTCCTATCGCGTTTTCGAGGCCGGGCAGGACGGCGCCGCCGAATTCGCCATCGCCCGCGCCATCCGCCAGGCGATCGAGGATGGCTGCGACATCATCAACATGAGCCTGGGCCAGGCCTCCGAGCCGGTGGCGATTTCGCGCGAGGTGCGGCGGGCGCGGGCGATGGGCGTGGTGTGCATCGCGGCCACTGGAAACGACTATATGGCGCGCGTTTCGTATCCGGCGCGGTCGGGCGTGGTGGTGGCCGTCTCGGCCGGCGGCGTGCTGGACACATGGCCCGAGGGCGCGATCACCGCGCGCAACATCGCCGAGGATCCGGCGCCTGTCGGGGATAGCTTTTTCGCCAGGTTCAGCAATATCGGGCCCGAAGTGGACTTTATCGGACCCGGCGTTGGTATTATATCTTGGGTCAGCAAGGACTCGAAAGGGGTGATGGATGGCACCTCGATGGCCTGTCCGGCCGTGGCCGGGCTTGTTTCGCGGCTGCTGTCCCGAAATCCCGATATCCTGTCGGCCGAGCGGAACCAGCAGCGCTCGGACGACATTATCAAGATGGCGAATAGCCATGCTGTTCCGATCGGCTTCGGCGCGGAATACGAAGGCGCCGGGCTGATCGATCAAGGGTGATGGGAATGAAAACGCAAAGCAAATCGACCGAGAACTGCATATTGGTCTATTCCGACGACCGCGATCCCAGCCGCTCGGAAACGGCCGAATTGCTGGACCATCTGAAGCCGCTTCCCGCCGAAGAGGTCGTGCCCGGCACGATCCGGGTCAAGGGCAGTGTCAAAGAGGTGCGCGAGTGCATCGGCGATCTTGCCGACTGGCAGGTCTCGAAGGAAAAGATCTTCAAGCTCAACCCGCCGCACAAGGCGCAGCTGCGCTGAGGCGGCGCGGCTTCGGCCCGGCCGACACGCCGCAGGCCCTGCGGGTGACCGAGGCGCTGCGGCCGCTGCAGGATTATGACGACCGCCGGGGCTATGATCCCGGCTTTGTCCTGCCCGACACCCCCTTGCCCCTGCCGGGAGCGGGCCGTTGGGCCGATGATCTGGCGCCGCTGACGCCCGAGGCACGCCGCCCGGGCCAGGATGTCAGCGAATTGCGCTATACGCATTTCTCGGTCCGGATGTCGCAGTCGCGGGGCCTGCCGCTGTTCAGCGCCTGCAATATCGACGGCGCGCAATCGGATCGCGAGGTGCCGCGCGATGACACATGGCGGCGCGATCCGCGGATCGATGCCCGTTTCCAGAACCTGCGCGAAGGCTATGGCGACGAGCGTCGGGGCCTGTTCAGCCGCGGCCACATGACCCGGCGCGAGGATCCCAACTGGGGCGATGCCGATACCGCGCGGCGCGCCAATGCCGATACGTTCCACATCACCAATGTCGCGCCGCAGCGTCAGGGCTTCAACGGCGGCATCTGGCTGCAGCTGGAAGATTACGTCATCGACAATGCCGACCGCGCCAATCTGAAGGTGAGCGTGATCACCGGCCCGTTCCTGACCCCCGAGGACCCGGTTTACTACAACCGCCCGATCCCGGTGGCCTTCTGGAAAATCCTGGCATTCGTCCATGCCGGCACGGGCGAGCTGACGACCATCGGCTACCGCCGCTCGCAGATGGACTACCTGCCGCGCCCCTCGGGCGGGCGCTTCGTCTTTGGCGATTTTCAGGACAGTCAGGTGCCGATCAGCGCCATCGCGCAGGAAAGCGGGCTGGACCTGACACCCTATGCCGATCTGGACGTGATGGCCGCGGCCGCCCCGGAAATGGAGATCAGGCTCAGCAGCGTTTCGGATTTCTATCTGCGGCGCTGAGCGCCGGGGCGCCATAAGCGGGGCAGGGCGCGCGCAGCAAAACGGGCGGCCCGGATATCGGGCCGCCCGGTGATCATCGGTCGGGTCGTTGCGCCTAGAAGGTCTTGTTCAGCGACATGTAGAAAGCGCGGCCCGGCTCGTTATAGGTATTGGCGCCGGTACCCGAATCGGTGCGCAGGATGGTCTTGTCGAACAGGTTGGTGACCCCGCCCGACAGGCGCACGGTGTCGGTGACGTTCCAGACCGTGCCAAGGTTGAACAGCGTGTAGCCGCCACGCTTGGTGGTTTCCTCGAATTCCGAGCCGGTGGTCGAGTTGATGCTGGCCGCGTCGATCTCGCCGTAATGGGTGGCCGACAGGGTGACCGTCACGTCGTTCGTCGCATACCAGTCGAAGGCGGCGTTGACGGTGTAATCCGGCACCAGGCTCAGCGGCTGGCCGTCATCCTTTTCGGATTTGATCATCTTGGTGAAGTTGGCGTTGAACGCGAAACGCTCGCCGATCTGGGTCGAGAAATTGCCCTCGAGCCCCGAGATCGTCGCCTTGCCCTGGTTTTCCCAGCGATACAGGCGGTTGGTGGTGGCGCCTTCGTTATACTGGTAAAAGCCCGAACCGATACGGTTCTTATAGTCGTTGTGGAAATAGGTCAGGCTGGCATTGATGCCGTTCCGGCCGGTATAGGCGATACCGATTTCCTTGTTCAGACTGGTTTCGGCCTCCAGATCCTCGTTGCCCAGAACGTAGCAGGGGCCGTCGACCTGCGCGCCGTCGATCCAGGGACAGCCGTTTCCGCGCGTCACATAGACGAAATTCGGGTTCAGCTGGAACAGGTTCGGCGTCTTGAAGGCGCGGGCGATGCCCACCTTCATCGTCCATTCGTCGTTGAACTGATAGGTCGCGTTCAGGCTGGGCGACCAGTTATTGCCGAAATTGTCGTTATAGTCGAAGCGCAGGCCGGGCGTCAGCGTCAGCTTGTCGTTCCATTCGATATTCGCCTCGGCATAAAGGCCGATGGTGTATTGGTCGGATTCCGGGTCGCGGTCAGCGGAATCCGCGGGCACGCCTGTATCGTCGACCAGCGAATCGTCCAGCCCGCCACGGATCGAGATGGCATCATCCATGAACTCGCCACGATATTCCGCGCCAAAGGTCACCCGGCTGTTCTTGGTGCCAAGCTGCATCGGCAGGATCCATTCGGTCTTGGCCGTGACGTTGTCCAGTTCAATGGTGCCGAACTTGGTGGCGTCGTTCTCGCCATCGCCATCGGTATCGACGCAATAGGTGATATTGTCTTCACCGCCGCCGGCGGTTCCCGAGCAAAGGCGGGTATTGCGGGTGTTTTCCCACTGGAGATAGCTGTTCGATTCGCCGAAATCATATTCGCCGCGATGGGTCACCGACAGCGCACGGCGATAGGTCCGGTTGGTTTCCTCATCGAGCAGGTTGGGGGCATTCTCGTCACTGCTCGACGGGGTATCCTGTATCCTGCCGTTGCGCGAATCGCCGGCATAGATATTGCCCTGGCGCGAGAAATTTCCTTCGAAATCGATGACATGGCCCGGCGCGACGTCCCAGCTCAGCAGGCCGCCGATATCCTTGTTGCGCACGCCTTCGGAGCCGGCCAGCGGGTCGAGATCCACCAGTTCCCCATCTTCATCGTAATAGGGCTCGGGGTCGGGGTTGATGTCGGTCGCGTCGCGATCCGTCTTGTTGATATTGCCGAACAGACGGAAGCTGAGGGTTTCCGAGATCGGCCCGCCAATCAGGAAGTTCAGCCGGCGGGTATCCCCCTCCTTGCTGCTTTCGGGATATTCCAGATGCATGCCGATCTGTCCCGAAAAGGTCTCGGGACGCTTGGTGATGATATTGACCACACCGCCCGAGGCGCCCGAACCATAGCGCGCCGCCGCCGGGCCGCGGATGACCTCGATCCGCTCGATCATTTCCGCCGGCACCCAGTTCGAATCGCCGCGCGTGTCACGCTCGCCGCCGCGGCTCATCTTGACCGAGTTGCGCGACATCACCGGCTTGCCGTCGATCAGGATCAGCGTGTTTTCCGGGCCCATGCCGCGAATGTCGATCTGGCGCTGGTTGCCACGCTGGCCGGTCGCGGTGGCGCCGGTCAGGTTCACACCCGGCATCTTGCGGACGATTTCCGAGATATCGTTGGTAACCGGCTGTTTTTCTATGTCTTCCTCGGTGATCTGGGACACGCCCAGAGACTGCTTGACCTGTTCTTCCGCAGTCAGGACGACCTGTTCCAGCACGACGACGTCATCATCGCTTTCGACGCTGTCCTGAGCCCAGACCGCTGTCGAAGATCCGGCCAGAAGCAGGCTCAGCGCCGTGGATGATATGATTCTTTGTCTGAGTGAGCGCATCACCAGCCCCTTATTGTGACGAAATTGTAAAGGCTGGCTGGTGGCTCGCGCGCTGACGTTTAGTAAACATTCTCAAAAAGGGATAGTGGTTCCCGCGGCCCGGCGCTGTCATGCATGGGAAAAGTTGCGAATTGAGCACAGATCGCGGAAACCGCGTTTGTGACACACCTTGCCCGGCGGGATGGAGCCGCCTCGATTCCGGCCTGAGCAGGCGGTTTTTTCCGCGCCTTGCATTCTGCCACGGCCGCGACAGGCTTGCCGCGCTTCTTCGGGGCGGCTAAGCGCCGGTCATGGAAGCGGTGGACATTGTCATTCTGGGCGCCGGCGCGGCGGGGTTGTTCTGTGCGGGATCGATCCTCGGCGAAGGCGGCGGGGCGGCCCGCGTTCTGGTTCTGGATCACGCCCGGGCGCCGGGCGAAAAGATCCGGATTTCGGGCGGCGGGCGGTGCAATTTCACCAACCTCGCGACCGAGCGGGATCGGTTCCTGTCGCGGAACCCGCGCTTCTGCGCCTCGGCGCTGGCGGGGTTCCGGGCGACCGATTTCGTCGCCATGGTCGATCGCGCGGGCATCGCCTGGCACGAAAAGACACTTGGCCAGCTGTTTTGCGACGGCAGCGCGCGGCAGATCATCGACATGTTGCTGCACCGCATGCGCGGGGCCGAGTTGCGGCTGGAAACGGCGGTGCAGGGGGTTTCGCGTCAGGGCGACCGCTTCATCGTCGCCACTTCGGCGGGGCCCATTTCGGCCCGGCATGTGGTGGTCGCGACGGGCGGCAAATCGATTCCGAAAATGGGGGCGACCGGCATCGGTTACGAGATCGCCCGCAGCTTCGGCCTCGACCTGGTCGAGCCACGCGCCGGGCTCGTGCCGCTGACATTCGCGCAGCAGGATCTGGACCTGTGCCGCCCGCTGGCCGGCCTGTCGGTCATCGCCGAGGTCAGCCATGGCGCGGGCAAGCGCCGCGCCAGCTTTCGCGACGGTCTGCTGTTCACCCATCGCGGCCTCTCGGGTCCCGCCATCCTGCAGATCTCCAGCTATTGGCAACCGGGCGAGATGATCACCGCGGATCTGGTCCCCGGCGTCGATATCGCCGCGGCGCTGCGCGACCAGCGCGGGCAGGGCGGACGGATCTCGCCCGCGGTCGCATTGACCCGCTGGCTGCCCGCGCGACTGGCCGATGCGATTGCGGCAGTAACCGGATTGCAGGGCGCCCGGCTGGCCGATCAGGGCAACGCGGCGCTAGACCGGCTGGGCGCGCGGATCAATCGCTGGGCGTTGCGCCCGGTCGGTTCAGAGGGGTGGCGCACGGCCGAGGTAACGCTGGGCGGTCTGGATACGGCGATGCTGCATTCGCACAGCATGGAGGTCAGATCCGTGCCCGGGCTCTATTTCATAGGCGAGGTCGTGGATGTGACCGGCTGGCTCGGCGGCTATAATTTCCAATGGGCATGGGCCTCGGCCCATGCCGCGGCGCGCGCCATTGTCGCGCCGCCGGCCTAGGCGGTGTCATCAACTGAGCCAAATGCTTGCAGCGGCGAACTTGCGAGGTTCCTCGCTTGACGCCTGGGGCTGTAACCAGCAGCCCCCGTTTCAACATCATCCCCCTGCGGGATGACCGCATTCATGACCACCAGAGCAACACGAGTCCATTGCAGCATCTAGTCCTTCACCCCCTGTGGTGCGGGCTGCGGGGCGCGCAGCTTGTGCAGCGCCGCCATCAGCACAACGGGCAGAAGTGCCGCGATGACCAGAAGGTTCGCGCCCGCCCAGCCATAGCGCGTCACGATCACCCCCGGCAGAAAGGCTCCGATCATAGCGAAGACGCCGATCGCAAGGTCGTTGACAGCTTGAGCCGGCAGCGAATGCCCGGGCGCCACGCTTTTCGCGACAAGGTACGAGCCGCCGACATAGGTCATGTTCCAGCCCAGCCCCAGCGTGATCAGACAGACCTGAAGCACGGAAACTGACATCGGATTGAGAAAGGCGATGGCAGAGGTCGCCAGCAGAATGACACCGCCCGCAAGTGCGACGCTGAATGCCCCGACCTGCGCGATGATCCGCCCCATGACCAGAGACGGCAGGAACATCGCCAGAACATGCCACTGAATCGCAACAGAGATATCTTCGTAGAGACAGCCCAGTTGCTCCATCGTCAGCGACGAGGCGATCATCAACAGGTTCATCGCGCCATAGCCGATGGCGGCAAAGCCCGCGCCGATCAGGATTCGCGGCTGACGGAGAAGCTCGGCAAGCTCGCGGCGTCCGAACCCGGCTGGTGCCCTGGCGAAAACCGGCAGCCTGGTCGAAACCAGAAGGCAGAAGGTCACCGCGCCAAGGGCGAGGATGCTCAGATAGGCCGAGGCGAAAAGATCCGCCGAAAAGATCGCCTGCCGCGACAGCACGGGGCCGATGATCGCGGCGAATGTGCCGCCGAAGACCACCAGTGACATCGCCGAGGCGCTGCGCTCGGGGCGGGCGACCTCAAGCGCGGCGAAGCGATAGAAGTTCGCGTTCGCCAGCATCACCCCCAGGGCAAGATGGGCAAGGCACAACAGGATCGGGTCCGAGCGCAGGACCGCGAAATAGCCAAGAAGCCCGCCTATCATGCCGCAGGTGGCAGCCGCCAGAAAGACCGGCTTGCGACCATGGCGGCTCATCAGCCGTGCCGAAGGATATGTGGCCAGAAGCAGCGCCAGAAACTGCAGGCCATAGGGCACCGTTGCCATCGCCCCGGTCCAGCCGACATGGCCGGCCACAAGTGCCGAGGCGGTCACCGAAATCACCGCCGCAGAAATCCCCAGGCCATTGCAAAGCGCCAGCTTGACAACAGAGGCAAAGCTCTGCTGCCCGGGTGGGGTGGCTTCGGTGATTGCGTCAGGCATGTGCCGGCTCCTTGCTGTCGATGGGCGCGGCGGGACAGCCGCAGGGCAGATAGGCCTCGCCACTGTCATAGGCGAGGGTCAGGATCAGGGCGTCGGGATGGGACGCGGCCAGCCGATCTGCGCAGGCATAGTTCGCGCCGCTGGTCATGCCGGGCAGAAAACCGATCTCGGTGGCCATGCTCGCCTGCCCGGCGCGGGCGCTTGCGCCGTCGATCTGGTGGATACCGTCGACCAGCGCCAGATCGAGGAACGGCGGGCGCACGCCGACCGCGAAGCCCTCAAGCGGATGGTCGCAGAAACTGTTCGTCGCCAGATCGCAGCCTTCGGGCATGACCAACTGGCACGAGACATTGTCGAACGCCCGTTTCAGGACGGTCGCAATTCCCTGAAAGCTCGCACCCGTCCCCGCGCCAAGCACGAGGATAAGGGGTTGGTCCTTCTGCAAAAGCGGGCGAATCTGGGCCGCGATCTCGGGGCCCGTCTCGACCAGATGCGCGGCCAGATTGGCCTGGTTCGAGAACTGATCGGTGAAGAAATACCGCTCGGGCTGTTCCTCGACCAGTTTCAGCACCACCTCTTTCGGGCTCATCCCGGCGCGCAGAAGGTCGTCATGGATGACACGCGCGCCATAGCGCTCGCACAACGCCCGCTTGATCCGCGAGAACGACAGCCCGATCACCAGATCGACGCCGATGCCATGCTGCGCTGCCTCGAAGGCCAGCCCGACCCCAAGGTTGCCGCCCGATTTTTCCAGGATGCGCCGAGGCCCGCCGGGGCTGAGATCCCCGTTCGCAATGGCCTGGCGGATAATATGGCGCGAGGCGCGAGCCTTGTGGCTGGATCCCGGCTGCAGCGCCTCCATCTTGACGAGGATATTGCCCTTGCGGCGGAGCGGCGTTTCAACCTGCATGGCGTGTCTCCTCGACAAAGCCGGAGATGGCAGATTCGGCAGGATGCACCGCCCTGACCCGCGCACCGGCGGGCGTGTCGCAGGTGACGACAGCATGGGGACCGATAAAGGCATCGTCGCCGACATGCACATTCCCCAGGATCCGCGCGAATGAGCCGATCTGGACCCGGTCCCCGATTGTTGGATGCCGCTTGATGTCCGGATTGCCCGAAATCCCGCGCGCCCCCAGCAATACGCCGTTCAGCACATAGCAATCGCTGCCGATCTCGCAGGTCGCCCCGATCACCGTATTGGTGCCATGATCGACGACGAAGCGGGGGCCAAGCCTTGCTCCGGGATGAATCTCGACCCCGGTCAGCGCCCGGCTGTAATGACCGATCGACATGGCCTGCCTCCGCATCTCGATAGAGCTCTGATGCCAGTGCCAATAGGCCAGCCGGTAGCAGAGTGTCGCGACATACGGGGAGTGCTGCACAAGCGCGAAACGCGGCTCTCCCATCAGCGCGGGATCACGCCCGACATAGGCAAGAAGGTCCTCGGCTGCGGCCGCGATGACCTTGTCATAGCCTTTGCTCGGAAAATCCCGCTGCTGAACCCCGGCGGTCGCGGCCCGATCGAGGGGGAAGAGCTCTCCGACGAACTCGTGAATGCGGTCCTCAAGAAGCATGAAGTTTCCTAACTTTTACAAAAATGACAGAAAAAAGATCGTTCAAGCGGCTTTTCGGGGACATTTAGTCTTTCGAAAATTGTCTGGGTCAACCAGTATATTGTCGTCAAGACGATTCATTGGCGGAAGATTGCATGTGGTCGCCAATCCTCGAAACGGGAATCCCGAAGCCGGCCGCCATCGTCCGGGCCTTGCGCCGTGCCATAGAGAACGGTGATCTTCTGGCCGGCGCGCGCCTGCCGCCGCATCGCGAGCTTGCGCATGCACTGGGCGTGAACCTGTCGACCGTCACCCGTGCGATGAACGATGCGCGACGGGAAGGCCTTGTGGCGGCCGAGGTCGGGCGCGGCACGTTCGTGATGCCGACAAGCGATGCCGCGACGATCTTTGCCCAGACGATCAGCCGACAGGAACTGACCGATCTGTCCTCGATCTCGCCCCCGCCACTTGGCGAGGAACTGATCCGGGGGGTCATGCGCGATGTCGTGGCCGATGAGCCTGACATCATCGGCTATCCCCGGATGCATCACCTGAGCGCCGGTTTCGATGCGGTCGTCGACTGGTTTCGCTGGCGCAACATGACGGTGTCCCGCGATCAGGTTGCCCTGACCGCCGGGGCGCAGGCCGCCCTTCACGCCGTGCTCTCTTGCGCGATGCAACCCGGCGAAAAGCTGCTGGTCGAGGAGTTCACCTTTCCGGGCGTGAAATCCATCGCAAAGGTGCTTGGCCTCAGGCTGCATGGCGTCGCCTGCGACGCCCAAGGGCTTCTGCCCGAGGCGCTGGAGCAGGCAATCGGCGCGACCCAGGCCAGGGCCATCGTCGCGGTTCCGAACATGCAGAACCCGACCGGATCGACGATGCTCTCGGCGCGCCGCCAGGAGATTGCCCGTGTGCTTGACCGCCATCGCCTTTTGCTGATCGAGGACGATGTCTATGGCAGCCTTGCCGACATGCCGCCGCTGGCCGCCGAGGTCACGGGCGATCATGTCGTCCTGAGCAGCCTCTCGAAGACCGTCGCGCCCGCCCTTCGCTTCGGGTTCATCGCGGGATCGCATCCGGTCGTTCAGCAGCTGCGCGAGGATGTCAGTCTTTCAAATTGGCCGATTGCCATGGTGAGCCTTCTGACAGCAAGCAGGCTGATCCTCTCGGGTGAGGCGATGCGGCTTGCCAGGAAGCAGAATGCGGTGCTGCAAGAACGCTGGCAAATCGCGCGGTCGGTTTTTCCGATGAAGCAAAGGCCCGCGACGCATATCTGGCTGAAGGTCGCGAATGCCAGGGATTTTGTCGAGACCGCCCGGTCGAGCGGAGTGCTGGTCATCCCAGGCCCCTATTTCGCTACATCGCCGCATCGGTCCGAATTCATCCGCGCCTCGCTTTGCGGCGTGACCGAACCCACCGCACTGCGTGAAGGGCTGGCGGTTCTGTCCCGATTGGGCGCGCAGATTGCGGTGTAGGTTCGGGAAGCTGCCGGGGCAGAGTTTGGGCAGTACGATGCGGGCATGGCCGCTGTCAGAGCGAGAAGCTATGCCGCTTGGGTTAATTGTCCCAACCTGACTTAACCCTCAAACGACCTGTCCGCAGCCGTTTTCCGGGGGTGACCGTAGATAACCCGTCCTTGGCGTTGCGGAACAATGGTTCACGTTTTCCGAATATGGGTACGGGTTCGATCGAGACGTGTTAGAGTAAGGCGACATGTGATATCTCCTCCAGCGCACCAGCATTCCAGTTGCATTTTCTGTTTGATCTGGACACGCCTTGCCGCAGCCTGATGCGCCCTTCGCCAAAGTGGCCATGCGATGATTTGAGCTGGCTGGATCTGCCGCTGTGCCATACGGTCGGCGATCCGGCCATGCCACGAGCGTGTTTCGTTGTGACCGAGACCGAGTTCGTTTTCTGCGCTCTCGAAACTCTGTCCTCGACCGCCCGTCGATGCCCTTCAACCTGCGCCAGGGTTTCCATGGACGTGCCCTGCGGAGATCAGCCGGAAAAGAAAGCGAGCCCACCATCGGCAATGTGGCGGCGGATCAGCAAGCCCCGTGTCCAGAGGCCCGTGAAATGCGCGCCAAGATCACAGGCATCGAGATCTGCCAGCTCCGGACAGACCCAGTCATGGAGCCGCTCTCCCGTCGTGCCGAGGCCAGCCGACAGGCGACGCCAGGTCGCGGCGGGCAGGCCTTCGGCGATTTCCTTTGCTGTTCCTGCGACAGCGAATGGTTTCCCCAGGGAGTTGAAGGCATGCTTGGCACTGAGACCGGGAACATATCCCTTTCCGGCACGATGCAGGGCCATTCCGATGTCCCCGGCACCATGAACACGATCGGCAGCCACCCAGGCGGACGGAATACCCTCTGCCAGCGCCCGCCCGATCATGGTGCGGGCAATCGCGGGCCTGGTTGCAAAGCCGACCTTCTGCGGCACATGGGTCTTGCGGCGCCGTTCGGGATCATCCGCCCGGACCTTCGGCAGATAGAGGGCCCGGCCGATGACGACATGGCCATGGCGTGAGACATGGGAAGCGAAGACCCCGATCCGGCAATTGGTGATCCTACCCGCCGAACCGGTGTACTGTCGTACCACACCACAGCAGGCATGGCCCTGTTTCAGAAAGCCGTTCGCCGGGCAAATGATTCACTGGATTCTTTGCTTAACCGGTTCACCATCAATCACCAGCACCGCATCAGGATCCGCCAGCGCTTCCAGCGCATAGTCGCGGAAGATGTCATGCAAGACATCGGCATCGTTCCTATCCGACTTGTCGATCACAGCAATGAAGGGAATGATGCCACGCTTCTCGACCAGCCATCCGAGATTCTCGGCGTTACCGTAGGTGGTGTCCGCAGCCAGCCAGTCCGGACGGATCTCGAACCGCTTTTCCCTCCTTTCCCGCATTGTGCGCGAAGCGCCGACTTCGGCCCAGCGGATCGCCCGCGTCGCCTCGACATCCATGAAGACCGAACTCTTGGCGTCGATCAGGTAATTGGTGGTATAGGCAAAATGTGGGCGGCTCTCTTCGGCTCGGGTCCACTGTGCGGCCGGATAAGATCTGGCCACGAACTTCGGCTGGACCGGAGATGCAGCCCCGAACGCCGATCACCAGCATCCGGATGATGAGTTCGAGACCGATGGAGGGGCGGCCAAGATGAATGAAAAAGGGCCGCAGCACGTCCCGCAGGCCCTCACCGTCCAGGAATAGATCGATCTGGTCAGGCCGCCGACGGAGGGTGAGCTCTTGCTGTCTTTCTTCGGGCGCAATGCGGCCGAATATGGCATGAGTGCGGCAGGGTTGCTGGTCCATGGACTGTCAGCGGGCCAACAGGACGGGGCAAGCCCGGGCGGGGCTTCGATCCGGCTTGCGGATCAGGACCTGGGCGCGCTTTCGTATCTGCTTCGGCAGACACCCGAAGCGTTGCAAGCCTTGACGCTTACGCACGCATTTCCGTCGCTGGCTCAAATGGATACCGGCGAAGATGTGACGGATGGCCGGCCGCGGATCAACTGATGTCCGTTGTATCTGCTGGAGGACGGGGCAGGGGGCGGAGATCATCATCTACGACTGGATTGGGCTCTGGCGCCGATCACCATGTGTCGCTCGTACGACCGCCCGCTGAACGAACGCTGCCAATGCTGCTATCGCTTCTATACGCAGGGTTTTCGCGCTATGGGGACAACTTGCGCTGATCTGTCCGCACTGTCTGGTGCCGCTGGGTGCGGCGCACGGCTTTGATTTCGTGAGCAATCATCATGTTCTTGACTGGAAACGAAACAAGGTGTTGCCGTGTTTCTGGCGACGGCTGAACCGCTACGGACGCGCTTTTCTCATGGCACATAAAAGCGCCCGCGCCAGAGCAAGACGCAACGCCTGTGCCAGGAACTCCGAGCGATCCTCGACATAGTGCTCCGTGCGAAACCCCCAAGCAGGATACGGCCCGTCGATCTGCTCCGCAACGCCCATTTCCCGGCACCGGTAAAGCTGCGCGAGGCCGAGCGACAGTGCGGTACTGGAGGACTGCTTTGAGGAACTGAGATTCGGTCCGGCTGCCGCGGCACGCAAGGGCAGAATTCGGTCGAGGCTTACGACGACATGCAGTTCCATCTGCTCAGCATGACCAGACTAACAGTATTTCAATAGTCGCAGCAGGCGGCGAACCTATGGGAACGCGCCCAGGAATTGCTGCACGGCGAATCTCATGATTGGTCTCTCATTAAAGCGATGGAATCCGTGATAATCGGAATTATGTAACAACTTGACTTGCCCATGAAAGCCGGCATGCCGACAATTGCACCGCAAGCCAGCCTCGCATAGTTATTCGGTCATGTCAGACAATATCCAGGGAAAGGAATAGCCATGGCCGTTCGTCCGCCGGTTTGCGAGTTTGGTGCCGCGGCGCCCGATTTCAGGCTGCCCGATCCCGATGGCCGCATGTACAGCCTTGACGATATCGCCGGGCCGCGCGGTACGCTGGTCATGTTCATCTGCAATCACTGTCCCTATGTTCAGGCGGTGATCGACCGCATCCAGCGCGACGCGGCCGATCTGCAAAAGCTGGGAATCGGCGTCGTCGCGATCTCGGCCAATGATGTCGCGGAATATCCGCAGGACGCCCCCGCGCAGATGAAGGCCGAGGCAGCAAGGCACGGGTTCAGCTTTCCCTATCTCTATGACGAAAGCCAGCAGGTCGCGCGCGCCTATGGCGCCGAATGCACGCCGGATTTCTTTGGCTACAATGCCGATCGGGAATTGCAATATCGCGGCCGTCTGGACGCCTCGGGCCGCAGCCCCGGCGCCCCGGATGCGCGGCGCGAACTTTATGAGGCGATGGTGCAGATCGCCGAAACCGGGCAGGGTCCGCGTGAACAGGTTCCCTCGATGGGCTGTTCGATCAAATGGAAGGCCTGAATGAATACCTGTCTTGCGCCCTGCCCCGTCGTTTTCGATCTTGACGGCACGCTGATCGACAGCGCGCCCGATATCCATGCCAGCGCCAATGCCGTGCTGCGCATGAATAGCGCCGGCCCCCTGACGCTGGATCAGATCCGCAGCTTTGTCGGCGGCGGCGTGGACATGCTCTGGCGGCGCATCATCGCGGCGACGGGCCTGCCGGCCGAGTCGCATCGCGACCTCGTGGCATCCTTCATGACGCGCTATCACGACGCCACCGCGCTGACGCGGCTTTACCCGAATGCGATCGAGGCCCTGGGCGTCCTGGCCGATCGCGGTTATCCGCTGGGGATCTGCACCAACAAGCCGATGGGTCCGACGCGCGCGGTTCTGGATCATTTCGGTATCACGGGGCTGTTCGCAACCGTGATCGGCGGCGATTCCCTGCCGCAGAAAAAGCCCGATCCGGCCCCCTTGCGCACGGCCTTTGCCGCCCTGGGCGCCGATCCGGCGCGGCCGCGCGGCATTTTCGTCGGCGACAGCGAATTCGACGCGGAAACGGCCAGCAATCTCGGCGTGCCGATGCTGCTTTATCTGCAAGGCTACCGCAGGAGCCCGGCCGAGGCTCTTGCGCATCGCGCTGCTTTCGACGATTTTCGTCAATTGCCGCTGCTGGTCGAGGAAGCCGCCGCCATCTGACGGCACGCCTGCCCCGCCTGACAGCGCGCCGAAACGGGGCAGCCGGTCGCCAGCGGCGTCGTCCCATTGCCCGAATGCCCAAGGAGTTGCCATGGACCTGCGCCAACTGACCCCGGAACTTGCCGTATCGTCGCAGATTTCGCCGGCCGAGCTGCCGGCCCTCGCCGAAGCCGGTTTCAAGGTGCTGATCAACAATCGCCCCGATGATGAGGTCGGCTCCGAGGAAAGCCATGAAACCATGCGCAGCGCGGCCGAGGCGGCCGGTCTCAGATATTTCTTCATCCCCTTCATCCCCGGCCGCATCACCCCCGAGATGATCTCGGCCCAGGCCGAGGCATTGGCCGGCCCCGGCGCGAAAGTGGCCTATTGCCGTTCGGGCAACCGTTCGGCGGTGCTCTGGGCGCTGACTCGCGCGGGGCAGGAACCCGCCGACAGCCTGCTGGGGACCGCCGCACAGGCCGGGTACGACCTTTCCGGGCTGCGGCCGATGATCGAATCGCTGGCCAGCCGCGAGGGCTGAACCGAAGACGGCACGGAACCCACGATGCTTTCGGGCGTTTTTCAGGCGAATGCCCGGAAACCGGACGATATCCTGCTCCGGCGGGCCAAGGTTAAGGAAACGTCATGAACTCGATCATCTATCTCGTCGGCCTTGTGGTCATCGTGCTGTTCATCCTGGGCATGCTGGGGCTGCGCTAGCCTGCCCCAAGATTGATGCTGGCGTTTCGGCCGGCTCTGCGTTACCCGGGGCGCGACTTCTGATAAAGGCCCGCCCCATATGGACATCCGCAATATTGCGATCATCGCCCACGTCGACCACGGCAAGACCACGCTGGTCGATCAGCTGCTGAAGCAATCCGGCAGCTTCCGCGAAAACCAGGCCGTGGCCGAGCGGGTGATGGACAGCAACGATATCGAGCGCGAGCGCGGCATCACCATTCTGGCCAAGGCCACCTCGGTCGAATGGAAGGGCACCCGGATCAATATCGTCGACACGCCCGGCCACGCCGATTTCGGCGGCGAGGTCGAGCGAATCCTGTCGATGGTCGACGGCGTCTGTCTGCTGGTCGATGCCGCCGAAGGCCCGATGCCGCAAACCAAGTTCGTCACCTCCAAGGCGCTGGCGCTTGGCCTGCGCCCGATCGTCGTGCTGAACAAGGTCGACAAGCCGGCGGCCGAGCCCGACGACGCGCTGAACGATGTCTTCGACCTGTTCGCCAATCTCGGCGCCAGCGACGAGCAGCTGGATTTCCCGCATCTCTATGCCTCGGGGATCGGCGGCTGGGCCGATGACAGCCTCGAGGGGCCGCGCAAGGACATGTCGGCGCTGTTCGACCTGATCCTGAGCCATGTCGAGCCGCCGAAACAGATCGCCCGCCAGTCCGAGCCGTTTCGGATGCTGGCCACGACATTGGGCGCCGATCCGTTCATCGGCCGTATCCTGACCGGCCGGGTCGAGGCCGGCCGTGCGAAAGCCGGCGATACCATCAAGGCCCTGTCGCGCGACGGCGAGCGGATCGAGCAGTTCCGCATCTCCAAGGTGCTGGCGTTTCGCGGCCTGACGCAGCAGCCCATCGACGAGGCGGTCGCGGGCGATATCGTCTCGCTTGCCGGGATGACCAAGGCGACGGTGGCCGACACGCTTTGCGCGCCCGAGGTCGACACCGCCCTGCCCGCCCAGCCCATCGACCCGCCGACGATCAGCGTCACCTTCGGCATCAATGACAGCCCGCTCGCCGGGCGCGACGGCAACAAGGTGCAATCGCGGGTAATCCGCGAACGCCTGATGAAAGAGGCCGAATCCAACGTCGCGATCAAGGTCGAGGACACGCCGGGCGGCGAAGCCTTTGTCGTCTCGGGGCGCGGCGAATTGCAGATGGGCGTGCTGATCGAGAACATGCGCCGCGAAGGGTTCGAGCTGTCGATCAGCCGCCCCCGCGTCATCTTCCGCGAGGAGGACGGCCAGCGCCTGGAACCCATCGAGGAAGTCATCATCGACGTGGACGACGATTTCACTGGCTCGGTGATCGAAAAACTGACCGGCGACCGCAAGGGCGAGATGGTCGACATGCGCCCCGCCGGCCATAACAAGACCCGGATCGTCGCGCATGTCCCCTCGCGCGGCTTGATCGGCTATCATGGCGAGTTCATGACCGACACCCGCGGCAATGGCGTGCTGAACCGCATCTTTCACGGCTGGGCGCCGTACAAGGGGGCGATCCAGGGGCGCCGCCAGGGTGTGCTGATCAGCATGGAGGACGGCATCTCGGTCGCCTATGCGCTGTGGAACCTGGAAGAGCGCGGCAAGATGTTCATCGGCGCGCAGGAGCAGGTCTATCAGGGCATGATCATCGGCGAGCACTCGCGCGACAACGATCTGGAAGTGAACCCGCTCAAGGGCAAGAAACTGACCAATGTGCGCGCATCGGGCACCGATGAGGCGGTGCGCCTGACGCCGCCGGTCCGCATGTCGCTGGAGGAAGCCATCGCCTATATCGACGATGACGAGCTGGTCGAGGTCACGCCCAGGAATATCCGCCTGCGCAAACGCTATCTCGACCCGCATGAGCGCAAGCGGCAAGCCCGCGCGGATGCTTGATTTTTTTGATTTACCGGGCTTCCGCATTGACTGAACTCTGGTAAAGTCGTCCTTAGGTAAGCCTGGGGAGCGGACGATGGAAGGCCGGGGTAATGTTTACCAGAACCTGATCTTTGCCGCCCAGAAGGTTCTGGAGGAAACCGGGAAATTGCCCGCCACCCCGCAGGCGCTGGCCGAGGCAAGCGGGGTCGGCGAAGAGGATGTGGAGAACATCTTTGGCAGCACCGACGAGTTGCTCGAAGGGTTGCTTTATCATTCGGTCACGCTCCTCAACGATGCCGTCCGGCAGGGCGTGATCGACGCCGATACCGCGGATCCGCTGGAACAGATGCGCGCCATCGGGCATGCCTATCTGACCTGGGCGGATCGGAACCCCAGCCTGTTCCGGCTGGTTGTCACCGGCCTGAACGGCGAGGTCAAACCGGACAGCACGCTTTATCGCTTTACCACATCGATGCGCGATCTCTACCACCGCAAGCTGGCCGAGATGCAGCGGCTCGGCAAGCTTTCCGCCACGGCGGATATCGAGATATGCGTGATGATGCTGCATTGCCTGGTCAAGGGCGGGAACATGATGTTCCTGACCCGCGACACCGATCCATGGTTCGCGGATGACAGCCGCCCGACGCCGGTGCTCGCCGAACTGATATTCTCGGAATTCCTGAAAAACCTCGCCGGCGCGCGGAATCCGGAAGCCGTGCCGGGCTGAAGGGCGGCAATCGCCCGCTGGTCAGATCTGGCGCTCGGGCAGGTTGACGACCAGCCCGTCAAGCTCCGGCGTGACCTTGATCTGGCAGGTCAGGCGCGACCGTTCGGGATCGGGCTCATAGGCGAAATCCAGCATGTCCTCTTCCATCGGATCCTTGGCGGGCAGGCGGTCGACCCATTCCGGCGCGACATAGACATGGCAGGTGGAACAGGCGCATGCGCCGCCGCAATCGGCATCGATGCCGGGCACGCCATTGTCGCGCGCCCCCTCCATCACGGTCATGCCGGGCTTGACGTCGATTTCATGGGCGGTGCCGTTATGCTCGATATAGGTGATCTTCGCCATGGGTGCCTTCCTTGCGCTTCAACATGCAAATAAGTGATCGGGACAGGCGTGAAAAGCCCCGGCCGCATCAGGACCGTCGTTCGGCGCGCAGCGCCTGCAGATTGGACAGCAGGATGATCGCGCCGCCAAGGAAGACCCAGATATCAATCAGCTCGGCATAGACAAGATAACCGACCAGCGCCGCCAGCGGCACGCGCAGGAAATCCACCGGCATGACGATCGAGGCATCCAGACGCCGCAGGGCCTGCGCCATGCAGTAATGCGCGCTCAGCGCCCCTGCCCCGGCCACGACCATCCAGGGGATGTCCGAAACATGCACCGGACGCCAGTCGGTCAGTGCCGCGATCAGCCCCAGCGGAAGCTGGATCAGGATCATCCAGGCGACGATGGCGCCGGGCGAGTTTTCCCGCGTCAGCCGCTTGACCAGCACCAGCGACAAGCCGTAGCCCATCGCCGCCAGCAGCACCAGGCCGGCGGCCGGATCGACGATCCCGATCCCGGGCCGCACGATCACCAGAACGCCGATGAACCCGCCCAGCGTCGCCAGCAGGCGCGCCCGCGTCAGCCGCTCGCCCAGAAGCGCCCAGGCAAAGAAGGCGACCCAGATCGGCATGGTGAATTCCAGCGCGAAGACCGAGGCCAGCGGCAGCACCACCACACCGATGGTCCAGAAATACTGGGCGGTGAAATGAACGGCGTTGCGCAGGACATGCATCCGGAACTGGCGAAGGTGCCGGATCTCGGGCCAGAGCCGGCGGATGAACAGCGCGATGACGAACAGCCCGACCAGCGCGCGAAAGAACAGCACCTGCCTGATCGACAGGGCCGCCGCCAGTTCCCGCGAACCGACGGACATGGCGATGAACGAGCTCATGCTGAGCGCCATCCAGCCCAGACCAAGCCATAGCTCGCGCCTCGAGACCGCGTCTGTTGCGGGAATGCCCGGATTGCTCATGTCATGCTCCTGCCGAAAGACCAGCATGGAGCTATAGCCTCGCGACAGGGAAACGCAATCGCAAACGGCCCGCTTTCGGCGATGAGGCATGCCCGACAAGGCCCGCGCAGGGCCGCCGGCAGAGCCCCCTGCCCGCCTAAACCTTGCGCAACGCCAGCACGGCGTTCAGCCCGCCAAAGGCGAATGCGTTGGACAGCACCGCCCCGACCCGCGCCTCGCGCGCCTCGTTGGGCACGACATCCAGCGCACATTCGGGATCGGGTTCCTCATAGCCGATGGTGGGCGCGATCACGCCATCGCGCAGCGCCATGATACAGGCCAGCAGCTCGACCGCGCCGGTGCCGCCGATCAGATGCCCGTGCATCGACTTGGTCGAGGATATCATCAGCTGGTCGGCATGGTGGCCGAAAGCATGCGCCACCGCCGCGCATTCCGTCTTGTCATTGGCCGCCGTGCCGGTGCCATGGGCGTTGATATAGCCAACCTCCTCGGGGCGCATATGCGCATCCTGCATGGCGCCGGTGATGGTGCGCTGCGCCCCGATGGCCGAGGGCATGACGATGTCCTGCGCATCGGCGGACATGGAAAAGCCCACCACCTCGGCCAGGATATCGGCGCCGCGCGCCGCGGCATGTTCCCAGTCCTCGAAGATGAAGACGCCGGCGCCCTCGCCCTGCACCATGCCGTTGCGGGTGGCCGAAAACGGCCGGCAGGCATCCTTGGACATGACGCGCAGCCCTTCCCAGGCCTTGACGCCGCCAAAGCACAGCATCGCCTCGGAGCCGCCCGTCAGCATCACCGTCGCCGCGCCCGAGCGCACCATGTTGAACGCCATGCCCATCGCATGGTTGGAACTGGCGCAGGCCGTGGCCACCGTGAAGCTGGGCCCCAGAAGCCCGTATTCCAGGCTGACATGCGATGTCGCGGCATTGTTCATCAGCCGGGGCACGACAAAGGGATGGACGCGGTTCTTGCCCTCTTCATAGACGGTGCGGTAGTTTTCGTCCCAGGTGTTCATGCCGCCGGCGGCGGTGCCCAGGACCACGCCGGAACGCAGGCCCAGCTCGCCCTCGAAGACCAGCCCCGACTGTTCGACCGCCTCGCGCGCGGCCAGCAGGGTGAACTGCGTGAACTTGTCGTAAAGGACGATCTGCTGGCGGTTGAAATAGGTCTCCGGCTCCCAGTCGCGGACCTGACCGCCGATCCTGACCATCAGCCGGTCGACATCGCGGAAATCAAGCGGCCCGATGCCGCAGCGCCCTTCGCGCATGGCCTCCAGCGTCGAGGGTACGTCGCGCCCCAGGGCGTTGATCGTGCCCATGCCGGTGATCGCGACCCGGCGCATGCCATTGGCATGCCGCCCCATGATAACGCGGCCCAGCATGGTGCGCGCGGCCTTGGTCGCGCTTTTCATCTTGCCCTTGACCTTGCCCGGTTTGCGCGCGGATTTTGCGGGCTTCTCGCCCTTGGTCTTCTTGGCGTTCATGCCTTTTCTGCTACCAGCTTCTCGACGGCCGCGACAATCGCGCCAAGGCTCGATATGTCGAAATCCGATTGCTCGGGCTCATTGGCGTTGAAGGGCACCGAGATGTCGAACTCTTCCTCGATGGCAAAGATCGATTCGACCAGCCCAAGGCTGTCGATGCCGATATCCTGAGGCGACATGTCGAGCTTCAGCTCGGATGGGTCCAGCATCGCCTGATCGGCAATGATCTGGATGATGCGGTCGCGATAGTCACTCATCTGGGTCTCCGTTCAGCCATGCCGGGAACTCGCATGGCAGGGTTCAATCCCGGCCGTCCTTTTGCATCAGCTTCTTAACAGTTTCGCGAAGCTCTGCCACCTGCGCATATAGCCGCGGCAGGCGGCGGATGTTCTTTTGCGCCTCGATATGGGTGTCCATCTTCAGCGCCGGGCTGCCCAGCAGCACACGGCCGGCCGCGGCATTGGTAAAGATCTTGGTGGCGCCGCCGGCGATCACATCGTCGCCGACGAAGATATTGTCGGACACGCCGCATTGCCCGCCCAGCACCACCCGGTCACCGATCCGGGCCGAGCCGGCAATGCCGACCTGGCCGCAGAGCAGGCAATCCTCGCCGACCACGACATTGTGGCCAAGGTGCACGAGATTGTCGATCTTGGTGCCTCGCCCGACGCGGGTGGCGCGGATGGTGCCGCGGTCGATGGTGGCATTGGCGCCGATTTCGACATCGTCGCCGATCTCGACTCCGCCCAGCGAATGAATGCGCGTCCAGTGTTGCGCGCGAATATCGCCGCGTTCTCCAAGGGTTTCGCGAATTTCCTCGACCCCGGATTTCTCGGGCGTGACAAAGGAAAACCCGTCGCTGCCGATCACCGCGCCGGAATGCACGATCACCCGGTCGCCAAGGCTCACACCATGGGCGATGCGGGCGCCGGCATGGATCAGCGCGTCGCCGCCGATCCGCGTCTCGGCGCCGATCGAGACATGCGAGCCGATCCGCGCCTTGGCGCCGATCCGCACCTTCGCGCCGATCACGGCAAAGGGGCCGATGGCGGCATCCGCCGCGATCTCGGCGCTTGGGTCGATGATGGCGCTGGCATGAATGCCGGGGGCGATCCCGGGGCCGGGATCGAAGCTGCGCGTCAGCCCGGCCATGGCCAGCCGCGGGCGCGGCACAAGGATCGCGGCCTTCAGGCCCAGGGCTTCGGGATCCGCATCCTCGGCCAGCAGCGCCATGCCGCCCGGTGCCAGCCGTCCGGCATAGGCCGGAGAGGTCGCCAGCGCGATCTGACCGGGGCCTGCCTGTCCCGCCTCGGCCGCGCCGGTGACGATCAGGCTGCCATCGCCCCAGATGCGGGCATTCAGGGCTCGGGCCAGGTCGGCAATGGTCAGAGTCATGCGGCTCCCCTTCTGTCGGGGATCATCTATTCATCCGTGGCGGCAGAATCCAGTGCGGCCTTGCGCAAGGCGGCCGCAATCTTCGCGTCGCGGCCATAGATGTCGCGAAAGCGGCGAATGGCGCCCGTCTCGTCGGGGAATGCGGTGAAATAGACCAGATGGACCGGCACCTGCGGGCGCAGGTTCAGATAGGTTTCCCGACCCGATTTCAGCGCCCTGGAAAACAGCGCTTGGGGGTTGTCCGCCTGCGGCCGCAACAGTTCATAAGCCAGATCAAAGGGCCGGCCGATGCGGATGCAGCCATGCGAATAGGCGCGCACGGTCTGGTTGAACAGACCCTTGGTCGGCGTGTCGTGCAGATAGATGTTCCAGGGATTGGGGAACATGAACTTGACCAGTCCAAGCGCATTGTCATCGCTGGGTTTCTGGCGCATGCGATAGGGGAAGTTCGCAGCCGTGTACTTGCGGAAATCGATCCGGTTGCGGGGCACGACCCGGCCTGCCCTGTCAACGACGTCCAGATGGCCGACGGCATTGCGGTTCGCCCGCAGGCGCGGCAGATATTCCTTGACGGTGATCGAGCGCGGCACGTTCCAGCTGGGATTGACCACCATATAGGCCATGTTCTCGCTGAATTCGGGCGTCTCAAGATCGGGATCGGCCTTGCCGATCACCGTGCGCGTGCTGAAGATTTCGGCACCGCCCTCGAATATCCGCGCCTGGTATTCGGGCAGGTTCACCCAGACATGGCGGGCGTTCAGGTCATGTCCCCGCATCCAGCGCATCCGTTCCAGCGCAACAAGAATTCCATCCGCCTCGGGGCCGGCATCGCCATTGAGCCGCGCCACGGTGCGCGGACCCGCGACGCCGTCCGCCGTCAGGCCGGCCGAGCGCTGAAAATCCATTACGGCCCTGGTCAGCGGCGCGTCAAAGCTGCGCTCGCTGGCCATCGGCGGCGCCGAATGGCCAAGCAAGGCCAGCCGCTGCCGCAAGGCCGCAATGGCCTCACCGCTGTCCCCTTCGCGCCACAGGCCCGGGGGCACCATGGGCGCATCCATGGGCGCGATCGGGGTAACCTGCCCGGCAAGCGCCCGGCGCAGGGCCTCGTAGCGCGGGTCCGTCATCGGCAGGCCCGCCAGCACCGCGGCCGGATCGGCGCTTTGGGCGAACTGGCGCATCACGTCGCCGGTCGCGGGGCGCAGCACCTCGCGCTTGATGCCGCCGTCCATCTTGCGCGGGTTCAGGATGCCGCCGGTGATATCGTGGCTCCAGCGGGCGAAGATGCGGGCAAACAGCAATTCCCGCGCCAGATCGTCGGAACCGGCGCGGTCGCTGCGGCGCAGTTCGGCCTGGCGATAGCGCGCGGCCGGCAGCCCGTGCGAGGCCGCCTGCCTCACCGCCCCGATCAGCGCCGCGCGACGGGCGGCGCCCTCGCCCCCCAGAAAGATCGGCTGCAATCCGTTGGAGCCGTAGAAATCGGCCAGATCCGGCGCGCCCGCCACGGCGCGCGCCAACGCCATTTCCCGCTCCGAGAACGCCAGCCTAGGGGCGGGAAGCGCGGCAATCGACAGATTGTCAAACGCCTGTGCCGCGCCTGCCTGGGGCCAGCCAAGCATGAGCAGCGCAACAACCCATGCGCGAATCGTCCGTTCCCGCCGCACGCCGGATTTCATTGCTTCCACCGTCACTCTTTACCTTCGCCACATGTTTCGACCAGCAATCGCGCGATTATGATGGCTGGCCCGGAAAACGATCATCATGCCGACATATAACCTTGGGTTGCGCTCCGAATCATCGGTCCTTTCGGCAAATTTTCGCCGATAATGGCAAAACTTTGCCGCAGTTGGAACGAAAAGCTTCCATCCATCCATGCACTGGTGACATATTCTTAATCAGTTCCGGATAAACCGGTTCAGGTCGCGCAAACGGGCGACATAACAACGAAGCAGGACAGGCGATCTGACATGACGTTTGAAACGATCTCGCGTCGGGGCATCCTCGGTGTCTTCGCGGCGACGACGGTGACGGCTGCGCCGGTTATGGCCAATGCCTTCGGATTTCTGCGGGGCGCGGGCGATATTCGCCGCATCCGCATGTATTCGGGCCGGACCGGGGAAAGCATCGACACGGTTTACTGGGTCGATGGCAAGTATATTCGCGACGCTCTCAAGGAAATCAATGTCTTCATGCGTGACTGGCGCACCGGTCAGGCGATCGGCATCGATCCGCGCGCAGTCGATGTTGCCGCAGCCTCGCATCGGCTGCTGCAGACCAATGAACCCTATATGATGCTGTCGGGCTATCGCTCGCCCAAGACCAACGCCATGCTGCGCCGCCAGTCCTCGGGCGTGGCGCGCAACTCGCTGCATATGGTGGGCAAGGCCGCTGACCTGCGGCTCAAGTCGCGCTCGGTCTCGCAAATGTACAAGGCGGCGGCCGCTTGCAAGGGCGGCGGCGTGGGAAAATACTCGCGCTCGAACTTCGTTCACATGGATTGCGGACCGATTCGCTACTGGGGCGCCTGACAGGCAGCCCTTCCCGGACCGCCGATCACGCAAAGACCGCCCCTCGCAGGGCGGTTATGGTTTTCAGACGACTCGGGCCGCCACCATGTCCTCAGCGCAGGCGCGGCGGCGCATTCGGATCGCGAGGCGCGGGCTCTGCCGGCGCTGTCAGGGCGGGAACTTCCAGAATCAGGGCGCTGGCCGGCAAATCGCGGGTCGAAAACCCGATATCGATGCCACCCGGCACCTGTGGCAGAAAGGCCAGCAATTCGGCAAAGGCCTTGGCGACCGCGCCCTCATGGGCCGGGTCGACGCCGCGCAGGATCAGCGCGTGATTGCTGCATCCGTCAGGCCATTCGGCCAGGACCAGCCCGGCGCGCTCGACCAGCCCGGCCATGTCGCCAAGCCGCTGTGCAACCGGCTCCGCGAGAAGCATGACGGCCTCCGGCCGTGGCGCAGAAAGGCTGCGGGCGGCTTCGGTCCCGGTCTGACTTGGCCGCGCGGCTAGTGCCTCGACCAGCCAGCGCAGCATGCCGGCATCCAGCAGCAATTGCGATACATGCCCGGGATTGACCAGAAGCCCCTGCCCTTCGCGGGCCAGTTCCGCCGCCAGAACGCGGCCCGGCAGCGCCAGATGGGCGACCGGCCCGCCAATGAAGCCCGCCAGCCGTTCCTCGCGGTCGCAGGCCAGGGCGAATTTCCCCTCGGGCAGGTCAAAGCTCTGCAATTCGACCTGATTGCCGGTCGGCTCGCCCGTCAATGCGGCAAACAGTTCGGTATCCGCAAGGCGGGACAGGATGCGCGCGCGGGCGGCGGCATCGGCCTCGTGAAATGGCGGGTGGCAGATCTCATCCAGCGGGGTCATCGGCATCTTTCAGTTGGGCGGCGATCGCGGCGCGCAATGCCGGCAGAAGTTCGGCCTCGAACCAGGGATTGCGTCGCAACCAGCCGGTATTTCGCCATGACGGATGAGGCAAGGGAAAGATGTGTGGCGCATGATCGCGCCAGGCCGCCACCGTGGCCGTGACGCCGGCTTTTGCCGCGGCGCCCAGATGCCAGCGCTGCGCATGACCGCCGACAAGCAGCAGCAGCCGCGGTGTCAGGCGCTCCATCACCTGCTGACGCCAGGTCTGCGCACAGATCGCAGGCGGCGGAAGATCCGCCCCCTTCGTGTCGTAACCGGGAAAGCAAAAGGCCATTGGCACGATGGCGATACGCCCGGTGTCATAGAACTCGGCCTCGCTGAGCCCCATCCATTGGCGCAACCGGTCGCCGGATCTGTCGGCAAAGGGGCGGCCGGCCAGATGCACGCGCAGCCCCGGCGCCTGGCCGGCGACCAGAATCGGCGCGCCGGGACGGAACCAGACCACGGGACGGGGCTGGTGATGCGTCGCGCTGGCCGCGAAACGCGGAGCACACAGCCGGCAATTGTGAATCTCGCGCTTCAGGTTCATAGGATCCAGATAGGCGCGGTGACGCGTACCGAAAAGGACATTATTCACAATATATAAAGCATTCCGCGGCAATGCTGGACAGCATCACGGGCGGCGCATAATGTGCCGCAGCCCGGGAAAGGCGGTGCCGCCGACAGGTTTGATATGAATATTTTCCAGCGATCCGCATGAGCAGGCGGCTCAGGACAGGCAGATGATTGAATTCGACGATGTCTCCAAATCCTTCTGGACCGGCACGCAGCGCAAGGTCATCCTGGAGCGCGCGTCGTTTCGCATCGAACTGGGGCGCTCGATGGGGATCCTGGCCCCGAACGGCACCGGAAAGACCACGATCATCAACATGATGTGCGGGCTGGAAAAACCCGATGAGGGGGTGATCCGTACGGACTGCCGGGTGTCTTTTCCGCTGGGTTTCATGGGCGGGATCAGCGCGACGCTCAGCGCCAATGAAAACGCCCGGTTCATCGCCCGCGTCTATGGGCTCGACCCCGATTATGTCGAAGCCTTCTGCCGCTGGCTGACCAGTATCGACGAATATTTCGATATGCCGGTCGGAACCTACAGCGCGGGGATGCGATCGCGATTTACCTTTTCGCTGATGCTGGCGCTGGAATTCGACGTCTATCTGATCGACGAAGGCATGCCGACCACGACCGATCCGGAATTCAACCGCAAGGCCGGTTCCGTCCTCTACGACAGGCTGAAGACGGCCACCGTCGTCGTCGTTTCGCATCAGGCCCAGACCATCGAGCGATTCTGCAATAGTGCTGCCGTATTGCGGGATGGCAAACTATATCAGTTTGAAACCCTCGAAGAGGCGAAGCAATATTATGACTACACCGCCTAAGGCCCGCGCCTATCGCATCAAGCGCGAGGAATCGGTGCTGGCAGCCGGCCGCGGGGATTCCAGCGCGGTCGAAACGGCACGAAAGGTCCAGATCAGCGTGCAAAAGCGCAATAACGAGCAATCGGCGGAGGATAGCCGGCAGCCCTTTGCCGCCGCTGCCGGCGAAGACGGTTTCGGCGACATGCGCTTTCCACAGGCCGCGAAACCGGCGCCCGATGCCGGGACCGACAAGGGCGGAGACATGGCCGAACGTATTGCCGCCGTCCGGGCGGAAAACCTGACCGATCGCCAGCTGCGCCTGGCCAGGCGCATCGCCGCCATGCACGAGATCGACGTGGCATCGGATCATGAGGCGGTGATTGCCCTGCGCGATCGCGGGATCGATCCGTTTCACCGCGCCTCGGTCGGTAAGATCCTGTCCGCCGAGGCTGCGCGCGCACAGGGCCAACCCCAGGCCGGAATGCCCGTGCCCGCGCGCCGTGACGCGGGTCCTGCCCGGCGCCCGCAGGGCACCGAAATCGTGCCGGTGGCGCCCGGCACGACCAGACTTCCCTCGCGCGAGGCGTTGACCGAGGACAAGCGCGCCGCCGAAATCATCCGCATCCAGCAGGATATTGCCCGGCGTCGCCGCCGCAAGCTGATCATGCTTGGCGCCCGGCTGGCGGTTTTCGTCGGCATTCCGACCATATTGGCGGCATGGTATTTCTTTTTCATGGCGACGCCGCTTTACGCCACCGTGTCGCAGTTTCAGATCCAGCAGGCCGAAAAGGCAAGCACGGGCGGCCTCGGCGGGCTGTTCAGCGGCACGCAGCTGGCGACCAATCCCGATTCGGTCTCGGTCCAGAGCTATCTGACCTCGCGCGATGCGATGCTGCGCCTGGACGGGGAATTGGGCTTCAAGCGCGCCTTTCAGGATCCCGGGGTCGATCCGCTGTTGCGGCTGGCGGCGGATGCCAGCAATGAGGAAGCCTACAAGCTTTACAAGAACTCGGTAAAGATCGGCTACGACCCGACCGAAGGCGTGGTGAACATGGAAGTGATCGCCCCCGATCCACAGCTTTCGCAGCAATTCTCGCTCGCGCTGATCAAATATGCCGAGGGGCAGGTCGATCAGATGACCGCCCGCCTGCGCGAGGATCAGATGCAAGGCGCCGTCGAAAGCTATCAGGATGCCGAGGCCAAGGTGCTGGCCGCCCAGAACCGCGTTCAGGAACTGCAGCAAAAGCTGGGGGTTCTGGACCCGGTGGCCGAGGGCAGCGTCATCATGGGCCATATCGCCGAGCTCGAGACCCAGCTCTCGGGCAAGCTGCTTGAGCTTGGCCAGCTCGAAGCGAATGCGCGTCCCAACCAGAGCCGGGTGGCGGGCGTCAAGGGCGATATCGGCCGGTTGCAGGAAATGCTCGCCGATACCCGCCGCCAATTGACCGAAGGCAACGAGATCCGCGGCTCTCTGGCGGCCATTTCGGGCGAGATCCGGATCGCTGAATCCGACCTGCTCACACGGCAGGAACTTCTGGCGGCCGCCGCCGCCCAGATGGAGACGGCCCGGATCGAGGCCAACAAGCAGGTCCGCTATCTGTCGCTTTCGGTGGCGCCGGTGGCGCCCGACGAAGCGACCTATCCCAAGGCTTTCCAGAATACGATCGTGGCGTTTCTGATCTTTTCCGGCATCTATCTGATGCTGTCGCTGACCGCCTCGATCCTGCGCGAACAGGTGTCCTCATGAAACATGTCCAGACCGGAAACGTCACTTTTGGCAATGACCTGCCCCTGGTGGTGATTGCCGGCCCGTGCCAGCTCGAAACGCTGGATCACGCGCTGATGATCGCTGAAACCCTGGCCGAGGCCTGCGAAAGGGTCGGTGCGGGCTATGTCTTCAAGGCCAGTTACGACAAGGCCAACCGGACCTCGCTGACCGGCCGTCGGGGCATCGGGATCGACGAGGGGCTGCACATGCTGGACGAGCTGCGCGGCCGTGTCGGCTGCCCGGTCCTGACCGATATCCACGATATCGAACAGGCTCGCGCTGCCGGTGCGGTCGCGGACATCATTCAGATACCGGCCTTTCTGTCACGCCAGACGGATCTTCTGCTGGCGGCCGGCGAAACCGGCGCCACGGTGAACATCAAGAAAGGGCAGTTCCTGGCGCCCTGGGATATGCCGAACGTCGCCGAGAAAGTCGCCTCGACCGGAAACGAACGCATCCTGCTGACCGAGCGCGGGGCGAGTTTCGGCTATAATACACTGGTCGCGGATATGCGCAGCCTGCCGATCATGGCGCGTACCGGCTGGCCCGTGATCATGGATGCCACGCATTCCGTGCAGCAACCGGGCGGCAAGGGCGGCTCATCCGGCGGGCAGCGGGAGTTCGCGCCGGTGATGGCCCGCGCCGCGGTATCCCTGGGTGTGGCCGGCGTGTTCATCGAGACCCATCAGGATCCGGACAATGCGCCGTCAGACGGCCCGAACATGATCCTGCTTGACCGCATGCCCGATCTGATCGCCTCGCTGATGCGCTTTGACGCGTTGGCGAAATCCGATCCGGTGATGGGCTAGAGCGCGTCTTCATCTGAGGATTTTCTTGTCGCCCGAGTTCTGATTCAAGACCGAAAACGGAGGCGAACCTCAGCAGACGGACACGTACCGACGGGCGTGGGAACGGATCGGGCCGCTGTTGCCCGGTAAGGCCGGTGACCGGGGCCGCAGTGGTGCCGGCAATCGGCTGTTCATCGATGCGGTGCTGTGGCTGGTGCGCGGCGCCGCGCCCGGGCGCGACCTGCCGCTGAAACTCGGACATTGGGAAACGGTCTCTACCCGGCCCCGCCGCTGGTCCGTGCGGCAGTATGGGAGCGCCTTTTCAATTGGTTGATCGTCGATCCCGACTTCGAATACATGCTGATTGACGCGACCATATCGAAGGTTCATGCCGATGCCACCTCGCAAAGGGGGGGCTCGAAGCTCACGCCATCGGTCGGCCTCGCGATGGGCTGTCGGCCAATATCCATGCCGCGGTCGATGCGCCCGGTCTGCCGCCCCGGGTCACGATCACACCGGGCCATTGGGGCGACAGCCCGCAGGCCGAAGGGCTGATCTGGCCTTGCCGATATCGGACATGTCATCGCCGACGCCGCCCATGACAGCGAGGCTCTGCACGATTTCATCGCCGATGACCCACGCACCACCACCCAAATCAAGCGCAACCGCAGCCGTGCCGGAAACAGGCCGCTCGACCGGCTGCTCTACAAGGAGCGCCATCTGGTGGAGTGCTTCTTCAACAGTCTCAAACGCTTCCGCCGCATCGCCCTGCGCAGCGAGAAAACCGTCGCGTCATTCAAGGCCTCCGTCGATCTTGCCTGCGCAATGGCGTGGACAAACTAAAGGAAGACGCCCTCTAGGACGGCTGTCGCGGCGCCGATGACAAAGCCCGAAACGATCAGCCAAACTGCGGTCGATTCAAAGCGCGCAAAGACCAGAACGGGCGGGTCCAGAACAAAGACCAGCAGCACCGCGAAGAAGATCGGGCTGGCCAGATAGCCGGGCGCGAGACTCGTGCCCAATAGCACCAGAGTCACGTCAGCATCGGCGGCGGCATGATCGCCATCGTCTGCGCTGCAGGGCAACGAGGACTGCAAGGATGTGTTCGATAGAGAAGGCTATCTGCCGGAACATGAGGGGCAGAAAAGTAACCGATCTGATCTGGCCGTGGCGGTGCCCCTGTGCCAGACTGGGATGATGACAACGGATGTCGCCAAACCGCCAGATCTCGACCCCGCGGATATCGCCTATGTCCTCGATCCCGCGCGGCCGATCCTGACCCATGGAAGGGTGATCGAAACCGGGCGGGCGCTGCGGTCGCACAACCATCCGCGCGGCCAGCTTTTATGGGCGATGCGCGGCGTTCTGCGGGTGGTCAGCAACGCCTGCATCTGGCTGGTGCCGCCCAGCCATGCCGTCTGGATCCCCCCAGGGATGGAGCATCAGGTCACCATCGAATCCGAGGCCGAGCTTCTGAACATCTATGTCGATCCCTCGATCACGGTGCGCAAGCCGACGCGTCCGATGCCCTGCTGCGCGGTGCTGCTCCTGACGCCGCTGGCGCGCGAGATGATCCGCAGGCTTGGCGAAAGCGATACCTCGGCCCCTTTCGACGACCGGCTGTTGCGCTTCTGCGCCGTGCTGCTGGACGAGCTGGAACAGCTGGCCGAGGCGCCGCTCAACCTGCCCGGCGGGCAGGACGAGCGGCTGAGCCGCGTCACGCGCCAGCTGATCCGCCACCCCGACGATCCGCGCCAGCTGACTGAGCTGAGCCGGGACGCTGGCGCCAGTCCCCGCACGCTCGAGCGGCTTTTCAGGGCCGAGACCGGGCTCAGCTTCCGGCAATGGCGGTCGAAACTGCGCCTGCTCAGCGCGATCGAGGCGCTGAACCGCGGCGACAGCAGCACGACCATCGCCTTTTCCATGGGCTACAGCAGCCCAAGCGCCTTTATCGCCGCCTTCCGCGAGGCTTTCGGGACGACCCCGCAACGATTTCTGCGCAACGGATCGTGAATCCGGTCACGACGAGACGGGCGCTTTCGCCCCGCCGCCACCGGGGACCGGCTTGATGTCGAACAGCGCAGTGCCGTCCAGACAGTCGAGGGCGCCGACGACGAGGGTATTCCCCTCGACCGCGATCAACGGCACCCGTGACAGCGCCACGGGATTGGGACGGTGCGGCGAGCGCATGGCGAAAACCCCACGCTCGACACCGTCATGCGGGCTGACGGAGCGCAGGACATCACGCGGCGCGCGGTCGAACCAGTAGAGCAGGTCCAGTTCCGCTGATGCCAGCGCATGAAGCCCTTCGGCATATTCGGGCAGGATTTCCAACCGTGCCTCTGCCTCGACCCGTCCGGGGCCGCTGGGGCAGTCCGCCAGCGTCTTCCATGGGGTGCGGATCTGGCCAATGGGCTGCAAAAGGATGGGCTTGCTCATGGCTTTGCCGCCCCGCCGCGCAGCAGGGATTGCACGGTATAGACAAGGATCGCCGCGCCCACGGCCCCGATGGCGGCCACCGCCAGCAGCACGATCACGTCGATCGGCCCGCCGATGTCGCGAAAGCCCGAACTGGTCATCACCTGGACGAACAGCACCGCCGCGATGGCGCCGAATGGCATCGCGACCTGCGCCCAGAGAAACTTGCGCCAGGACACGGCCCGGTCGCGGATCAGCACATGGAGATAGGCGACCGTCACCAGCACCGCGGCCGCCACCATGATCCAGAACAGCCCGCGCCCGAAGATTTCCTCGAACACCGCGATCAGCGTGGTGAATGTCAGATCCTGCATCGTTTCCTCCCTTCAGGCCCTGCCGCGCAGCATGGCGTTATAGGTCGCCTTCAGCGCGATCTCTTTCATCAGCCAGGACACCCACAACTCCTCCAGCGGAGCGATGAGGCCCGGGAATGACGGCACGAGGTTGTTGTGATAATCGAACTCGACCAGCATCGCGCGGCCGACCCGGGTGATCATCGGGCAGGAGGTATAGCCGTCATAGATGGCGGTCCCTTCCTTGCCCTGAATGGCGGCGACCAGATGATCCTCGACCACCGGCACCTGCCATTTCACGCTGGCCGCCGTCTTGCCCTTGGGCACGCCCGCCACATCGCCTAGCGCGAAGATCTCGGGGTGGCGCAGATGGCGGAGCGTCTTCATGTCGCATTCGACCCAGCCCTGATCGGTCCATCTGTCGGCCCAGGACAGGCCCGACTGCCGGATCACCTCGGGCGCGCGCTGCGGCGGGATCACGTGAAGATAGTCGTAATCCATGTCCGTGGTGGAGGTCACCGCCGCGCCGGTCACCGGATCGGTGGTCGCGCTGGAGAATGTCGCCCGTTTCGCGCCCGGGTCGATGGCCGTCAGCGTCTGGCCATGATGCGTCGCGATCTGGCGGGCGCCGAACAGCATCCGGACCTTTTCCGAAACGATCGGCACGGAAAACAGCGCCTGCTGCGGACAGGCATAGCGGATCTCGTATTTGCCGCGTGCCCCGCCCCGGCTGGCGATGTCGTCGATCAGGAAAGTGTGCTTCAGCGGTGCGCCGGCGCATTTCATCTCGGTCGCGGGGCGGGTGAAGATGCCGACGCCGCCCTCTTCGGTGAACCTGCGGGCGGCGGTCCAGGTTTTCGCGGCATGGTCCGGCCCGGCATAAAGCGCGCCGATGCCGTTCTGCCCCACGAGATCGAGCGAGAAACCCTCGATCGCGTCATGGTCCAGCACCAGCCCCGGCGCCACCACCAGGAAATCATAGTCCAGCCGCTGGCCGCCCTCGGTCGCGACGGTCTTTGCCAGCGGGTCGATGGCGGCGGCCCTTTCCGCGATCAGCGTGACGCCTTTCGGTAGCCAGTCGCCGGTCCCGCTGACCACGTAATCCGCCGGTTTCAGCCCGGCCGCGACCAGCGACAGCCCCGGCTGATAGAGATGCTCGCGGCGCGGGTCGATCAGCGTGATGCTTGCGCCCTCCAGCCGCGCGACCAGCCGGTTTGCCAGCGCCGTTCCCGCCGCGCCGGCGCCGATGATCACGATCCGCGCCCGTGTCGCCAGCTTGGCCGCCCGCGCCCCATCGCCAAGGCTCAGCGCCAGCGCCCCGAGCGCGCCCAGCCCCAGAAGCCCCCGCCTCGTGCTGTGAAATCCCGTCATCCTGCCTGCCTCCCTTTCCTTCAGAACCGGCCGGGCGGCGGAAATCCTCCGCCCCGCCCAGCCGTACGCGTAATGATCTTTGCCATGGCCTCCAGCAGCCTGTCGGCGGGCATTTCGCGGGCCTTCAGGACATTGCGTTGCGGAGCATTGCCCATGGTGCCTGTCCCTGGTTTCGGAAAAATGCGCTCAGGTGATCTGCAACGAGCCCTTGGCCGCCATCATCAGGTCGACGACCTCGAGCGCGGTGATGATCTCGTAATCCGGCACCATCTGCCCGGGGTCGAAGCCGTTATGGATCATGCAGGATTTGCAGATCCCGATCCGGCCGCCGCCTTCGAGAAACTTGGTCAGCAGATCCGGCACCGGCTCGAACGGCTGGCCGACATCCATGCCGGCGGTCGCGTCGGGCTGGCCAAGCTCGACCGCATCGACCATCAGAAGAACCATCGCGCCATGCCCCTTCTGCAGCGCGTTCAGCGCCATGGTAAAGGCCACGGTGACCTTGGCGGGGTTGGCGCGACCATCGAACAGGGTCGCAACGAAATCAGCGGATTGCATGGGTCTCTCCTGCGTTTGGGACCGTTCCCTCCGATCTGGATACGGGGCGGGCCATGCGGAATACCGCCGATCTGACATGATATGTCGCCAAGCCGCCAGCTCATGGCCCGACCCGGCCAGATCGTCCCTGCCCATTCCCTGCGGTTCCGGTTAGCATCGCTGCGGAACAGGGAGCGCGTATGACCGACTGGACGGCATATTTCACAGAGCTGGATCAGCTGCCCGCGCCGATGCGCGCGACGCTTTTGCGCGACAGCCGGCGGCTGAAATTCCCGGCGGGGACGCGGCTGTTCGGCCCGGGGCAACCCGCCGGATATCTGCTCTTGCTGATCTCGGGCAGGATCAGGGTCACGCAGATGTCGGAAACCGGGCGCGAGGTCGTGCTGTATCGCGTCGGCGCGGGCGAAAGCTGCGTGCTGACCTCGGCCTGCATGCTGGCCTATGACGATCTGGCGGCCGAGGGCGTCGCGGAAACCGCGCTCCAGGCCATCGGCATTCCCCGTGCCACCTTTGACGAGATGATGGCCCTGTCCGCCGAATTCCGGGGCTTTGTCATGCGGGCCTGGTCGCGGCGGGTGACCGATCTGCTGTCGCTGATCGACGATATCGCCTTTCAGCGCATCGACCTGCGGCTTGCGGCGCGGCTTCTGGCGATGGTCGAGGGCGATACCGTTCGCGCCACGCATCAGCAGCTTGCCACCGAGCTTGGCTCGGCGCGCGAGGTGATCAGCCGCGCCCTGTCCGAATTCCAGCGCCGGGGCTGGATCGAGCAGGCACGCGGCGAGCTGCGGCTGATCGACCGGCCCGCGCTCGAAAACCTGACCCAAGGGGCCGAACGGTAACCAAGTCACTGACCGGAGGCGGCGCATCCGGCATCCAGGATGGCGCAACCTGTTCCGGAGATGTCCCATGTCCAGAAATCTTGGCCAGACCGATCGCATCCTGCGGCTGGTCGCCGGTCTCATCATCGCGGCTGTCGCCTGGCTTTATGGCGGCGGCTGGCCGATCCTCGGCCCCGTCCTGTGGCTGGTGGCGGCGGTGCTCGTGCTGACCGCCGGTTTCGCGACCTGCCCGGCCTATCGGCTGCTCGGCCTGTCCAGCTGCCCGCTGAAAAAGCAATGAGCACCGGCTTCACGCCCCTGGCGTCCTTGGCCGGCGGCATGCTGATCGGGCTGGCCGCCGTCCTGCTGATGGCGTTGCACGGCCGCATCCTCGGCGCGACCGGGATCCTGGCGGGGCTGATGCGCAGCGATGACGCGCGCGACCGGTCGCTGCGGGCGGCGCTGCTTCTGGGCATGGTGCTGGCGCCGGGGCTGGTGCTGCTTGTGACCGGCGACTGGCCCGCGCTGGAGGTGCCGGTGCCCATGACCGCCCTCATCGGCGGCGGGCTGCTGGTCGGCATCGGCGCGGGCTTTGGCGGCGGCTGCACCTCGGGGCACGGGGTCTGCGGCAATGCGCGCTTCTCGCGCCGCTCGATCACCGCGACGCTCAGCTTCTTGATCGCGGCCTTTGCCACCGTCCATGTCACCCGCCACCTGATCGGAGGCTGAGATGCGCCTGTTCTCCGCCCTGCTCATCGGCCTGATCTTCGGCACCGGGATTGCGGTCTCGGGCATGATCAACCCGGCCAAGGTGCTGAATTTCTTCGATCTCGCCGGCAGCTGGGACCCCAGCCTTGCCCTTGTCATGGCCGGCGCGCTGGCGGTCGCCATGCCCGGCTATCGCTTGGTTCTCGCCCGCAGGGCGCCGCGATTCGCGCCCGAATTCCAGCTGCCCGACACCCGGCTGATCGACCTCAGGCTGGTCGCCGGATCGGCGCTTTTCGGCATCGGCTGGGGCATCGCGGGCTTCTGCCCCGGCGGCGCGCTGCCGGCGCTTGGCAGCCTGCGCCCCGAGGCCCTGATCTTCGTCGCGGCCCTGACCCTTGGCCTGCTGATCGCGCGCGGGCTGAAGGCCCTCGCCGCCCGTTCCCCGCAATCCGCCTGAACGCACGAGGAGCCCATGCCCTGCAAAGCCGATCCGAACGTGAAGCCCGAGGTCAGCGCCTTTCCCGATCCCGCGACCAGCACGATTTCCTATGTGGTCAGGGATCCCGCCTCGGACGCCTGCGCGATCATCGATTCCGTCATGGATATCGACTATGCCGCCGGCCGCATCGGCCATGAAAGCGCCGATGCAATCATCGCCTATGTGCGCGAACGGGGGCTGCATGTCGAATGGCTGATCGAGACCCATGTCCATGCCGACCATCTGTCGGCCGCGCCCTATATCCAGGCCGCGCCTGGTGGCAGGATCGGCATCGGCAGGAACATCACCGTGGTGCAGGAAACCTTTGGCAAGGTGTTCAACGAGAGCACCGAATTCCAGCGCGACGGCAGCCACCACCTCCTGGTCCGCAACCGCCCGGAGGGAGAAGAACGCGGCCAGCCCAGTTTCGCCGAAATTGCCAAGGCTGCCCGCGCGGCAGGATCGGAGGTCGTGCATATGCCCCCCGCAGGACCGGCCGATCTTGCGCCTCGGGCCCCGGCCATGGCCTGGGCCCTGCGAACCGCGTCAGGGCCGGTCCTGGCCTGCTGCCGGTCCGGCGCCCGATCCTCGACGCCGCGCACCGCAGCCACGGCATCCTTGCCTTGTCTCAGGACCAGGCCGGCGCCCGAAGTGGCGCGCGACCTGCCATTGCCGAAAGTGGCCCCATGCGCCTTTCCCTGACCCGCCATCTGCCCATCCTCGACTGGGGGCGGCGCTATTCGAAATCGGATCTGTCTTCCGACCTGACAGCGGCGGTGATCGTCACCATCATGCTGGTGCCGCAGTCGCTGGCCTATGCGATGCTGGCCGGACTGCCCCCCGAAGCCGGGATCTATGCCTCCATCCTGCCCATCGTGCTTTACGCGATCTTCGGCACCAGCCGGGCGCTGGCCGTCGGGCCGGTCGCCGTCGTTTCACTGATGACCGCATCCGCACTGGGCCAGGTGGCCGAAAGCGGCACTGCGGGTTACGCCGTGGCCGCGCTGACGCTGGCGCTCTTGTCGGGGGCGATGCTGATCGGGCTGGGCCTCTTGCGCTTCGGCTTTCTGGCGAATTTCCTCTCTCATCCGGTGATCGCGGGCTTCATCATCGCCTCGGGTCTGCTGATCGCCGCCGGACAGGCCCGCCATATCTTCGGCATTGCCGGCGGCGGTGACACGCTGCCGGAAATCCTGCATCGGCTCTGGCAGCATCTGGGCGGAACGAACTGGCAAACGCTGGCGATCGGTGCGGCCTCGACCGCCTTTCTGGTCTGGCTGCGCAAGGGGATGAAGCCCGCGATGAAGCGGCTCGGCGCAACCGACAGGCTGGCCACGCTGCTGACCCGTGCCGGGCCGGTCTTTGCGATTGTCGCGACGACGGTGACCGTCCGGGCTTTTGGTCTGCATGAACAGGGCGTCGCCATCGTCGGCACGATCCCGCAGGGCCTGCCGCCTTTGACCCTGCCCGACCTGTCGCCCGGTCTGATCGGGACGCTTGCCCTGCCCGCCGCGCTGATCTCGATCATCGGTTTTGTCGAAAGCGTTTCGGTCGCGCAGACTCTTGCCGCAAAAAAGCGACAGCGCATCGACCCGGATCAGGAACTGATCGGCCTTGGTGCCGCCAATATCGGCGCGGCCTTTTCCGGCGGCTTTCCGGTGACGGGCGGCTTCGCGCGTTCGGTGGTGAATTACGACGCCGGCGCCGCCACCCCGGCTGCAGGTGCCTTCACCGCAATCGGGCTGGCGCTGGCCGCGCTGACATTGACGCCGCTTCTCTATTTCCTGCCCCAGGCCACGCTGGCCGCGACGATCATTGTGGCCGTCCTCAGCCTTGTGGACCCTGCGATCCTGCGCCGCACCTGGGCCTATTCGCGGCGCGATTTCGCAAGCGTGATGGCAACCATCCTGTCCACCCTCATCTTCGGGGTCGAGGCGGGAGTCTCGACCGGCGTCGCCCTGTCGCTTCTTTTGCATGTGCTCAACACTGCCCGCCCGCATGTGGCCGAAGTGGGCCTGGTTCCCGGCAGCCAGCACTTTCGCAACGTGCTGCGCCATCAGGTCGAAACCCTGCCGGGCATCCTCATGCTGCGGATCGACGAAAGCCTCTATTTCGCCAATGCCCGCGCGATCGAGACGCTGGTGCTGGATCGTCTGGCCGCGGACCCCGCCATCCGCGATGTGGTGCTGATGTGCTCGGCGGTGAATGTGATCGACTTCTCGGCGCTGGAATCCCTTGAGGCCCTGGCCACGGAGCTGGCCGCGCAAAAGGTGCGCCTGCATCTTTCCGAGGTGAAAGGCCCGGTGATGGACCGGCTCAAGACCACGCATTTCCTGCAGCATCTGATCGGCGAGGTCTTTCTGTCGCAATACGACGCCTGGAAGGCCCTGGCCGCCCCTGCCCCCCTTGCGCCGGCCGGATGGGCGCACCAGCCCGTCATCTGCGCAACCCCCGGCACCCCATCCATTGTCATCAACGAAAAGGAACGAACCCATGAAAAAGACCCTTCTTGCCGCAGCCCTGGCTCTGACCGCCGCAGGCGCGGCTCAGGCTGACGGACCGCGCAAACTGGTGACCATCCTGACGGCAGCCGAGGCCCAGACACAGCTCATGGCCATGGTTCTGACGATGAATGCTGTGGCGCAGGGGGCCGAGGCGAAAATCCTGCTATGTGGCCCCGCCGGTGATATCGCGCTGAAAGCGGCGCCGGAAACCGCGACGGCAGGCCAGCCTCCGAAAGGCGCAAGTCCTCAGGGCCTTCTGAAGACGATGATCGCAGAGCATGGCGTGCAGGCGCAGGTTTGCGCGATCTATCTGCCCGGTATGGGTGCCGGCCCGGAGGTTCTGATCGACGGCGTGACCGCTGCTGCGCCCGACGCCATGGCCAAGGAACTGATCGCGGACGACACGACGGTCATAAGCTTCTGATCGGGAATCCGGACATGAAAAAAATCCTGCGCGCCCTTGCTCTTGCCAGCATGCTGCCATGTGCCGCCCTGGCCCAGCAGGGCGACACCTACCGCGAAACGAAACTGGGGCTCTATGCCAGCGCGACAGAGGCCCATGCCATGATGGAGGCCGATCCGCGCGCCATCCTGATCGATGTCCGCGACCCGTCCGAGCTGATGTTCACCGGCGCCGCCGAAGGGCTGGATATCCATGTGCCCTGGATGGTGCTCGACCGCTCGGCGTTCGACGCGGACAAGGGGACCTGGCCGATGAAGCGCAACCCTGGGTTCGAGGCAGCGGTCAAGGCCCGTCTCGATGCCCTTGGCGTTACAGCCGGGGACACGATCATCGTGATGTGCCGATCAGGCTCCTCGCGCAGCGCGCCTGCGGCAGACGTGATCAATGCGATGGGCTATGCCAAGGTCTGGTCCGTCACCGATGGCTTTGAGGGCAGCACGCTCAAGGAAGGCGGCTCGAAGGGCGTGCGCGCGGTGGACGGCTGGCGCAACTCCGGCCTTCCATGGGGCTACAAGGTCGAGACCGGCATCGCCTGGACGCAGGAGTAAGTCAGCTTCCCCCGTCGCATGATCATGCTGCGGCGCTGCGCCATCACGGAGATCGGCGCCGAAGCACCCTCTGGAACCGGGTTTCAAGCGCCGACCGTATCCCGCCGCACCGCCCGAAACAGCTCGGCCATCTGCCGGAAGGCCGCCGCATGCGGCGAGCCTGGGCGCCAGGCCAGCACCACCTGCCGCGGGCAGGCGCCGGGCAACGGCAGAAGCGCGACATCATGCCCCCGCGTCGCCCCCGCATCCACCGCCAGATCCGGCAAAAGCGTGATGCCAAGCCCTTCTTCGACCATCGAGACCAGCGTCGGCAGACTGGTCGCGGCGAATGTGTCATCGGCGTGGAGCGTGCTCCCCGGAAAGGCGGAAAGCGCATGGCGTTGCAGGCAATGCCCACGTTCGAGCAGCAAAAGCGGCGTGCGGGACAGATCCTCAGGCTCTGCCAGTCGCTTGGTCGCCAGCGCATGTTTCTCGCTGACCGCCAGCTGATACCCATCCTGAAACAACGGCTCGACCACCGCATCGCCCAGATCATGGGGCAAGGCGACCAGAATCAGGTCAAGCCGCCCCTCGGCAAGCCCGGCGGCAAGGCTGTCGGTCAGTTCCTCGCGCAGGAATATCCGCAGATCGGGCCAGCGACGGCGGATCTCGGGCAATGCACGCGGCAGCAGGAATGGCCCCAGCGTGGGGATCGCACCCAGCCGGACCTCACCCTGGAAGGCGCCGCTATGCTGGCGCGCCGCCGCCTCGATATCCTTGACCTCGGCGAGTATCCGGCGCGCACGCGCGGCGATATCTTCGCCCGCCGGAGTCAGCATGACCGATTGCCGCGTGCGCTCGGCCAACGCGATGCCGAGCCGCGCTTCGAGTTCCTTCAACCCGGTCGAAAGCGTCGGCTGCGTCACGTTGCAGAGCTCGGCCGCGCGCGAGAAGTTCAGGGTATCGGCAAGCGCGGTCAGAAAGCGAAGCTGGCGAAGGCTGGGCATGTTATTGAAAATCCAGATTACGATTAGTCATATAATCAATTTCATATATATACGCAAACCTCTTACCTATCGGGCATCGCAACACGAACCCAGAGGTTTCCAGATGACCGAAGCTCCCACGCTGCCCCGGCTGAACGAGCCGGCGCCCGATTTCGACGCACCGACCACCCATGGTCGCATGACGCTGGCCGATTTCCGTGGGAAATGGCTGGTCCTGTTCTCGCACCCGGCGGATTTCACCCCGGTCTGCACCACCGAGTTCATCGGTTTTGCGAAATTGCAGGAGCAGTTCGCCGCGATCGACACGCAACTGCTTGGCCTGTCGATCGACAGCACCCATTCGCACATCGCCTGGACGCGCAACATCAAGCAGAATTTCGACACCGATATCGGCTTTCCGATCATTGCCGACCTCAGCATGAAGGTTGCCCATGACTACGGCATGATCATGCCGGGCGCCTCGGACACTGCGGCGGTGCGGGCCACTTTCGTGATCGACCCCGAGGGCGTGCTGCGCGCGATGCTCTACTACCCGATGAACGCAGGCCGCTCGGTCGCGGAAATCCATCGCCTCGTGGTGGCCCTGCAGACGGCCGACAGCCACGCCTGCGCCATGCCCGAAGCCTGGGTGCCCGGCCAGCCGGTCATCGTGCCGGCCCCCAAGACCCCGGAAGAAGCCGAGGCGCGCGCCGCCGAAGGCTACAATACGGTCGACTGGTATTTTTCGACCCGCAACCTCTGAGCGTTAAGGCAGGGGCCTTGCACCCCTGCCCATCCGGCCTGCCCTGCGGAAACCCGCCTCCATGTCCCTGATCCGTATCACTGACAGTTTCTTCATCACCGGCCAGATCCGGGCTGCCGATATGCCCCGGATTGCCGCCATGGGGTTTGTTGTCATCCTCAACAACCGCCCCGATGGTGAGGAGGCCGACCAGCCCGATCATGAAACCATGCGTCAGGCGACCGTCGCCGCCGGAATGGGCTATCTCTGGCTGCCGGTGACCGGCTCCACGATCAATGGCGAGGTGGCCGAGACGTTTCGCGCCATGCTCGACGCCGCTTCCGGGCCGGTTCTTGCCCATTGCCGCTCGGGCGCGCGGTCCTTCACCCTATGGGCCATAGGCGAGGTGCTTGCCGGTCGGATGACACCCGAGGAGCTTGCCCGATTCGCGCAGGTCAGGGGATGCGACGCAAGCGGGGTGCTGAACTGGCTCGCAAGCGATGCCCAAAAAAGGGCCCAAGATCTTCCAAGAAAGGAATCTCTGATGTCAGCCAAACCCGAAGTGACCGGTTTCTTCGATCCGCGCACCTGGTCGGTTCAATATGTCGTGGCCGACCCTGCCACGAAAGATTGCGCGATCATCGATCCGGTCTATGACTACGATGAGAAATCCGGCCAGACCGGAACCGAACGCGCCGACGAGATCCTGCGCTTTGTCTCTGACAGGGGATATCATGTGCAATGGATCCTCGACACCCACCCCCATGCCGACCATTTCTCTGCTGCCGCCTATCTGAAGGCAAGGACCGGCGCGCCCACAGCCATTGGCGAAAAGGTGGTCGATGTGCAGAAGCTGTGGAAAGGCTTCTACAACTGGCCCGATTTCCCCGAGGATGGAAGCCAATGGGACAGGCTGTTTGCCGATGGCGATACCTTCACGGTGGGGACGATTCCGGCGCGCGTCATGTTCTCGCCCGGGCATACGCTGGCCTCGGTCACCTATGTGATCGGCGATGCCGCCTTTGTCCACGACACGCTGTTCCAGCCCGACAGCGGCACCGCGCGAGCCGATTTCCCCGGCGGAAATGCCAAAATCCTGTGGAGCGCGATTCAGGCGATACTCGCATTGCCCGACGAGACGCGGATATTCACCGGTCATGACTATCAACCCGGCGGGCGGAAACCGCAGTGGGAATCCACCGTGGCCGAGCAGAAAGCCAACAACATCCATATGTCGAAATACCGGACCGAGGCGGAATTCGTCGCGGCGCGCGATGCACGCGACGCAACCCTGCCGATGCCGAAGCTGATCCTCCATGCCTTGCAGGTCAACATGAATGGCGGTCGCTTGCCCGAGCCGGAGGCCAACGGCAGGCGGTATATCAAGCTGCCGCTGGATGTGCTCACGGGCGCGGACTGGGGTTGAATCGCCGGGGTAAAACGGCACGGAAAGGACCAGCCGCCATCTTGAACAGCTGCGGGGCCAAGCGCCCCGCAGCCAGAAAATGCCGTTGCGCCCGGTCGGAGAGATATTCGGGCCGACAGCATGACGTGCGTCACCCTGCCGCGCCGATGTGGCGGATCAGAATGATACCTTGTCGCGTTCCTCCCTGAACTGATCGGCCCCCTTCCCCTAATACACTTTCGCAAGCTCACTTCGCGAAACCGAACCTCGCCAGAGAAACAGATGCCTCGTCAGACCCGAAATGATCGCACGGCACAGAAGGCATGCAGCGCCGGGATACCGGACCTGTTGCCAACGCTCGCCGCGCTGTTGTGGCTGCCGCAAGCGGCCTTGCTTGCCGCAGCAATTGCGGCGGTAGCGGTGGATGCGTCGCTGGCAGAGATCGCCAGGTTCGCCGCCCTTGCGGCCGTTCTCGGCTCTTTGCGGGCGCTGATCGTCTGGGTCGGTGAGCGGGCGAGTTTTCGCCAGGCGCGCGAGGCGGTGAGCACCCTGCGCAATGCCGCAGTTCTGGCCCTTGCGTCGCGCTCTCCTCTGGATGCGACACGCACGGCTTCGGGCGAGGCCGCCAGCATGATCGCCGAACAGGCCGAGAGTATCACGCCCTGGCTCGCGAGGTTCGGCCCGACGCGGCTCAAGGCCGTCGTGATCCCGCTCGCGATCTTTCTGACGATCCTTCCGCTTTCCTGGGCGGCAGCGCTGGTCCTGCTGATCGCATTGCCGGTGATCCCGGTCTTCATGGCGCTGATCGGCTGGCGCGCGCAGGCTGCCAGCAAAGCGCAACTGGTTGAGGTCGGCGCGATGAACGCCTTTCTGCTCGACCGTCTGCGGGGTCTTGCGACCATACGCGGGCTGGCAGCCGTCGACCGGGTGGCGGAACGTGTCGAACAGGAAGCGCAATCCCTGCGAGCCCGCACCATGGCGGTGCTGCGGATCGCCTTCATGACCTCGGCCGTGCTGGAACTTTTCGCGGCGCTTGGTGTGGCCATGGTCGCGGTCTATGTCGGCTTTCACCTGCTGGGGGCCCTGGGCTTCGGGGCCTGGGGCGGCATGCTCGGGCTGGGGCAAGGCATGTTCATCCTGCTGCTGGCGCCAGCGTTTTTCGAGCCGATGCGCGAACTGTCCGCCATCTGGCATGACAAGGCGGCGGGCCAGGCTGCACATGAAAACCTCTTGCGGCTGGCGCAGGAAGGGCGCCGGCTCCCCGACGCCGGGCAATCCGGCCCGCCGGCTGCCGCACCTGTCAGCGCGACCGGCCCGGCGGTTGTGGTCCGCAATCTGGATATCGGCCGCACCGACCACGAAAGCCCCCTTGCGGGCGGGCTGAACTTCAGTGTGAACCGCGGCGAGCATGTCGCCCTTGTCGGGCCCAGCGGGGTTGGCAAGACCACGATTCTTTCGCTTATCGCGGGGCTGGCGACGGCGCCGCGGGGCCGGATCGAGGTCTTTGGACAAGAGCTGCGCCCGGATACCGCCATGCACCTGCGCGCAGGCATGGCCTGGATCGGGCAGAACCCGCACATCTTTGCCGGATCGCTTGCCGCCAACATCACCCTGGGTCGGAGCGGGATCGGCGAGGATGCCGTCACACGCGCGCTGGCGGCGCTGCTGCTGGACGATGTGGCGCGGGCGCGCGGAAACGCCGCCATCGGTGAAGGCGGTGCCGGTCTCTCCGGCGGCGAGGCTTTGCGGCTGGCCCTGGCAAGGATCGCCGTCGCGCCGCAAGCCGCGCTGATCCTTGCGGATGAACCTACGGCCCATCTCGATCCCGTCACCGCGGGCGAGATCACCGACAGCCTGCTGGAGCTTGCGCAGGGGCGCACGCTGATTGTCGCAACCCATGATCCACGCCTTGCCGCGCGGATGGATCGCAGCATCCGACTGGCCCCTCTTGAAGGGAGAGCGGCGGCATGAAGCGTATCCTGAGCGATTTTCGGCCCTTTCTTGGCCTTATGCGCGCCGGTACCGGCCGGGAACTGCTGGCAGGCGCCGCGCTGGCCGCCCTGACCGGGCTTATGGGCATGGCGCTATTGGGCCTGTCGGGCTGGTTCATCACGGCGACCGCGCTGGCCGGGCTGGTTCCCGCCACGGCGCTGGCCTTCGATGTCTTCATGCCCTCGGCCGCGATCCGGCTCTTCGCGCTTGGCCGCACCGCGGCGCGTTATGGCGAAAGGCTGGTGACCCATGATGCGATGCTTGGCGTGCTGGCCTTGCTGCGCGGGCGGCTTTTTCGCGGCTGGTCGGCGCCGGGCGCGGCAAGGGCGCTGGCGATGCGCCCCGCACGCCTGCTGTTTCGCCTGACCGCCGATGTCGATGCGCTCGATACCGTCTATCTGCGGATCCTGGTGCCGCTCGGGACCGCCATCGCGGCGGCGCTGGCCGCCGGGATCCTGCTGGCCTTCATCAGCCCGGCACTCGGACTGGCTGTCTTTACGGTGCTGGTGCTGGCAGGAGGCGCCGTCGCGGGGCTCACCGCGCGCAGCGCCAGCCCCGCGACCCTGCGCCGGGCCGCCCGGACCGAGACCTTGCGGGCGCGCGTCATCGACCTTGCCAGCGGTCAGACCGATCTGCTGTTGGCCGGGCGGATCCCGGCGCAACAGGAGGCGCTGGCCATGCTGGAGGCCCGCCTTGCCGCCGACGACCGCCGGCTCAACCGGATCGAGACAGGCGCCGGTCTGGCCTATGGGTTGCTTGCGGCGGTGCTGCCGCCTTTGGTGCTGGTGGCAACGGCAGCGTTCGCCGCCGGGGGCCGCATCGGCGCGCCGGGCGTCGCGTTCGCACTCCTCGTCACCATGGCCGCGACCGAACCCTTTGCCGCGCTGCGGCGCGGCGCAGTGGATTTCGCCCGCGCCCGTCTGGCAGCAAGGCGCACCGGGCCGGTTCTGCGACAACCCTGCCCGCGCATCGAAAGGGACGAACCCTGCCCCGGTTTGGTGGCCGAGTTGCGTCACGTCGCGCTGCGCCACGATGCGGCGGTTGCGCCGATCTTGCGGGACCTGTCGCTGTCGGTCCGGCAGGGCGAGCATATCGCGCTGATCGGGCCAAGCGGTGTCGGCAAGACGAGCCTGATCCAATGCCTGGCCGGCGATCTTTCGCCGGAGACGGGCAGCGTCCGGGTGCTGCCCTCGGCCCGCCTGACGCAACGAACGGAGCTGTTCCGCGACAGCCTGCGCGACAATCTCCGCCTTGGCGCCCCCGGTGCCAGCGATGCAAAGATGATGGCCGCGCTGACCCAGGCCGGGCTGGAAGGCATCATCCATGCGCTGCCCGATGGCCTTGGCACGGAACTCGGCGATGGCGGCCAGGGCCTGTCCGGGGGACAGGCGCGGCGGCTGGCCCTTGCCCGGCTGATGCTGCGCGATGTGCCGCTCTGGCTTCTGGACGAGCCGACCGAGGGGCTGGACGGCGAAACCGCCCGCGACGTGCTGGCCCGGCTGCGCGCCGCTGCCGGCCCCCGCTCCACCATCACCGCCACCCATATCCGCCGCGAGGCGGAAGGCGCCGACCGCCTGCTTGTTCTTGGCAATGGCGGCATCAAGGCCACCCATATCCGGGGCAGCCCGGGATTCGAGGCGGCGCTGGACAGCCTGCGCCCCGACTGAACCGCCCGTCACGGGCACAAGGCTCCATCCCCCGCAAACGCAAAGGCAGCAAGATGGAATTCGACATTGTCACCCTGTCGCGGCTTCAATTCGCCCTGACCGCACTTTACCACTTTCTCTTCGTCCCGCTCACGCTAGGTCTTTCCGTGCTGCTGGCGGCGATGGAGACGGTCTATGTGATGACCGGCCGCCCGATCTGGCGCCAGATGACCAAGTTCTGGGGCACGCTCTTCGGGATCAACTTCGTGCTGGGCGTCGCCACCGGCATCGTCATGGAATTCCAGTTCGGCATGAACTGGAGCTATTACAGCCATTACGTCGGCGACATCTTCGGCGCTCCGCTGGCCATTGAGGCGCTGATGGCCTTCTTCCTCGAAGCAACCTTTGTCGGTCTGTTCTTCTTTGGCTGGGACAAGATGTCGAAGGTCGGGCATCTGTTCGCCACCTATGCCGTGGCGATCGGCTCCAACTTCTCGGCGCTGTGGATCCTGATCGCCAATGGCTGGATGCAGCACCCGGTGGGTGCCGAATTCAACCCCGACACGATGCGGATGGAGGTGAACGACTTCTTTGCCGTCCTGTTCAATCCGGTGGCGCAGACACGCTTCGTGCATACCGTTTCGGCGGGCTACCTGACGGCTTCGGTCTTCGTTCTGGGCGTCTCGGCCTGGTATCTGCTGAAGGGCCGCCATATCGCGATCGCCAAACGCTCGATGACCATCGCGGCGTCTTTTGGGCTGCTGGCCTCGATCTCGGCCGTGGTTCTGGGGGATGAGGGCGGCTATCTCGCTTCGGAGCACCAGAAGATGAAGCTCGCCGCGATCGAGGGCATGTGGAAGACCGAACCGGCGCCGGCCTCCTTCACCCTGATCGGCATCCCCGACATGGAGGAGCGCACCACCCATTATGCGGTCCATATCCCCTGGGTCATGGGGCTGATCGGCACCCGTTCGCTGACGACCGAGATCCCCGGGATCGAGGAACTGGAAGCCCGCGCCGAGACGCGGATCCGCAACGGCATCCTTGCCTATGACGCACTGCAGGCCTACCGCGCCGCGCCCTCGCGCGAGGCGGTGCCGGCCGAGGCGGTCGAGACATTTGACAGGCATGGCGACGATCTCGGCTATGCGCTGCTGTTGAAGAAATATGTGGAGGATCCGCGCGAGGCCACCGAGGCGCAGATCGAGGCCGCTGCCTGGGATACGGTGCCGCATGTTCCGACCCTGTTCTGGTCCTTCCGCATCATGGTCGCGATCGGCTTCTTCAACGTCGCGCTGATGGGCTATTTCGTCGTGCTTTCGGCGCGCCGCAAGCTGGGCGCCAGCCGCTGGCCGCTGAAGATCGCGGTGGCCTCGCTCGCACTGCCATGGATTGCCGCTGAACTCGGCTGGATCACGGCAGAATTCGGCCGCCAGCCCTGGGCTATCGAGGGTGTTCTGCCGACGGTCGCCGCAGTGTCCGAACTGACCGTGCCCACGCTCTGGCTGACCATCATCGGCTTTACGCTGATCTATTCGGTGCTGATCGTGATCGAGGTCCGGCTGATGCTGCAAAGCATCCGCAAGGGGCCGCAGCCCGATCACGGCCCGGATATGCCCCTTGCCCCCAAACCCCTTGCTGCAGCGGAGTGACGCCATGATCCTGCATGAACTCATCGACTACGACACGCTGCGTGTCATCTGGTGGCTGCTGCTCGGCGTGTTGCTGATCGGCTTTGCCGTCATGGACGGCTTCGACCTTGGCGTCGGGATGCTCTTGCCCTTTGCAGGCAAAACCGACCTGGAACGGCGCATCGTCATCAACACCGTCGGCCCGGTCTGGGAGGGCAACCAGGTCTGGCTGATCCTCGGCGGCGGCGCGATCTTCGCCGCATGGCCGCCGCTCTATGCCGTCAGTTTCTCGGGCTTCTACCTTGCGATGTTCGCGATCCTCGCCGCGCTGATCCTGCGCCCGGTCGGGTTCAAGTATCGTTCAAAACGCGAAAGCGCGCGCTGGCGGAACAATTGGGACTGGGCGCTGTTTGTCGGGGGCTTCGTTCCGGCATTGATCTTCGGCGTGGCCGTGGGGAATGTGCTGCAAGGGGTGCCGTTCCGGCTCGGTTCGGACCTGCGGATCTATTATGATGGCACCTTCTTCGGGCTGCTGAACCCGTTTGCGCTGCTGTGCGGCCTCTTGTCTGTCGCCATGCTGGCGATGCACGGGGCGAACTGGCTGGTGCTGAAGTCCTCTGGCCCGGTTGCAGCGCGGGCACGGTCCTTCGCCCGGATCGCGGCCATGGCGACCATCGGACTCTATGCGCTTGGCGGCATGGCACTTTGGCTCTTTGTCGATGGCTACCGCATCACCAGCGTGATCGACCCGTCCGGCCCGTCAAATCCGCTGGCGAAAACCGTCGGGATCTCGGCCGGGGCCTGGTTCGCGAACTATGCCGCCCATCCCTGGATGCTGGTCGCCCCGGTGCTGGGCTTCCTCGGAGCCGTTCTGGTGCTTTGGGGGCTGCGTTCGGGACGCGAGATCGGGACGCTTCTGTTCAGCAAGCTCTCGATCCTTGGGATCATCTCTTCGGTCGGGCTCTCGATGTTTCCCTTCATCCTGCCCTCCACGGTGCAGCCGGGCGCCAGCCTGACGGTCTGGGATGCGTCCTCCAGCCACCTGACGCTCTTCATCATGCTCATTGTCACCGTGATCTTCCTGCCGCTGATCGTCGCCTACACTGCCTGGGCCTACAAACTGTTGTGGGGCAAGGTGGATGAGGACGACATCACCGGCGGCGGTCACGCTTACTGAAAGGAAACCGACATGTGGTATTTTGCCTGGATCCTCGGCCTGCCGCTTGCGGTCTGTTTCGCCGTCCTGAACGCGATGTGGTTCGAAATGCTGGAGGACAGTGACAGCGGCGACGGGTCTGATATACCTGCTCCCCGGCCCTGAGCCGGGGAGCAGGTATATTTTCCGAAGGGTTTTCATGACACGGCCCACACCGATCATGGAGACCTCCTTCCGGCTGAGTCACCCGGTCCTGCCCTGTTCACCGTAGCGCGTAAGCGCCGGCAGGAGGACCCGCCCTGCCCGTCATCAAAAGCCAAGCTTGTGGACCTGCCAGTATTTGCCCTGCGCCGGCAAGGCGAGCGACGCTTTGGTAGCAAAGAGGGAGCCTTCGCCGAAGATCGGCCATTCGCGGAACACCACACAGCTTCAGATCATCAAGGATCAGCCTGTGCAGGACCGGCACTGTATCTTGGGAGAACGGCGGGTTGTAGTCGAAGAAGCCGGTCAGGGTAATGTCGCCAGCCGGATTACCTCAAACCACCAGATCATCCCCGCGTTCGAGCGCCAAGCGCAACTCCTCAGACACGGGGTTGTCGTGCCCGAACGCCGGCGAAGCTCAGGCCAGCAGCACGCCAATCAGGACCAGACCAGACTGCATCACCACGCGGCTGTTGATATCTCGCATTCTTTCCCCGGATTCGATGGTCGGAAGCGCGCGTCTGCCATTGGCACGTTCGTCCCCCTCTCGCTTTCTGCTATCCGTGGTTATGGCTCAGGCTTAAGCCAGCGTTAAGCTGGCCCGGACAAGGTTGAAGGGCACGCAGAATCCGCTTGCCCTGAGGCCGAGCGCGCTTTAACTGACGGTCGCTGTTCGGAGGAGTGGCAGAGTGGTTTAATGCACCGGTCTTGAAAACCGACGTGGGGGCAACTCCACCGTGGGTTCGAATCCCACCTCCTCCGCCACTTCAGTCCGCCTCTGGGCACGCCAATCGCCGCCGATTGCCGCACTTGGCCGCCCGCGAGCGTCCTGAGCAGTTCCGTTTTCGATCCCATGATGCGAATTGCGTCGTCTGCGACCTCGACACGCTGCGCCAGGGCGCGCAGGTGATCCCGCCGATAGCCGCCCTCACGGTCCCGGATACGGTCGCGGGCGATCTGCGAGAATTGCCGGATCATCGCCGGGCTGACAGCGTTGTGGCCGGGGCTGTCGAGCAGCGCTTGCGCCCGGTCGGCGTCCGCCCGCGCCTGATCGCGGATGACCTTTAGGCCGGCGATACGTTCGGTCAGCGCCGGATCGTCCAGATCGGCAACCCCGGCCTCGATGGCGTCATAGAGGCGCTTGAGGCGTAGTTCCGATTCGGCTGCCCGCCGTTGCAATTCGGCGATGTGCTGGCGGCGGCGTTCGGCCTGATCCGAGCGGCGGCCGAGGACGCTGCCAAGCAGCTTCTCCAGCCGGTCGGGATCGAGCAGGCGTTCCTCGATATGGCCGGCAACCATGGTGTCGAGCTTGTCCATGGGGATGGCGCGCCCCTTGCAGCCGGTTTCGCCCTGACGCGCCCGGATCGAGCAGGCATAGTAGCGATAGCGGCCGCTCTTGCCGGTGCGGATGGTCATGGCTCCGCCGCAATTGCCGCAATAGCAGATGCCGGTCAGAAGCGTGGGACCGATCACCACGCGCGCGGGCAGTTCGGTCTTGGGATTTCGGGCCTGCAAGAGCTTCTGCACCGCCTCGAAGGTCTCCCGCTCGATGATCGGCGGAACCGGCACGATGACGATTTCATCGGCGTCCTTGTCCGTCTTGTTCTTCCGGTTCTTGCCCCATTGATGCTCGCCCATATAGGTGCGTCGCGTCAGGATGCGGTGAACCTGGCCGACGCCCCAACGGCCGCCGTCGCGGGTGAAGATGCCCTTGCCGTTCAGATGCTTGACGATGGCCTTGACGCCCATCTGGCCGGAATCGCCGTCTCCTTCCAGCGCCAGGCGATAGATCAGGCGGATCGTGTCGGCGTGCAGCGGGTCGATTTCCAGCTTCTTCTTGACCTTCGCGCCGCGCTGCTCGGCCGCGACGACGCGATAGCCGACCGGCGGCAGCGAGCCGTTCCAGAAGCCCTGCCGCGCGTTTTCCTTCAAGGCGCGCAGGACGTGCTTGGCGTTTTCCTTCGACTGGTATTCGTCGAACAGCGCCATGATCTGTCGCATCATGACGTGCATGGGGTCGTCGCCCATTTCCTGCGTGATGGAGACGAGGCGAATACCGTTCTTCGCCAGCTTCCTGACGTAGAACTCCAGCTCGAAGTGGTCGCGGAAGAACCGCGAGAAGCTGTGAACCACCACCACGTCAAACGGCGCGGGCTTGCTGGTGCCTGCCTCGATCATGCGTTGGAACTCGGGTCGGCGGTCGTTGGTGGCCGAAGCGCCGGCTTCCACGAAGGTCTCGACAAGCTGATAGCCCCTCACTTCGCACCATGCTTCGCCCTGCTTGCGCTGGTCGGGGATCGACACGTCATGCTCGGCCTGCCGGGAGGTCGAGACGCGCAAGTATAGGGCAGCCCGCAGGGCGACATTGGGATTTTGGATGTTCATTTGCGGGTTCCTTTCCTGCGAGGCTCGATCAGGGGCAAGACCAGTTCCACGCGGTCATGAACGAGCTTGGGGATCAGCCTCAGACCCCGGCCCTTTTCCATGCGCACAAGGCCGTATCCGACCATGGCCTTGAGGGTTCTGGACAGGTTGGACTTGGCGCGGCCGGTCATCTGCGCCAGCTCTTCCAATGAGGCCGGCTGCTGTTCGTGGATGATGCGCAGCATTTCGCAATTGCTCGCTGACATGAATTTGGCAAAGGATGTCGTGGAGACGAACCAGACCGTCGGCTCGCCGGGCTTGGGCTCTTGCTCGCCGCGCGCGATCCGCATGGTGCGGGCCTTCATTTCCTCGGGATTGCCGATCCCGACTTTCAATGTGGACATGGCGTGACTCGATCATCGTTCAGGGCTTTTCATTATCATAATACGATAACGATTTCAAGTCATCGGGCAGATCGACCGAGCCGAACAACTCATCGAACACGTCGGCGAACCAGCGCTCGAACACCTGAATCTCGGCCTCGGTGATCGGCACGTCCTCGGGCCAGTCGTCAATGACCGGCAGCCGCTCGACATCGAAGAGATGGAGCGGGCGTCCGCGCGGCGGGCTGACGCGCGGCATTGGATCGTCGCTATAGTCGTAGAGATCGTCGGGGAGCGTTTTGGGGACCGGCTGGCGTGGGCGGCCCCCGCTGCTGTGACGGCGTTTCGTGGACATGGAATCCTCCCTGGTTCGCGGGATTTTTCGGCGGCTGGAAGCCCCGGATCAGGCGAAGCATGGAGGGGGATCGGCGGCCTGTAGCGTGCCGCATTTGCGTTGATGCGCTGGCGGCACCCCTCGCTTGCGGAGATGCCGCCAATGGGTCAGCCGGCCGAGCGCCGCGCCTTTGCGAAGCCGCGGTCCGTGGCGATGAACCGCTCCAGCATGGGCACGATCAGCCTGACGGGATCGGCGGCCGGCTGGCCGGTCTCGCGGGCCAGCACCTCGGCATAGGCGACCAGATCGCGGTGAAGTGGCGCGGGCAGCTCCAGGGTCACCTTTACGGGCTTGTCGTCGGGCAGCGGGCCGAGTTTCAGCTTGGTCATGGTCAACCTCCTGCCGGCTCGAATACAAGGTCGCGGGTCACGATGATCCTGACCGGGAAGCCGGGACGGATGGTCAGCGTGGGCGCGACCTGCAACTGGCGCTGGACGATCTGCTGGCCCGCCTGATTGACGGTATCCTGCGCGCCGTCGCGGATCGCACGGATCAGCCGGTCCTCGTCGCTGGTCGCCAGCTCCGTGCCGACTGCGAGCAGCGTGGATAGTCCTGCGGCCTTCATCAGATCCCACCAATGATAATCGACGCCATCCTCAAGCCCGGCATAGCCGCTGGCGTCCGTGCCCGGCAGGCGCTCCAGAACGATGGAACGGCCGCCCGGCAGGATCAGACGGTTCCACACCAAGAGCACGCGGCGCTGGCCGAAGGTCACGCCGTCGTCATATTGGCCGATGATGCGGGTGCCCTGCGGGATCAGCAGCAACGAGCCGGTCGGGCTGTCATAGACGTTCTCGGTGACTTGCGCCGTTATCTGGCCCGGAAGGTCGGAACGGATGCCGGTGATGAGCGCGGCCGGGATCACGGCCCCGGCCTGCAGGATATAGGGCGATGCCGGTGGAGTAACGCGATCCGGCGCGACGATCTGGCGGTCAACCGGGCCGCCCAGGAAGGCGGCATGACGGTTCTGCCCGGCCGTTCCCTCCGGTTGGCCGCCGAGACCGGCCAGGCCGGGCATGGTCGTTCCCGGCGTCGCTCCGGGGCGCGGGCCGGTCTGGAAGAACACATTGCTCAGGCGCGCGGCCTCTTCCTCTGCGCGGCGGCGTTCTTCCTCGGGATCGACAGCGGGCGTTGTGATCGCAGGCGTTGCGACCGGCTGGCCCCGCCTCTCGGCGTCGAGGATTGGACGGCCGAGATCGCCGGGCAGCGCGGGGCCGAGCACCGGGCCGGTGTAGTCTGAGGGCAAGCCCGTGAGTCCGTCCGCCGTGGGGCGGTTCTCGGTCGAATAGAGTTCTTCGCCGCCCGGTCCCGCATCACGGGTCTGAAGGGCATAGATCAGCGCCCCACCGATCCCGAGAAGCGCGACGGCGCCGACGCCAGCCAGCATCTTGCGGGACAGGCGGGTGACGCGAGGCGGTTCTGCGCGCAGTCGCATGGGCGCTGTGGTGTCGGTGATCGGGTTATCTGTCATGACGGCGAGTCTCCGGTGGCTTCGGGCTGAGCGGCGGCCTGTCGTTGCTCGATACGGACGATCCTGACGACCTGCTGGCGGTTGCCGCTGCCGAGGCGCAGTTCGGCCGCGCCAAACAGACGGTCCACGATCAGGACGTTCCGGTAGATGCGGGAATTGACGATCTGCGGCTCGCCGTCCGATCCGAGCACGAAGATCGGCGGCATTTCGCCCTGCACAATCCCGCGCGGGAAGACGACATAGACGCGGCGGCCGTCGTCGAAGACGGAAACCGGCCGCCATGGCGGGCTGTCGCCCTGCACCTGCAATCCGTAGCGATAGTTCCGCGCCGCCTCGGCCGGGATGACCGGCGCGGCCGGGACGGCCCGGCGCTGGCCTGCCGGTGGCGCTGGATAGGCCCAGGCGACGGCGGGCATGTAGAGCGATTCCCGCGCGCGCAGCTCGATCATGTAGGTTCGCCGGTCGGTGGTCACGACAAGGTTGGTCGAGATGTCGTCGCGGGTCGGTTTCACGAGGATATGGACGCGCCGGTTGGCACCATTGCCGCTCTCGGTATCGCCGATGATCCAGCGGGCGGTGTCGCCGGCCGCAATCGGTCCCGCGCCGGTCAGGCTCTCGCCTGGCTCCAATGCGATATTGGTAATCTGACCGGGCGCGGCATAGACCTGATAGAGCGCGCCTTCGCTCCACGGGTATATCTGGATGGCGTTGTAATAGCCTTCGCGGCGCGGCTCGACGCGGGCGGCGGCGTTGGCGTTCTCGATGCGGCCGGTCGGTGTGCCCGCCCTCTCGCCACCGCGCGCGACGGTCCAGGCGGGCGGGACATGCAGCGGCCGGGGTCGGTCCTCGGTCGAAACCGCAGGCGGCGACGGCAGCGGCGGCACGGCGTCGTCATAGGAGAATTGCGGCGTCCGGTTGGTGGCGCAGCCGGCCAGCACGGTCGCGGAAAGCAGCAACGCCGCCAGTGCGGGTTTACGGAAAACCGGAAATCCGGCTTTACGGAAATTCGTGCGGGTCATTGGCTCATCTCCCGCGACCATGAGATTGCGTTGACATAGATGCCGAGCGGATTGGCGCGGAGGCGTTCGGCGGTGCGCGGCGGCTGGATCACGATGGTCAGGATCGCGGTCCATCGCTCGGTGCCGGAAAGCTGGCCGTTTTCGTAATGGCGTTCGGTCCAGGCGATGCGGAAGGAACCCGGCGATGCCCGGATGACGCTGGACACATCGACGGCGATCTGTTGGCGGCCGACGCGCGTGAACGGATCGTTGGCGCGGGCATAGTCGTTCAGGGCCGCAGCGCCCCGGTCGGTGGTGAACTCGTAGGCGCGCAGCCAGTTCTGGCGCACGATGATCGCATCGGCCGGGATCGAGCGCACCTGCTCGATGAAACGGCCGAGATGGAAAGCAATCTGCGGATCGGTCGGCCGATAGTCGGCGTTGGCTGGCGCGACGGTCTGCGCCTGTCCTAGATTATCGACCTGCACCACCCACGGCACCACGGTCCCGCGCGCCGACTGCCAGACCAGCGCCGAGGCGAAGCCGGCCGAAAGGATGAGGGAGCCGAAGGCCATGAGCCGCCAGTTCCTCGCCTGCACGCGGGCCGAGCCGATACGCTCGTCCCAGATCTGCGCGGCCTTCTGATACGGGGTCTCGGGTTCCGGCGTCTTGCCGTAATGGGCTGCGGGTCGTTTGAAGATGCTCATGAGCGGTCACTTTCGGAAAGGTTGACGGAAGAGCCGGGTCCGTGGCTGTCGCCGGAGCGGACGGCGTGCGCGGCCATGGTCGTGCCGTGGTTCATGGCCTGCGAGCGCCGCATCCGCTGCGCCCAGGCAGGCGGTGCGCCTGTGGCCGAGGCGGACGCGGCAGGGGCGGATGCTTCCGCCGCGCCGCCGACCGTTCCCATGGTGGAGGTGCCACCACTCGCGCCGAAGCCGGCCCTCGCGCCTTCGGAGAAACTGGACTTGACGCTTTCGGACGCGCGGGAAGCGGCGCGTTTCAAGGGTGAGACGGCTGCCGATCCTGCCGCGCGAGCGACGCCGCCAACGCCGGAGGCGACACCGGTCGCGCCGGACTGGCCGAGCGAACCGAGGCTGTAGGCTGCCGACGCGGCCCCGGCGGTTGCCACGCCGCCGCGAACGGCCGCGGCCCCGCCGGACAGAGCGGCAGAGCCGCCTTTCGCGCCGAGCATCGCCGCGCCACCCGCCGCCGCACCGCCCGCCAGCACCATGCCGCCGGCGGCGAGGCCGGTGCCCACGGCCGCGCCCGCGCCGAGCTGGGGGCCGCCCGAGACAAGGCCGGTGGCGATGCCGGGTCCGAAGATGCCGAGGCCGAGCAGCGACAGGGCGGCGAGCACAATCGCCATGGCGTCGTCGATGGTCGGGGTCGCGCCGCCGAAACCGGCCGTGAACTGGCTGAACAGCGTTGAGCCGATGCCGATGATGACGGCCAGCACCAGAACCTTGATGCCGGAAGAGATCACGTTGCCAAGCACACGCTCGGCCATGAAGGCGGTCTTGCCGAACAGGCCGAAGGGGATCAGCACGAAGCCGGCCAGCGTGGTCAGCTTGAACTCGATCAGCGTGACGAAGAGCTGCACGGCGAGGATGAAGAAGGCGAGGATCACCAGCGCCCAGGCGAAGAGCAGGCAGGCGATCTGGATGAAGTTCTCGAAGAACGACCAGTAGCCCATGAGGTCGGAAATGGAATCGAGCAATGGTCGGCCGGCATCGAGGCCGGTCTGTGCCACCCGGCCTGGCCGCATGAGGTCGGCAGCGGAAAAGCCCGTGCCCGACGCCATGAGACCGAGACCGGCGAATGAGTCGAAGACGATGCGGGCGAGGTTGTTCCAGTTGCCGATGATGTAGGCGAAGACACCGACGAACAGGGTCTTCTTGACCAGCCTTGCGATAATGTCGTCATCCGCGCCCCAGGCCCAAAACAGCGCGGCAAGCGTCACGTCGATGACGATGAGCGTGGTGGCGATAAACGCCACTTCCCCACCGAGCAGGCCGAAGCCGGAATCTATGTAGCTGGTGAAGACCCCAAGAAACGAGTCGATGACGCCGGTTCCGCCCATGGATCACTGTTCCTCGTTCTGTCGCGGAGCGGTCTGCGCGGGCGTCCGGCCAAGAAAGCGGTCGCGGCTCTCGGCCCAAGCGGCGAGGCAAGCCGGATCGCTCGCCGCCGTTTCCCCAAGCTGCTGGCACCGGCGGAGCGTCGCGCGGAGCGGATCGGTCGGTGATTGCAGCGCCGGTGCGCTGCTGGCCGGCGCGGGATCGTCCTTGCGGGTCATCTCGATCACTGTGGCGGTGATGGCGATGGCGACGAATACGACAGCCCCGAGCCGGGCCAGCATCTTGCCGTCCATGGGCGTCCCCTCCCGTGGTCAGTTGTTGCCGTTGAACATCTGCGCATTGCCCGGCTGGTAGCCGCTGCCGGGGGTCAGGAAGCGCTCGCGCTGGACGCGGCCCTGTTCGGCGGCCGTGGCGCGCTCGGCCTCGATCAGCGCTTCCGACCGGCCGTTGGCGGCAAGCATGGCGATCAGGTCGGAAAGCTGCTGCGACTGGAGGGCGAGGATCTGATTGCCGGCCTGCGTGGCCTGTAATGCGCCGGTCGCGCCCTGGCTCCGGCCGACGAGCGCGGCCATCTCGGCGCGGTTGCTGTCGATATTGCCGACGACACCGGCTTGCACCTTCATGGCGTCTTGCAAGCCGCCGACCGTGTTTTGCCAACGGTCGCGCGCATCGGCGACAAGCTGGGCGTCGGTCGCCGACAGCGAGACGTTGCCGTATTGCTGCTGAAACGCCTGGTCGATGTTTTGCACATCGAACGCGATGTTCTGCGCGTCGCTGAGAAGCTGCTGGGTGCGGCTGACGTTCTGTTGAATCTGCTGGAGCGCGCTGTATGGCAAGCTCGCCAGATTCCTCGCCTGGTTGATAAGCATCTGCGCTTCGTTCTGGAGGCTGGTGATCTGGTTGTTGATCTGCTCCAGCGTCCGCGCTGCCGTGAGCACGTTCTGTGCATAGTTGCTCGGGTCATAGACGATGCGGCCGAAGCCGAATTGCGCATGGGCCGGGCTTGCCAGCATGGGCGACAGCGCGACGGGCACGGCGAGGACCGCCGCCGCGATCAACGCGGCGCGAGGGGTCGGGAAACGGATAATCATTGTGTGGACTCCTTTTCAGGCTGGGGGATGAGATTGGTAAGGTTCGGGATCAGGTCGGCCGCCCAATCGACGCCGCGCGCGCGCAGCCATGCGGCGAGGAAACCATCGCAGCCATGTTCGGCGACGATCTGCGCAATGAGCGTCTGGTCGGATTTGGCGGATGCGGCGCAGAGCGCGAGGCCGACTTCGGACAGGCCAAGCTCGAACAGTCGGTTGCCGCGCCGTGACTGGCAGTAGTAGTCGCGCTTGGGCGTGGCCCGTGCGAGGATTTCGATCTGGCGGTCATTCAGACCAAAGCGCCGATAAATGGCCGTGATTTGCGGCTCGATGGCGCGTTCGTTCGGCAGCAGGAGCCGCGTGGGGCAGCTCTCGATAATCGCGGGCGCGATGTTGCTGCCATCAATGTCGGACAGACTTTGCGTGGCGAAGATGACCGATGCGTTTTTCTTGCGCAGCGTTTTCAGCCATTCGCGGAGCTGGCCGGCGAACCCCTCGTCGTCGAGCGCAAGCCAGCCCTCGTCGATGATGAGCAGCGTGGGCCGTCCGTCGAGGCGGTCGCCGATGCGATGGAATAGGTAGGCGAGCACCGCCGGGGCCGCGCCGGTCCCGACCAGCCCCTCGATCTCGAAGGCTTGCACCTCCGCCGCGCCAAGATGTTCCGTCTCCGCGTCGAGCAACCGGCCATAGGCGCCGCCGACGCAGTAAGGCCGAAGGGCTTGCTTGAGGTCGTTGCTTTGCAGCAGGACCGCGAGGCCGGTGATGGTGCGTTCTCCGACCGGCGCGGACGCCAGCGAAGTCAGAGCCGTCCAAAGATATTCCTTGACCTCGGGCGTGATGGCGATGCCTTCGCGCATGAGGATGGCGGCGATCCAGTCCGCCGCCCATGCGCGTTCATAGGTGTCGTGGATGCGGGCAAGCGGCTGGAGCGAGACGGATGCCTCGGCCCCTTCTGTCAGCCCGCCACCAAGGTCGTGCCAATCCCCGCCCATGGCGAGCGACGCAGCGCGGATCGAACCGCCGAAGTCGAAGGCGAAAACCTGCGATCCCGCATAGCGCCGGAACTGCAAGGCCACGAGCGCCAGCAGCACGGATTTGCCCGCGCCGGTCGGGCCGACGACAAGGGTGTGGCCCACATCGCCGACATGGAGACTTAGCCGGAACGGGGTTGAGCCTTCAGTCTTTCCAAAGAGCAAAGGGGGTGCACCGAAATGCTCGTCCCGTTCCGGCCCCGCCCACACCGCCGATAGCGGGATCATGTGGGCGAGATTCAATGTGCTGATGGGCGGCTGCCGGACATTGGCGTAGGCATGGCCGGGAAGGCTGCCGAGCCATGCGTCAACCGCGTTGACCGTCTCGGCCATGGCGGTGAAGTCGCGGCCCTGAACGATCTTCTCGACCAGGCGCAGCTTCTCTTGCGCCACGCGCGGGTCGGCATCCCATACCGTCACCGTGGCGGTGACGTAGGCCATACCCGCTACGTCCGCCCCGAGTTCCTGCAAGGCCATGTCGGCGTCGAGCGCCTTGTTGGCGGCGTCGGTGTCCACAAGAGCGGACGCCTCGTTCGTCATGACCTCTTTCAAGATCGCGGCGACGCTCTTGCGCTTGGCGAACCATTGGCGACGGATGCGGGTCAGCAGCCGGGTCGCATCGGTCTTGTCGAGCAGGATCGCGCGCGTGCTCCACCTGTAGGGGAACGGCAGCCGGTTCATCTCGTCCAGCAGGCCCGGCGTGGTCGCGGTCGGGAATCCCACGATGGTCAGGACGCGCAGATGCGCGCCGCCAAGGCGCGGCTCCAGCCCGCCGGTCAACGGCTGGTCGGCGAGCAGCGCGTCGAGGTGCATGGGCACCTCGGGCACGCGCACGCGATGGCGGTTGGTCGAAATGGTGGAATGGAGGTAGGTCAGCGTTGCGCCGTCATCCATCCAACGGCACTCGGGCATGAAGCCGTCGAGCAGCGCCAGCACGCGGTCGGTGCGGTCGATGAAGCCGCGCAGCAGCTCCCACGGGTCCACGCCGGTTTTCTCGCGGCCCTCATAGAGCCATGTTTCCGCGCGGGCGGCTTCCTCAGCCGGGGGCAGCCAGAGGAAGGTGAGGAAATAGCCGGACACGAAATGCGCGTCTGCTTCCTCGAAACCGGCTTTGCGCTCCGCATCGACCAGCGCCGACGCGGGATCGGGAAATGTGCTGTCGGGATAGGTCGCCGCCTCGTTGCGCTGCGCCTCGACGAAGATGCTCCAGCCGGAGCCGAGACGGCGCACGGCATTGTTGATGCGGCCGGCGACGGCGACCAGTTCGGCCGCGACGGCGGAATCCAGATCGGGACCGCGAAACTTCGCCGTCCTCTGAAAACTTCCGTCCTTGTTCAAGACGACGCCGGAGCCGACCAATGCCGCCCATGGCAGATAGTCCGCGAGCCGGGTGGCGGTGTGGCGGTATTCGGCAAGGTTCATCATGGCCGCGCCCTCACACCGCCAGAAAAGCCGGGACGCGCAGATGCCTGCGTCCGACCTCGACAAATTGGGGATCGCGCTTCGCCGCCCACACGGCTGCGAAATGGCCGATGGCCCATATCGCAAGGCCGACCAGCCAGAGGCGCAGGCCGAGGCCCACGGCCCCGGCCAGCGTTCCGTTCATGATGGCGATGGCGCGCGGTGCGCCGCCAAGCAGGATATGCTCGGTCAGCGCCCGATGGACCGGGACCGAGAAACCCGGCACCGCGTCGAGCTGTTCGAGGCCGCCCGCCATCAAACGAGCGCCCCGCCGCCAAACGAGAAGAACGACAGGAAAAAGCTCGATGCGGCGAAGGCGATGGACAGGCCGAACACGATCTGGATCAGGCGGCGGAAGCCGCCGCTGGTATCGCCGAACGCCAGCGTCAGGCCGGTCACGATGATGATGATGACGGCGATGATCTTGGCGACCGGCCCCTCGATGGATTCGAGGATGGATTGCAGCGGCGCTTCCCATGGCATCGACGATCCCGAGGCATGGGCGGCCGGAGCCATGAAGAGGCTGACATAGGTGAAGGCCGCGGCCGTGGCGACGTGGCGACGGATGCGCATGGCATGACGGATCATTCGGGGTCTCCAGTTCTGATGGGGGTTGCCAAAGGGCTGAGATGCGTGATGCGGTAGTCGCCGTCCGGCCCCAGCCCTTCGACGCGGGCGAGTTCGGCCAGCCGGCGCGCGGAACCGCGCCCGGAAAGGACGGCAACAAGGTCGATGGTCTCGGCGATCAGCGCGCGCGGGACAGTGACGACGCCCTCCTGAATGAGCTGTTCAAGACGGCGGAGCGCACCGATGCCGGTGCCGGCGTGGATGGTGCCGATGCCGCCGGGGTGTCCCGTTCCCCAGGCTTTGAGCAGGTCGAGGGCTTCCGATCCGCGCACCTCGCCGATGGGGATGCGGTCGGGGCGCAGGCGCAGCGAGGAACGGACCAGATCGGAAAGGGTCGCTACGCCGTCTTTCGTCCGCATCGCGACGAGGTTGCGCGCGGCGCATTGCAGCTCGCGCGTGTCCTCGATGATGACGACACGATCCGCGCCCTTGGCGATTTCGGCCAGAAGCGCGTTGGTCAGTGTGGTCTTGCCGGTGCTGGTGCCACCCGCCACGAGGATGTTGGCGCGGGAAGAAACGGCCGCGCGTAACGTCGCGGCCTGGTCGGCAGACATGATGCCGGCCGCCACATAGTCATCGAGGCTGAACACCGCGACAGCCGGCTTGCGGATGGCGAAGGCCGGCGAGGAAACCACCGGGGGAAGCAAGCCTTCAAAGCGTTCGCCGCTCTCGGGAAGTTCGGCCGAGACGCGGGGACTGCGGGCATGAACCTCGACGCCGACATGGTGTGCGACCAGGCGCACGATGCGCTCGCCATCGGCCGGCGACATCGTTTCGCCCGTATCCGCCAGCCCTTCGGAAAGACGGTCGATCCAGATGCGGCCATCCGGGTTCAGCATGACCTCGACCACGGCCGGGTCTTCCAGAAACCGGGCAATGGCCGGGCCAAGCGCGGTGCGCAACATCCGCGCGCCGCGCTGGATTGCCTCCGGTCTATGATGTGTGGCAGTCATGTCGGCCCCGCTTTCGACGGGGCGCGCGACAGTCGGTCCCCGCATCGGGGTCGATTAAAAGAACCTGATTTTGGGCCGACTCAACAACTATTTACGCGTGTGCGGCCATCGGCGGTGATCGGCGGCAAATAGGACGGTTTGAAAATTCAGGGTCGGTCGTTATCGGGGGCGGACGGCCGCTGCGCGGGACTGTCCCCAAGCGAATCGACATCGCGCGACAGCTCCTTGAGGAATCTGTCTCCGGTGGCGAGCCGCTTGCCGAGGGTCTGAATGAAGCCCTCGAACCGTTCCACGCCTTTCGCGCGGGCAGACGATTGCCCGGTGTCGGAGATCGGCGGCGTGATCGTCAGCCAGAACTGGACGAACAGCGAAAGCGTCTCGCCGAGCACGGCGAGATCTTCGTCGAGCCCGTCCATCTGTCGTCCGAGCCTGTCCAGACGGCGCGTCATGGCCGCCTCCAGCCGATCCGCCGCGTCGCCGGACAGGAAGGAAGCGACGGACGCCTCCACGATGGCGGATTTGGAGACATTGCGGCGCAGCGCAAGCATCTCGACCTGTTGCAGCAATTCGGGATCGAAATAGACGTTCATGCGGGTTCGTGTGGTCATGGGCGGGTTCCTCAAAGCTCGATCCCGTCATCGGGGTTCATTGACGCCTGCCGGGCGACCGCGCGCATGCGCTGACGCAGGGCGCGGGCCTTGGCAGCGTCCAGGTCCGGTTCGTCGTCAAGGATGTCGAACTCCCGTGCCGGAGACGGCGGCGGAACGATTTCCTCATGCTCGGGTAATTCCGGTTCGCGGCGGATGCCGGCATTGGCCGGATCGCCTTCCGTCCCGTTGGCCGTGGACTGGGCATCGCCCTTCTGCGCGACCACGCGGCTCGTCCAGTCGTCGGGTGACGGCCTCATAGCGGAATCGGAAGCCGGATCGGGCGGAGCCAGGAGGCGTTCGGTGAACCGCGAATCCTCGAAGTAGCGCGCCTTGGTGGCGCGGATCGGCGGCGTGCCCGCGACCATGACGATTTCGTCGGTAGGTGGAAGTTGCATGATTTCGCCTGGCGTGAGCAGCGGCCGGGCCGTCTCCTGCCGGGAAACCATCAAATGCCCGAGCCAGGGTGCGAGGCGATGGCCGGCATAGTTGGTGGAATCCCGTAGCTCGGTCGCGGTGCCGAGCGCGTCGCTCACCCGCTTGGCCGTGCGCTCGTCGTTGGTCGCGAAACTCACGCGGACATGGCAATTGTCGAGGATCGAATTGTTTTGGCCGTAGGCGCGCTCGATCTGGTTGAGACTCTGCGCGATCAGGAAGGATTTGATCCCGTAGCCCGCCATGAAGGCGAGTGCGGATTCAAAGAAGTCGAGCCGACCGAGCGCTGGAAACTCGTCCAGCATCAACAGCAGCCGATGGCGCTTGCCGGAGGTGTTCAAATCCTCAGTCAGCCGGCGGCCGATCTGGTTGAGGATCAGGCGGATAAGCGGCTTGGTGCGGTTGATGTCGGACGGCGGCACGACCAGATAGAGACTGACCGGCTCTTTGCTGCCGACCAGATCGGCAATGCGCCAGTCGCAGCGGGCCGTCACCCGCGCCACCACGGGATCGCGGTAGAGGCCAAGAAACGACATGGCGGTGGAGAGCACACCCGACCGCTCGTTCTCGGACTTGTTCAGCAGCTCGCGCGCGGATGACGCAATGACGGGATGAACGTCGGCCTCGCCGAGATGCTGCGTGTCCATCATGGCGCGTAAGGTCGCCTCGACCGGACGACGCGGATCGGACAGGAAGTTGGCGACGCCCGCCAAGGTCTTGTCCGGCTCGGCATAGAGCACATGCAGGATCGCACCGACAAGCAGGCTGTGGCTGGTCTTTTCCCAATGATTGCGTTTGTCCAAGCTGCCTTCGGGATCGACCAGAATATCCGCGATGTTCTGAACGTCGCGGACTTCCCATTCTCCTTGCCGGACTTCCAGCAGCGGATTGTAGGCGGACGATCTGGCGCTGGTCGGATCGAACAGCAGGACGCGGCCATGCTTCGCCCGGAAGCCTGCCGTCAGCGTCCAGTTCTCGCCCTTGATGTCGTGGACGATGCAGCTTCCCGGCCAGGTCAGTAGCGTCGGCACCACCAGCCCGACGCCTTTGCCGCTGCGGGTCGGGGCGAAGCATAGCACGTGCTCGGGGCCGTCATGGCGCAGGTAGTCTTGTGTATGTCGGCCGAGCACCACGCCATCCGGCCCGAGCAATCCGGCCGCGCGGATTTCCTTGTCCTCCGCCCATCGCGCCGATCCATAGGTGGCGACGTTCTTTGCCTCCCGCGCGCGGATGATCGACATAAAGATGGCGGCGGCGATGGCAATGAAGCCGCCGGACGCGGCGATGATCGCACCTTCGACGAAGATCGCGGGCGCGTAGGCGTCGAACGAAAACCACCACCAGAAGAAGGCCGGCGGATAATAGATCGGCCAGCCGGCCAGATCGAACCATGGATTGCCAAGCTGCGGCTGAAAGCCGAGGCGGAAGGCAACCCATTGCGTCGCCGCCCAGGTCATCACCAGAACGATGGTGAAAACCACCGCGATCTGGCCCCATAAGATTCGACCTCCGCGCATCCAGGCTCCAGTATGCAAAAGGGACGGAGCCGATCAGAGAGTAGTCAGAATCGGGATGGGCAACAGGAAAGAGGATGCCGGAGGGTTGCCGGATACTATCGGCGGTAAATAGGACGGGTTGCCTCGGGACCGTCGCCGATGCTGGTGCCTATGCCGGCTGGCGGAAACGAATCGCTGCTAGAAGTCAGTAGGTGCGGGACGGACGGCCCATGTCGCTGGCGAGCGTGAGCAGGTTGCGAAGCGCCGTGCTGCGGTTGGTCGGCGACCAGATCGCCGAGAACGTGATCGGCTCCGGCTCGTCGGCGAACGGCAGAAAGACGACGCCGGACGTCGGCAGCAGTGCCGTGGCCGCGCCGACGATGGTGATGCCGAAGCCCTGTCCGACCAAGGACAACAGGGTGCCGCGCCCCACGTCGAAACGCAGGATCGACGGCGAGGGCCAGCTTCCGGCGAGGCGCAGAACGATATGGTCATGCGCTTGCGGGCCGGTGCCGCCATGCCGGACAAGGAACGTCTCGCTGACCAGATCGGCCCATGTGACGGTTGCCTGCCCGGCAAGACGGTGCTGCTCCGACAGGACGGCGACCAGCGGCTCCGTCCAAATGAGGCGGGAATTGCAGTCGGGCAGTTCGGGTGTGCCGGCCACGAAAACTATGTCGAGCATGTTGGCACGTAGCTGCATGACGGTATCGCGGGCCGTGCCCTCGGCGATTTCGACCTCGATGCCGGGGTGGTCTTCCCGAAACCGCCCGATCAGTTCGGCGAGGAAGCTGCGCGGGATCAGGGCATGGATGCCGATACGAAGCCGGCCGCACTCACCCACCGCCGCCATGCTCGCAGTCTTCACCGCATGGTCGAGTTGATCGACGCCGGCCGCGATCCGCTCGACGAAGTGGCGTCCCGCCTCGGTCAACCGGACGCCGCGCGCATGGCGCTCGAATAGGAGGATGCCAAGGTCTTCTTCCAGCGCTTTCACGCGGGCGCTGACGCTGGATTGCGCCACACCGAGCGCATTGGCAGCGTGGCGGAAGTTAAGATATTCGGCGACAGCAAGCGTTTGGATCAGCGACGCGAGGGGGATACGCGATCCGAGCGCGGTCGGCGTTCCCCATGGATGATCATTGAGCGGGTTGGATCGCCGCCTGCGCATACCGCCCTCCTATCCACGGAACTCGTGCGCGTGATCCAGAACCCAGCTTTCAAACGATCTAGGATCATGGCCTGTAAGCATTCGGACCGAGGAAGTAACCGGCTCGGGCTTGTCTATAAACTCCTGCCAGCTTTCCATGATGTATTCGGCGAGTTCCAGGTCACCAAACTCTTGAGCGAGGCGATCACGGGCTTCTTCAAACGGTTCTTCGTCCCAATTCAGATTTCGACCAATGGTCTTTCCGATGATCTTTACCTGATCGACCTGCCGCAATGCGCTTGGCCCCGTTAGGGTATAGCGTTGCCCGGTGTGAGTTTTGTCGATCAGCGTTGCGGCGGCGGCATCCGCGATGTCCGCCTCATGTATCAGTGAGCGTGTCGCGTTTGCGAAGGGCCAGCGAACCGTATCGCCCGACTGGATTTGTGGTATCCACATGCGAACATTCTTCGCAAATCCCGTGCAACGTAGGATCGTCCATTCTGCAACGGCCTGCTCAATGGCATTTTCCATGATCGCCCACGACGAAGTAGGCTCGGCCGCTGCCGCCTCTGCGGAAAGATAGGTAACGCGCGCGCCTGAGGCACCGAGTATCCGGCCTATATCGCCGCCCGCCTCGGCTGTCTCCGAACCCGACAGGGAAGGCCAGAGCCAGAAAACGGCGTCCGCTCCTGCGACCGCGTTTTCTACCGACGACAGATTTTCTATATCCATCGCCACGCTTCGCACTCCCTCCGGCAAGGAGGCCCGTGTTTGATCGCGCACCGCTGCGACGACTTCGACCTGTTGTGAATGAAGGTTGCGAACCAGATGTTTCCCGACCGAACCCGTAGCGCCTGTGACGACGATCATATTCCTACTCCTTTGCGCTGATTTCTGCGGTGGCTTCGGTGGCCACCGTTGATTGAAGCTCGTGTTTGCTGGGTGCAGACCGCATGAGCCAAGGCACCAGAAGGGCAAGGGCAACCATCATGATTGCTCCGACCGCCGCTGCCGTGGTGAAGCCGGACGTGAAGGCTTGCCGGGCGCTCAAACGAAGCGCATCGGCGGCTGGTCCAGTGAGGGTGTCGGACACCGATATAGCCGCACCGAGCGTTTGCGCTGCCGCTTCCTGCAATGCTTCTGGAAGTTCAGCAGGAAGTGACAACGAAGCGCGGTAAATCACCGTTCCCAGCGTTCCCGTGAGTGCAATACCTAACGCCGCACCGAGTTCGGAGCCGGTTTCTGAAAGCGCGGATGCTGCTCCTGCGCGCTCTATCGGCGCGGCAGCCACCACCACATCTGTCGAAAGCGACATGATTGTCGTTACGCCGGTCCCCAGCAGAGAGCCGCCGATCAACACGATGGCTAGACCGTCCTGCGGCGGTGTCGTCGCTGTAACCGCCAAGCCGCCAGCAGCCAGAGAAAACCCGACGAACAAGGTTCGCGAAAGGCCCCACCGTGCGACAACAATCGTTGCAGCCATCGCACCGGCCATTGACGCAAGCGTAAGTGGAACCATCCAAAGCGCAGCAGCCAGCGGAGACATGGACAGCACGAGCTGGAGATACTGCGCCAGATACATGGTTGGGCCGGTCAATGCCAACATTCCCAATGTAACCGTGAGTATACCGGCAACGAACTTTCTGCGCCGAAACAGAGTGAAGTCGATCAGCGGCTGGCGTGCCGAGCGTTGTTGCACGAGGAAGCCCAGCGATAGAATCAAGCTGAGCAAGAGGAACGATCCGCTGGTGGCGGACCAGATACCCGCTTCTGCCCCCTTTTTGAGCGCGTAAATGAACGCGAGAACCGCCGCTAATGAGAGGGCTGCCCCAAAGAGATCGAAGCCGCCTTGTTCGTCGTGGCGATGCTCCGGCACGAGCTTCGGTGCGACAACGAGCAGGATGATGATGACCGGGACATTGATGAGGAAGACAGAACCCCAATCGAAGTAGCTTAGCAGCACACCTCCCACCACCGGGCCGAGAACCCCGCCACCTGCAAAGGCGGCGGTCCATAGCCCGATTGCGCGTGTTCTTTCTTCCGGGTCATGGAAAACGCTGCGGATCAGTGCCAGCGTTGATGGCATCAACGTAGCGCCGCCAACCCCCATCAGCGCGCGGGCCGCGATAAGAAACTCGGGGCTTGGCGCAAATGCTGCCAGCAACGATGCCACCCCGAATAGCGAGGCTCCGGCGAGCAACAGCCTGCGGCGACCGATCTTGTCGCCAAGGCTTCCCATCACGATAAGAAGTCCTGCCAGCACGAAGCCGTAGATGTCGAGTATCCAAAGCATCTGACTGCTGCTTGGCGTCAGATCGGCGCTGATGTGGGGGACTGCCAAGTAGAGGACCGATAGGTCCATGGAAACAAGCAGGACTGGCAACACCAAGGCCCCAAGGGCAAGCCAACGTCGCTGAGCTGCTTGAACATCCTGCACATCTTCGGGATCGGGCACGACTGACCTCTTATAAACGGACACTTCATCCGCTTAAATGGACATTGTGTCCGCTTGAGTCAAGTGCTAGCCTGAAACCATGATAACCCCATCCTCCCGTCCTCTCCGCGCGGACGCACGCCGCAACCGTGATCTGATCGTAGAAGCCGCTCGGGCAGCGTTCGCCTCCAAGGGTGTCGATGCTCCGTTGGAAGAAATCGCTAAAACGGTAGGAGTTGGCCAAGGCACGCTCTACCGTCACTTCCCGACGCGGGAAGACTTGATAGCGGCAGCAATACAGGATGACGTGGATCAGCTAGTCCGAAATTCGGAAAAGTATGCGCAGGGGCGCGATCCATTCGACGCGCTCGCTGCATGGCTTCGGGAAATAGCCATGTTTTCCAGAACTTACAGCGGGCTTCCGAATCGCGTCCTCGATGCCTCTGCGGGAAAATCAGGAAGCTTCGCCGTGGTGTGCGGCTCGTTGGAAAGCCTGACGGATCGCATTCTGGTTCGCGCTAAGGAGGCCGATCAGATTCGGGCGAACGTCACGGCCGAAGATGTGTTCCTACTGGCAAACGCTATTGCATGGAGCCTCACGAAAACACCTGGCACCGAATTGCTCGACAAGCATATTGATATTCTATTGCGGGGAATTGCGTCTGGAACAGGCGCGGCGTCATGATAGCCCGCTCAACACGCTTTGCGTGATGCCCGGCCGCCAAGATCGTCCGTCACAAGGACTACAGCCCCAACCCCCTCTGCCTTCCCAATTGCCACGACACCGAACCACCCTGCACAACGCCCATGACCTCGCGGCCGAGCTGGCGGTCGATGACCGGCCGCCAGGGGACAAGGGTGAACTCGTGCGCCTTCTCGACGATGGCGAACTTGCCGCTCGATAGCTGCACGGTGTTGGTGAACTTGCCGCTGACGGTCTCGCCATCCGCGGCGGCACGGAACGGCAGAGCCTTGTCATGCGCCATCTCGGCACCGACACGCGCGACCTCCCGCGTGCGCAGTGTGGCGAGAAGATTGCGCCGATAGAAGGTTCGGCCGTCCGGCTGGCGCGAGGCATCTCCGCGCTTGATGTGATGCTCGCGACGACGGTCCATCGCCTCTTGTACCTGCTGACCGAAGCCAACCGGCGCTAGATCGGAAACGTCTGGCGAAACCAGCCGCCGGTCGAGCCAGGTCGAGCCATCGGCACCGATTTGCTTTTCCAGACCGAAGGCCGACAGGAGGCGCACGCTGGCCTGCCGGGTGCGGCGGGCATCATAGGCGGCGGCACGGCTCTCGAAGTCGTCCGGGATGCGCCATTGATCGGCGCCGATGCGCTCCGCGATCCCGGCCCGGCGCAATGCCTCCAGCCGGCGCACATGGGCATCGACATAGCCCTCGTAGTCACCACCCGGAACGCGGCCCTCGAACTTCGCCTGCTCCAGATGGCGACTCGGTCGATAGATACCGTCCTCGGCGATGGCCGCAATGGTGCGGTCGGAGGGTCGGGCCGTCGCCTCGGCACGTCCGATCTCGATGACGCCGCCGATCCGGGCATCCTCCAACTGCATGGGGTCGATGTTGGCGATGTGGTGCGTCCGCCCGTCGATCCCGTCCACGACGATGGTGAGATTGACGCCCAGTTCGTTGGCGAGATATTTGTCGAGGACGCGGCCGGTGACAGGCGTGGCGGGTGCGCCCTCATGGATACGGAAGGTCATGGGATCGCGTTCGATCCCATCGGCGGCGAGCGACTTTTGCATGGTGCGGATAATGTCGCCGCGCTCTCCCAGCTCGCGCAGGGTCGGTTCCAGCCGCTCGCTCAATTCCCAGACGCCGGGCGCATGTTCGGTGGCGAGGCCCATGCGCCCCAGCTTGGACAGCCGGCGAAGGCGAAGCGTGCGCTCAAACTGCCGCTTCGGCTCTCCGGGTTCGTGGCGCAGGTCAAGAAACCGCGCATCGGCTTCCTCGGCCATGGCCCGGTCGATGCCGGTGAAACGATCCTGGTCGATCTCGGCGGTGAGTTTGCGGCTCTGCTCGATCTCGCTGACATGACCGAGTTCCAGCGTTGCCAACTCGCTGGCCCGCTCGCGAATACCATGAACGATGTAATCGCCGTTGATCACCAGATCCTGCCCCAGCTCGTCCTTGCCCCGGACGATGACATGCACATGGGGGTGGCCGGTGTTGTAGTGATTGACCGCGACCCAATCGAGCCGGGTGCTAAGATCGGCTTCCATCCGGCCCATGAGGTCGCGGGTATAGGCCGTGAGGCTGGACAGCTCCGCACCGTCCTCGGGCGAGACGATGAACCGGAACTGGTGGCGGTCGTCCTGGCCGCGTTCAAGGAAAGCACCGCCATCGGCGCAGTGCTCGGCGCGCGAATAAAGCTGCCCTCGCTCGCCGTCGCGCGATGTGCCGTCGCGCTGGATATAGCGCAGATGGGATTGCGCCTTCCGGCCCTTTCCGGGGTGAAGGATGTAGCGCTGCTGGACCATGACACGCCTCGCACCCGGCTGCCGGTGATGCCAGCCGCCACCGAGATTGCGGGTGCGGACAAAGACCGCGCCGCGCCCGCGCTTCAAGCCCTTGCCGCTCGACAGGACAACACCCGAACCCGCCGGGGTCGCGGGCGTGAACGCCGCCGTTCCGAAACCGACGCGGGGCGAGGTGCGGCGCTGCTGCCGCGCGATCTTCTTGGCCTGGGTGAGAAAGCTCTTTGTCTTGCCCGCGCGCGGCGTGTCCGAGCGGATGCGGCCGGGCTTGGGCCGAAAGCGGTTTTCGTCGTCGGCGCTCATGGATGCGCCTCCCACCGAAATCGCGGAAAATCGGGCAATCGGCGGGTATGGTGCCGGTCGAAACCCAGAGACGCCAAGGCGTTGCGCGAAATCGCGGCACTGCACGCCTCAAAGCAACAGTGCCGGAAACGGCCACCTAACCAGTGTGCAGACAACAAGAATTTCGGAAACCGGCCCGACATGGTGCCGGTTCCTTCAATCTTGCCCTCCCTTCTTACCGCCCTTTTCGCCTTTCCCGCCGGGATTCCAGCCAGGCGCAAACCTGCCTGACTGGACACCGGAATGGATCGCGCCGTGCGCCGGATCGCCGTCCTCATGGCGTTCCCCCGTCCTCCGCGCGGGCCACGAAAATGCTGCCGGTTTCCGGCTCCGCATCGACGGGACCGCGCACCGGAACGGTCGCGCGGTCGTCGCCGGATTGCGCCCCGAATGGCGGCGCGGCGACAGTCCGCGCGTCGGCAGAGCGCGTGACGAAAAGCGGAGCTTCGCGCCAGCCGGGCGGTGGCGGCGCTGCATCGGGAGAAGCCTCGCCGCCGAGGACCGGCGCGAGCGCAGCGACATAGGCGCGGGTCTCCGGTGGCAATGCGCGGCCGGTCGCAAGGTATTCGTCGTAGCGACCGGGACCGGCATTGTAGGCCGCCAGCATCGCCGCGACATTGCCGTAGCGGTCGAACATCTCGCGCAGATAGGCCGTGCCTGCGAGGATGTTATCGCGCGGGTCGTAGGGATCGCGGCCGAGCCGATGACGGATGCGCAGGCCCGCCCAGGTGTCGGGCATGACCTGCATCAACCCCATCGCGCCGGCCGATGACACCGCGCGCACGTCGCCCACGCTCTCAGTGCGCAGCACGGCGATAATCCAGTGCTCGGGGATGCCGAAGCGCCGCGCCGCGTCCGCAATGTGGGCGGCGTGGGGATCGACGGCGGCGGTTCGGACCATCGGCGTCGATTGCGCAACGGCCATTGTCGATCCCGCGCCGAGCGACAGCATGGCGGCGGTCAGCAGAACGGCATAACGCCATGCCGCCCTGTCTCCGCTTTGAGACCAGCCTGCCAGCGTGCTCGCTGCGGTCAAGGGCAAGGCGCAAGCGCCGGCGAAACGCCGCCCCTGACCTTCGCTGCGCGCGCCGGCGGTCTTGCGCCTGAGCGGGACGACGGGATGAAACGGTCTTTCCGCGAACAACGGGATGAGAGTTCTGAGCGCGGGGATGACGCGGGATCGCATGGCCTTAGTCCCGCTCGTCGCGCGGCTTCGGGCGGCTCCAGTGTAGCGACCACGACGCGCCCGCGTCGTCGTCGCGGAACAGGTTGGCGCGGATCGGATGCGGGAATGTGGGATCGTCCAGCAGCACGGAAAGATATTCGCCGGCCTTCTCGCCAGTGCGTTTCCAGGCCGCGCCGACCTCCGGGCCGGTTTCGTTGCTCATGGCGTCGAAGAGGTGAACGCGATAATTCGGTGCGTTCTCCGCGTCGGACGGCTCTGCCGCGACGATGATGATGTCCTGATGCAGCAAGAGCGTTCCGAGGTGTCCGATGAAGCCGGCCTCGTCGCGCGCAAATTCACCAATCTGGGGCATGACAGTCTCCTTGGCGGTGAGGTTGGGATACCATAGGCGGGCACCGCCCCCGCCGATGGGGAAGCGGTCATTGCGCCATTGCGCTGGTCTGGGCGCGCCATTCGTAGCGGCCGTCGCCTTCCTCATCGGTCCAGAGCGGGACCGCTCGGCCGATGACGGAACTTGCGGGGATGGGTCCGAAATAGCGGCCGTCCAGGCTGCCGCGGACCTCCCAATTCATGAGGAAGATTTCGCCGGGGACGATGACGCGGCATCCCTGCCAGACGGGCAGATCGCGGCCGATCCGGTCGCGGTCGAGCGCGTCGCCCATCTCGATCCCGTCCACCGTGATCGTGGATTGCAAGCGGCAAACCCGCTGTCCCGGTAGTCCGAGGACACGCTTCAGGAGCGGCACGCCGCGCCCGACATAGCCGCGTTCGACCATGAATCGCTCCAGCGGTTCCGGCGGCATGACGGCGACCAGCTCCGGCACGTTGAGCGCGTCGGCCGGTTCGACGGTGTAGAAACCGATGGGCGCGCTGGCGGTGGCGTTCCAGATCAGTTTCGTCGGAACATCGACGACGCTGGCGGCAGTGAGACCTGTGACGGCCAACGCCGTTACCACGAGGATGCGGGGGCGCGTCATGGGTCGATCCTCTGGCGGCCGAGCCAGGCGGCGTGTCGCTCGGGCGTATAGGCGTGCGGCTCCAGACCGGCAGTCAGACGGTTGTGGACGTGCCGCCAGTGCTCCGGCGATATGTCGGCGGGATCGAGGCCGAGCGCTTCCACGGCGTCGATGACGGCAAGCGCGCGCTGCACCTTCGCCCAGCCATCGAGACGCAACAGGATGTCGCCGCCGGGGCGGACGAAGGGCAGCGTCTGGAACGGCTCGCCGCGGCCGATGGCGCGCAGGATGTCGATGCGGGAAATGATCGTGCCATGCTCGCCGGACGCCCATCGCACGAAGGCGAAGATGCTACCGGGCGCGAAGCCGACGATGCTGCGGCGGCGATCGAGGATCTGTTCGTAGCTCTTGCGGCCGAAACGTATCCAGTGCTCGACCTTGCGCTTCTGGAAGGTCAGTTCGACCAATGTGGTGAAAGGCGCGGGTCCGTCCGGCAGCAGACGGCCGTGCAAGCGGCGGGCTGCGTTGTCGGTCATATCGGATCTCCTTCGGAGGCGGGAAATTCGCGGGCGAGCAGGTCTCGCAGCATGTCGGTGACGGTGATGCCTCGCCGGAAGGCGGCGACCTTGATGCGCCCGCGCAGCTCGGGCGTGATGTCGATCGTCAGGCGGGCGGTGAACGCCTCGCCAGCAGCCTTGCTGGCGGACGGCGTGTCGGCAGCCTTGATCCAGCTATCGGGATTGCCCGGCCGGGACGCGAAGCTGGGCTTGTGGGTGCGTCCGGTCATGTTGTGATCCTCCCCACGCCGAGACGGTCGATCTCGGCGGCGAGCGCTGCGATCTCGCGCGCGGCCGGGCTGTCGGCGTCGATCTCGGATGCGAGCCGACCGGACTGCGCAGCGTCGGCGAAGACGACGCGCTGGCCGATGGTGGTGGCGAGCAAGGGCGGATCGTGGTCGGCCAGCGTCTCGGCCGTCTCGCGGGCGATGACGGTGCGGGCGCCGCAACGGTTGAGCACCAAACGCGCGGCCAGTTCGGGCCGGTAGATGCGCGCTTTCCTGAGAAGCGCCAGCATCTCGGCCGAGGCCCAGCCGTCGAAGGGGGATGGCTGCACCGGGATCAGCACCAGGTCGGCGGCGAGGAGCGCCGAGCGCATCAGAGCGGCGACACGCGGCGGCCCGTCGATGACGACATGATCGGCGTTGCGGGCCAGCTCCGGGGCTTCGCGGTGCAGCGTATCGCGAGCCAGGCCGATGACGGTGAACAGCCTCGGCAGTCCCTCATGGCCGCGCCGCTGCGACCAGTCGAGGGCCGAGCCTTGCGGATCGGCGTCGATCAGGGTGACGCGCTGTCCCTGAGCTGCCCAGGCTCCGGCGAGATGCAGCGCCAGCGTGGTCTTGCCGACGCCACCCTTCTGGTTGAGGAGTGCGACGATCATGGCGCACCTCGCCGGGTAGCACCGGCACCATGGCTCGCCTGCGCGCGCGTCAAAGAAGAGAAGTTAGATTCTCTGTTAGAGTCTTCTATAGAGTCCGGGGTGCGATTTGCGCCTAATGTCCCGATACTGCGTGCGCCTAATGTCCCGATAGGATTCACAGGGGTTTCCACAGGCACTGTGGATAGATTTTCGGGCAGGAAACGCAGCAGTTCGCGCCCGTCTTCCCATTCGCTCTGGAGCAGGTAGCCGGGCAGAGATTGACGTGCCGCGATCCTGCGCAGGTCGAGCGCAAAGTCGGACGGCCGCGCCGCACTGCCGGATTTCTGGTGAAGGTGGGAAACCTCGAACGCCCAGCCCTCGGGCTGGCGTCCGGCGTGCTTGCGGGCGACGCGATACAGCCAGCGCTCGATCCCGCCCGTCAGCCGGAAATAGGCCGGGTCGATGGTCAGCACCAGCGAACGGTCGATGACGCTGTTGTAGAACCATTCGGGCAGGACGAACTCCATGCCCTCGACGCGGCCGGCGCGCGTCGTCATTTCCTCCCATTCGTTGATCCACGAGAACTGACGCCGCCGCCAGTGCTTGCCGTTGCGGATGGTCGTGGCGATGACGGTGGATTGCAGGCGGGCGAGCGCGGCCTTGAGCAGCAGATAGTCGCGATTGCCCGTAGCCCGCCCGATCGAGCGCAGAAGCTGATAGGGCATGAAGCGGAAGAAACGCGACGTAGGGATGCCGTTGTTCTCGGCCGCGACGATTTGCGAAGCGGCCCAGATCAGCACATCGGCATCCCAGATCGTCGCCATGCCATGTTCGGGCATGGCCAACACCTGCACCTCGACATCGGCGGCCCGGTAAAGGATCGGCGTGGTGCGGGGCCGCTTCGCCAGCGAGAAGAACGGCCGCTCCATCAAATCGCGCTGATCGCGTGGGCTCGCATCGCCAGTTGCGACCACGAAAGGATCGAGGCGGCTGCGCTCGCTGTCGTTCTCGGCCCGCGCGGGAATATGATCGTTGTCGCGCAGCATTCAGCACTCGTCCCGCTCTTCGGGGGTGAGCGGGCGCGCGGCGAAGACGGTGCCGGCGCTTGTGTCGCTGGTGGATTTGCGCGTGCCGATGGCGCTCCAGGCTTCCAGATCGCGCAGGGTATAGAGGACACGGCCGCCGATCTTTCGATAGAGCGGGCCGGTTCCGTAGGTGCGGTGTTTTTCAAGGGTGCGGATCGAAATGCCGAGGAAGCGTGCGGCTTCCTGTGTGCGCAGAAGGCGCGGCGGCAGGTCCGCATTGCGGCGGTTCGCCATGGATTCCCTCCGGTTCGTCAGTGGATGGCGCTGCCGATGACGGCGGCGCGCTATGGCGAACCATGGCGAGGGACCGGCGGCCTGTAGCGTGCCGCATTTGCGCACCCGCGCTGGCGGCACCCCCCTCCGGGGCGGGATCAGGCTGAAAAGATGGAGAGATTCAGCGTGTCAGTGGCGCGCGCGCCAATTCGGCGAAGACAATCCCGTGCGGGTCGGGTAAGACTGAACGCGGAGCAGACGCGCTGCTCTGGGGCTTAGTAACCCCTCACGAATGGCTGGTGCTGGCCATGACGGCACCACACTCCTTGACCTTATGGTCGGGGAGCCCGTGGCGCATGTCCAGGGCTGCCCGCCTAAAGGCCACGGGGCCGTTTCGTGACGGTTACTAACTCCCCGATCACCAGGTCAGAGGGGCCAATTGCGGGGGCGCACCGCAAGCCACGGCTCTTCCGGGTAGAAGGGGAACGACGATGCAAATGCCCGTCGAACTCGATCCCGATGTGGACGATGAAGCGCCAGCGGGAAACGACATCACACCCTACGACGAAGCGCATTTCGTGACCTATCTGCGGCTGCTCGACGCGAAGGCGGAAGGCGCGGACTGGAAGGAAGTGGCCGAGATCGTGTTGCACCGCGATCCGGTCGGCGACGAGTTCAGGACACGCCGATGCTGGCAAAGCCATCTCGAACGTGCGCAATGGCTTTCGCGTGAGGGTTACAAGCGGATACTGGAACAGGCTGCTGCCAACAAGGCGTGAAAAGGCGAATTGTGGCCGCTACGCGGACCTGAAAATCTTGCGCGGTTTGCATGTCATGTGTGAGACATACCTAACGGCGTAGGCGATTAAGCGGGTGAGAAGAAAACGTATGGCACAGGCAGGTATCGAGGTCTTCCGGGACCTGACTATTGGTTCAGATCATGTCCCACTCGGTGACATCCGTGCATCGCTGCTCAGCGTCGAGACCCGAGAGTGGGATCACAATGAAGAGCAGGAAGCCAACCTCAAAGATCACGCTGTCGGTATGCGTCAGGAAGATATCCTCGTATTTGAATATACTGGCCACACCCTTCCAAAGTCGACATTGACGCTCTGGCAGCGCGGGGAAACATACACGGTTACGAATATCGTACCCGCCGATGTCGGAGAATTGGGCGTCAAGCTCTATAATGATCTTCTTATCTGTTTTGTGGCCGAGGTTGTCGACAAGGCCAGCGTTCGAGATCAGCTCACGCTTTCGCTAACCGACGATGTTCGCAGTCTGGATACCTGGACGAGTGCCGAAGCCGCCGATTCCCTGCGCCGGTTCTCCGCCTTGGCCAACAAGAGCACAACGAACTCTCACCCCAATGACCGCGAACGTTGGGAGAGGTTTGTGATCGAAGCACATCGCAACGGCGATAACCTGCCCGTTGATATCCTTATGCAATGGTTGATCGAAGTCGATGGTTGGGACGAGACTTCGGCCAACAAGCTTGCCATAGAATTCGAGCAGGGAATTTCTCTTCTTGGAGCATATGATACGATCTTGAGAGGGTAAGCACGTTGGCCTACGCCTCTCTACAAGCGATTGCACAGGTAAATGTGCCTGTCCTGCTTCCAGATACCTGCATTCTTCTGGATCTATTGCGCTCGCCGCGTCGCGAGAACGTGGATGGAAACGCGATGCTCGCGGGCAAGGCTATCCGAGATGGCGTCGTTGAAAACGAAGCCATTGGATGCGTGGTTGCGGAGCAAGTACGCAACGAGCTCAACGACAATCTCCCGGCAGTCCGCGAGGACACAAACACGGCTCTACGGAAACTGCGGGACGAGATTGTGCGGATCGACAAATGGTCAGAAGCTCTTGGGCAGCCCAGCCAAACCCAGATCAGTCACTTTCTTACGCGTGTTCCCATCGCTGAAGCTGTCATGGCCGATATTCTGGGCGCGGCACTAACTCATGATACTACCCCCGATTTGACGTACCGGGCCATTGCCCGCATGACGCAAAAACGAACCCCGGCGAAGCCAGGTAAAGACTCATCGAAGGACTGCATCGTGGTCGAGAGCTACCTGGAGGTGGCAGGAAATCTGCGAAATTTAGGGCATACCGCTGATATCGTCTTTGCGTCTTCAAACACTAAAGAGTTCGTGTCTAGTACCACGAGCGTTTTGAACGCGGATATCGCGGCCGAGTTTGCCGCCGTTGGTATGCGGTACAGTCGTGCTCTTCACGAGACGCGACATCTTCTAGGGTTGCCGATAGCGCGGTAGAGAAGCGCAACTGACAAGACCAAAGCAGCAAGAAAATTCAACTTGGTTAAACCTTGATCGGATAGTGCAGCAGGAGCCGGTAGCCGCCGCGCATCATCCTGATGCCATGGGCGACGAGGCGACGCGCCTTGTTCTTGCTCGGATCGCTCTCGAAATCCTCCTTTGCGCCCCGAAAGCCAAGCAGGACTTCGGCAATGGTGCGGTAGCTCTCGCCGCGCAGCCGGGCATCGAGCGCGCGCAGGGACAGGATATGCCATTGCCGGAGCTGGGCGGGCATGTTGCGGAAGTCGGGGCCAGGTGTTCGGCCCTTGAGGGATCGCCAGAAGCGCCGCGCCGCGTGGGCGCGAAGCTCCATGAAGTCGTCCAGAGGCAGTTCGACGGCGTAGAACGCCGCCGCATCCGGCACGGATTCGGATAGCCAGAATTGATGTTCGATACCATCCGCCTGCCAGATACCGTGCCAGCCATCGGCAGCGCGACGCAGGTCGAGGCCGTCGAGATGGGCGAGAACGACGGTCGAATGGCTTGCCGTCGCATCCGGCTCGGCCGGCACGAGTTTGACGGCTTGGGGCTGAAACCGGGGCGACCAGAACAGCGGATCGCGGTCAGGCGCGGCGTCGGGATCGTGCGGGAAATCGCAAGCCCCAGCGTCGGGCGAAGGCTTCCAGCTCGGTCGCATCCGGGCGTTTCGCGCGGACGAGAAGCCGGAAATCCTCTCGGTAGTCGTCATTGCGACGCAGATACTCCCAGGCGAATCCGGCGGCGGGAATCTTTCGCGTGTGCGTGTAGGCCGCCGGCGCCCGCCAATCGATCTTCAGCATGGCGCACCCTCCCTTTACTCACGGGTGCTTGGGGAGACACCCGGACCAAGGAGTTTCGGGCACGACCTATGCGGGAAATAGTCTGTATGATCTGAAATGTTGTTCGTATATCCAGAACACTTATAGTTATTTTCTTCTTAACAGTGTTTGCGTGATTTTGCGAGCCGGGCGCAGCCCGGCGAGCGCGGCCATGTTCTCGGGCACGGCCGCAACGCCGATCCGCGACACCGGATCGGCGGAAAATTTGTGAACCCTGAAAGCCTGAAAAGCGCAAAGCCGCGCAACCGGGTTTCCGGCTGCGCGGCTCTGCTGATTAGGCGGCCTTCTCCAGCAAGGTCTTGGCCTTCGCCTCCAGTTCAAGGCGACTGTCCTGATGCGCCTTGCTGCGGGCATGGGCCGTCATGCCCTGCACGAAATCGAAGATGCTTTCGGGTGGGCGGCCTTCCTCCTGCAACACGGTTTCGATGATCTTGCCGGTCTCGGCCTTGCTGAACCCGCGCTTGCGCAGGAAGGTTTGCCGGTCCTCGTCGGTGCGGGCGACGATCCGCTCCCGCGCCGCCCTGATCCCGGCCACGAATGGCGCGGGCGAGGAATTGGCGAAGCTGGTCAAAGCCGGGGCCGCTTCATGGGCGAAACGCTGCGCGGCAAACTTGCTGTGCCGGATGCTGATTTCCTCGAACCCTTCCACGCCCCAAAGGTTGCGGTTCATGCAAACCGCCCGGAGATAGAAGGAAGCGATGCCGAGGGTCTTCGATCCGACTTCGCTGTTCCAGCAATAGAACCCCCGAAAATAAAGGTCGGGGTCGCCGTTCGGCAGGCGTCCGGCCTCGATTGGGTGCGTATCGTCCACCAGAAACAGGAAAACGTCGCGGTCGCTGGCGTAAAGCGTGGTCGTGTCCTTGGTCACGTCCACGAATGGATTGTGCGTCATGGTCGCCCAATCCAGAACGCCCGGCACCTTCCACATGGTATCGCCGACGCCATTGCCCGCGATCTTCATGACGGCGGCGACAAGGTCATGGTCCCAGATGCGCCCGTAGTCCGGGCCGGTCACGGCGCGAAGCTCAACGCGCCCGTCCTCGGTTTCCAGCGTCTTCACCAATTCGCCGCGATGGTTGACAAGGCCATGTTGCAGATTGATGCCCGCCAGCGGTGCGGGAAGGTCGCGCAGGTAGCGGGCGGGTGCGCCGACAAGGCTGCAAAGCTGGCCGAAACTCCAATGCGTCGGGGCGACAGGCTGCTCCTGTCCGGGGACGATCAGCGAAAGCCGCTCCGCATCGTCGCGGCTGGCTTCCACGCGCACGGCGCGGCTCTCCACGGTGCGGGCCTTGGCGCGATCCGCGCGGGACTTCACGGCGTCGTAAAGCTCGGTCAGCGACAGATAGCGTTCATCATCCGGGCGCGAGAACCATTCCGACGAAACCCGGCCGATATTCTCGCCGCGCGAAATGTCCACGCGGAAGCCCTTGGAAACGGGCTGCTGGTGATGGTTCAGGGTCATGGTGTTCATGGTCTTTCCTTTCATGGGCTTGGGTTGGAGCGCAGCGCTGCGCTGCAACCCTGCCCGTCGGCGAGACCGGGGGGTGCAAGGTGCAAGGGCGGACGGGCGGAGGGGGATCACCCGGCCTGCACAAGCGAATCGAAGTGATGACGAAGATGCGCAGCATGTATCCGCGCGGAAGGTCGGGGATACCGCCCGGCCGCCCTTGTGCCGCGCCAGGGGGCAGCGCCCCCAAGCATCCGGCCCGACCAAAGCGAAGCGGCGGCCGGGGGATAAGATCTGATCGGGATACGCAAAGCCTGAAAACCGGAAAGCTGCCTATCCCGATCTCCTTGTTCCTTGAGAGACGGCGGCCATGAGCAAAAAAGAAGCCCCGCTCGGATGAGCGGGGCAGTCTGGGGCTTCGGTCTCAGTCGCCGTTGCGGCGGGACCAGATGAGGTTGTGGGACTTTCCGTCCTCGGCTTCGACCAGGCTGGCGTAGATCGGTGCCGGGAAGCTCGGATCGTCCAGCTTGACGCTGAGGTATTCGCGCTGCGTCTCGCGGGCGATCTTCTTCCAGGCCGCACCGAACTCGGTGGCTCCGGCGAAGATGCGGAAGTCGGGGCCGCGCTCGCTGTCGCTCTCGGTGGCGGTGAACTTGGCCTTGACGTTGAGGGTCAGGGTCTTGACCGCGCCGGTGAAGCCCGCGCCGTTCTCGTTCTTGGTGAAGGTGCCGATGGTCGCCATTGTCGTATTCCTTTTTCCTGTCGGGCCGCACCATTGCGACCTCGATGGCGGTCGTGAGACCGGAGACGGTCGGCCCCGCACCCCTTGGGGCTGGAACATCGTGGAAGGCGGCCGGCGACAGCTTTTTTGTTTCGCGCTGCAAAGCCAAAGGCGGCGGAAAAAAGCTGGCGACGGACGTTGCGGGAAGACGAGCGAGGCGAAGCCGGTCTTCGGTCAGACCTTGCCAAATCGAGGACGCGAATGGAGCGCCCATAACAGGAAATCGCGTGGAATACGGCAATGGCGGCCGTCCTGTGCCTCGCCGGAATCGGGGACTCTACGCGGGTTTATTGGCTGCGGTTTTCCCTGATCCGACCGGCAAGGCCAATTCGCGCTGTCGCCAGCGTGGGCCTGCGGGTGTGGTCTCGTCTGACCTTCGCCGATGCTGTCGTGTCCGGTTTGGCCGAAAGATCGCTTGCGGGGCGTTGCGCCATGCTCGGCCAGGTGGATGGTCTGGGCTTTCCCGGCGCTGATCCGCCTGCCGTTTGGAGTGGATGGAAAGCCGAACCTCATGGGCCTGCCGCAACGGCGACCGTGATCGACATCGCGGATTGCTCCCGTTTATCCGGGTGGAACTGCCGCGAATTGGCCGCCGCCGCCCGCTTGCGTTAGGGATTGAAGCCGAATGGCGGAAACGCGCCATAGGCGTGGTTCCGGCGTAGCCGAAAGCCCGGCCCGAAGGGCAACGCCCGAGTCTTCCCTTCCTCCTGCCGTATTGACATTGTGGATACGCGCACTCATATTGCGATCATGACCAAAGCTCGTATCGCCCCTTCGGAATCTGCCCGTTCTGCGACCACCGCGGTTGCAGGTCGTGCCTCTACGGCTGACACCAAGGGCAGCATCAATCTGCGGATCGAGACCGGCACGCGCCAGCTTATCGACGATGCGGCGGCTGTGCTCGGCAAGACACGCACCGAGTTCATGGTGGAAAGCGCCCGGCGGCAAGCGGTCGACGTGCTGCTCGACCAGCGCCTGTTCACGCTCGACCCTGAGCGCTACGACGCCTTCATGCAGGCGCTCGACAATCCGCCCGCGCCGGGGCCGAAGCTCAAGGCCCTGCTGCGCCGGACCCCGGCATGGCAGAAATAGACGACACGCCCGACCATCCCGAATTGCCACTGTCTGCTCCAGTTCCTCTGACGGCAGAGCATGACCTTTCGGCATTCGACTGCGGTGAGCCCGCGTTGAACGACTGGCTGCGCCACCGCGCCTTGAAGAACGAAAGCCGGTTTTCGCGCACCTATGTCGTGTGCGTGGGCAATCAGGTCGTCGGTTACTTTTGCATTTCGGCCGGGTCAGTCGAACGTGGTGCGGCTCCCGGAAAGGTGCGGCGCAACGCGCCCGACCAGATTCCGGTCTCGGTCGTCGGCCGGCTGGCCGTTGACCTCGACCACGCCGGAAAGGGTCTCGGCGCGGACCTTTTGGCGGACGCGCTGCGCCGGATTGCGCTGGCTTCGCAAAGCATTGGTATCGGGGCCGTGATGGTCCAGGCGAAGGATGAAGCGGCCAAACGCTTCTATCTGCGCTGTGCCGAGTTCGTCGAATACCCCGAAGACAGCCGGACGCTGTTCCTGCCTATCGAAACCGTGGTCGCGGCTTTTAGCTAAAGTTTGGGAGAAACGCGATGGGTGAAGCCAAGCGAAAGAAGCAAGAACGGGCTGCCTGGCCGGATTCTGATCGCTACAACGGCACGATAGATCTCCACGTTCTGCCGCCTGCGATGGAGATTGACGGGGCACGCATTCGCGAACTGACAGGTGATGATACAATACCGGACACGACGCAGGTCATATTGCGCGCGTTCAGAGCAGTGGTTGGTGAGCGGACCTTCCATGTCGGATTCTGCCTCGGTGACGGAGAATCCTTCAGTGCTGTTGGTATCGCCGTCATCGAAAGACTGTCGATGGAAGCGCCGGGAGCCGCACTTCACATTGTGCCTATCGTTCACGATGACATCGCATGGGACATCGTGATGCGGCATCTGCGCAGCTTCACGGGGCAGGTATTATTGTTCACCTTCCCGAATTCAGATGTTTACGATGCGGGCACCGCTGAAGTTTCCTACTCGAAACATATCCGTCAGTTCGATCCAAGCGGCGCTTTGCTTGGCCGATTGACCGAAGCGCAGCGGCGCAAGATACGCGAACAAAAAGCTGCGATGCTCAATCGACCGCCGCCGCCCAGATTCTATCCAGCATCCGGTGTCACGCAGGAAGACTCGCCATGGATATTCCGGGTTGGAACTCCTGCCGGAAAAGTCATCAGAACCGCCGTTTGGGATGGCCGTCGCAACTATGCGCATGAACTCCCTGAAAACATCGTGCGATGGGTTGGCGGCGACAGGATCGCCATCGTGCAGGTGGACAGTCCTGTTGGGGTCAATCGGCGGTCTTCACTCGACTTGACGCACAAGCTCGCCAAAGATTTCGATGGTGTCATTCACTGGGCGCGGGATACGGACACGTTTCAGTCGATTCTCAAGTCGTTTATCCGCCTCGATCTGGACTCGGTGAGTCCACCGGAGCTTCCTGCCGGTTGGGAGCCTGAAATCGTGATCTTCGCGGCAAACGGGGACCACGCGTGAAAAAAGCTGAATGCGAACAGGCTGTCCGGCATTTGTGCCATCAATGGCGGAAAGAATGTGGCTTTTCGTCCGCTCCGGCAGACCAGTTGAGCTTCGGCAGCTTCCTGTCATGGGTCCAGCAGAATTATTCATCTTACCTTGATTTCCGCACCACCACCTCCGTCTCTTATGACATGGAGATGTGGTTTGACGATGAATTCAAACAGAACTGGCGAAGGTAGGATCAGCATCGCGCGACACGGCTAACCCGAGGGCTGGCCGACACCAGCCGCCAGGCGCATCCATGCCGCGATGCCGACGCATCCGCCCCCGACGATGCAGAAGATTTGCCGCCAGATTTCGGACGGCACGGCTTCCTTGGTGATGCCATGGACCAGCGCATAGCCCGCGACGGCGGCGGGCGCGGCGAAGACAAGCGCCACGATCAGGCGGATGACGGGGGTGCGGATCGTCTCGAACAGCACCGCCAGGATGCCAAAGGCGACGCCGGCCGAGAACAGCCCGACCAGTCCCGCGCCGATCAGGCCGGAGCCGGTCTGGTAGGCGAATTGCGCGGCGGCCAGCCCGACGAAAAAGGGCAGCGCGTAGATGGCGAGCGTATAGGCGAGAACGCAGAGAAGCGCGATCAACGCAACGCTCATGAACATGACGGCGACCATGATCTTGTTCCTTTGACTTTGCAGCACCGCCTTTCGCGCAGTCGTCAACACCGTCGCTGCGCATCTTTATGGTGCCGTTATCGTTCCGATCTGTCGAGGTCATCCGGCCGCGCGGGGAAGCCGCGCGGCCGCGATTTTTGGGGGTGGAAGACCGGGACCGCTTGCGCGATCCCGACCTGCCTTTCATTCCGCTGCGACGGGGAAAGCCTCATCCTCCGTAGCCTCGGCGCTCTCGGCCTCCGGCATGTCCCCGGTGGCGGGGGCTTCCTGCCGCTCGTCGGCCAGCCATGCGGGCCGTCCGGTACGCAGCACGGGCGGCAGCCAACCGGTTCCGGCCAGAAGCTGCTCGGCGGCTTCCGCCATTTCCGGCTTCTTCCTGTCCGCGATCTGGTCCGCCGCCTCGTCGCCAAGGGCGTCACGCACGGCGGCGAGGATTTGCGCCTTGGTGACGCGCCCGAGATAGGCCCGAACCGTGGGCGTCCAGTGCGCCGTCATGTCGAGCGCCACCGCCGTCGCCAGCCTGTCTGCGGTGGCGAGGGCATGGCGCTTGTGGGTTTCCCACGGCTGCTTGACGGCATTGACGGTCAGCGAAGCGCAATGGGCGAACAGGGCCATGACGCTGGCATGGTCCAGTCCGGCGATGAAGCCCCAAAGCTCCGCCACGTCGCGCGGCATGTCCGCCGCCCATCCGGCATGGCGATCCTCCAACGCCTTCGCCGCCGCCGTGTCCTCGATCCCGTCCGCGTGGCTGGCGAGGTAGCTGCTCGTCGGGCGAATTTCGAGGCAATGGGCATCCCCGCCGCCGCGATAGAAGGTCTGTGCGGCGAGCGCATGGGTGACGGCGATCAAGGCCATGTCCGGCTGCTCGCCAAGGGCGAGACGCAGGGCAAGGGTGCGATGCGCGGTCAGGTCGCGAACGAGCGCGTCCGACAGCGGCTTGCCGTCTTCCTCCGCGTCCTCGTCCTCCGGCCCGTGGTCGGAAACGGGATGGCCGTCACAATCATGTTCGTCGCCGTCCACGATTTCGCCATCACCATTGACGCGCACCCCGTCGATAACGGTGCTGCCATCCTCCGCTTCGGGTTCCTCCGGTTCCGGGGCTTCGTCTTCGGGCCGGATGAACCCGCGCTCGATGCGGGCTTCTCCGTCATGGTTCAGAACCACGAACACGCCACCGCGCGCGATCTCGTCGGCTTCATAGGCATGACGCTTGCCGTCGATCCGCTCGATCTCGGCTTCAAGCTCCGCGAAACGCTGATCCACTTCCGGCGGCAGGTCCACGTCCGCGTCCTCCCATTCCGCCGACAGACGTTCAAGTTCCTCCTGCGCGGCGTCGTAGGCGGTTTCGTCTTCCTCCGAAAGCTCCACCGGCTGCGGATAGCTGCGGCGCAGGCCGTGGGCGTGGGGCCAGTCGATATGGGCCGAAACCCATTTCCATCCCTCGGCCTCCTGCACCTGCGCCGCGATGCCTTCCAGCTTGTCGAGGGCCAGTCGGTCGAGCAACGCGGCATCCTCGTAGAAGCCGCCGCGATCCTCGGTGAACAGGTCGCGGATGATGGTGCCGCCCGCCTCCGAATAGGCTTCCGCCCCGACAAGGATTGCGCGCCGGTCGGTTGCCGCCACGTTGCTCGCCGTCAGGTCGCGGCGAATGATCCACGGCTCGCGGTTGTAGGACAGGTGTTCGTAAACCTGTTCCTGTCGGGCATGGTCCTCGGTGATGGCGAAGGCCATCAACTGATCCAACGTCAGATCGCCGTCACGATAGACCTGCATCAGCTTGGGGCTGACCGCGCCGAGGCGAAGCCGCTGCTTCACCACATGGGCGGTGACGCCGAAGCGGGCGGCGATTTCCTCCGCGCCCCATCCGCGCATTTCGGCAAGCTCGCGGAAGCGCTCGAACTGGTCGGCGGGGTGCAGGTCTTCGCGGGTCACGTTCTCGTCAAGGCTGATCTCGGCAGGGTCGTTCGCCGTGTCGATGACGCAGCGGATCGGCTCGGTCCGCTTGATCTCCTTGCGCTTGGCGCGCAGCAACTGCGCCAGCCTGCGGCCTTCGCCGACACTCACCAGATAGCAGCCGGTCGGCTCGCCCTCCGCGTCAAGTTCCGGCTCCACCACCAGATTTTGCAGGATGCCCTTGGCGGCGATGCTCGCCGCCTTCGCCTCGATGGACGCTTCGCTGTGCGGGGTCTTCCGAGCGTTCTGTGGGTGCCTCTTGAGCTTGGTGAGCGGGATGAAAACCGTTTCGCCATGTTCGGGAACGGTCGGGGTCTGTGTCTTGGTCGTCATGGTCTTTCCTTTCATGGGCTTGGGTTGGAGCGCAGCGCTGCGCTGCAACCCTGCCCGTCGGCGAGACCGGGGGGTGCAAGGTGCAAGGGCGGACGGGCGGAGGGGGATCACCCGGCCTGCACAAGCGGATCGACATCATGACGAAGGTGTGCAGCATGTATCCGCGCGGAAGGCTGGGGATACCGCCCGGCCGCCCTTGTGCCGCGCCAGGGGGCAGCGCCCCCAAGCAATCGGCCTTGCTTCTCTTTTGCTTAGTCATGCAGAATTCGGTGTCGTGGAATAGAGACAAACCGCCTATGATTGATCCTGTGAGCAGGCTGAGGGTTTTCCTCTGGAGCAATGAAGTATTTATAGTAATGTTGCCAGGGGGGCATCGTGATCGAAGAAATCCGAATTGCAAAAGTCGCAACCTACGGCGATGTTCCGCAAATTTTGAATGGCTTGCGGCCAGTCAACTATTTCTTTGGAACCAATGGATCCGGTAAAACAACGATATCACGGATTATCGCAGATCCCGCTTTATACCCAACCTGCACCGTAGCTTGGCGTGACGATCGTATTCTGGAAGCCCTTGTCTACAACCGGGATTTCGTTGCTCAGAACTTTTCGCAGCAATTGCGCGGAATCTTCACTCTTGGCGAAGTCGCGGCTGAGAAGCTGACTGAGATTGAAGTGGCCCGAGCAAAGGTGGAGGAAATTGAAAAGCAGATCTTTACGCTGAAAGGTACGCTGGGCGACCCCTCCGAGGCCAGCGGCAAGCATGGGGATCTCGGCGTATTACGTGACAACTTCGAAGCAGAATGTTGGAAATTAAAAACAGCGCATGACAGAAATTTCCAAGCGGCATTCGCTGGGGTGCGCAATTCTCGCGCTCGATTCTGTGACAAGATTCTGGAGGAAGCCGGAGCAAATCAAGCCGCTGTGCACCCAGTTGATGACTTGAAGGCCCGCGCCGACACCGTTTTTGCAGAAGGCGTTGGTAAATTGCCGACGCTATCGAGCGTCAATGGTGCTGAGGTAATGGCCTTCGAGGAGAGTCCAGTCCTTGCAAAGAAGGTGGTCGGAAAAGAAGATATCGACATCGCCGGCCTTATTCGACGCCTGGGCAATAGCGACTGGGTTCGCGAGGGTCTTAATTTCGCTGAGGGGGCTGGATCGCCGTGCCCCTTCTGTCAGAGAGCGCTTGATGCGGAACTGCTCGAAAAGTTGAACGCTTTCTTTGATGAAGCCTATCTTGCCGACATCGGTGAAATAGCGCGGATAGAAGAGGCATATAGGACGCTTTCGGACGTGCTCCTGAACGAAGTTGATGCCGCGCTGACTTCCGGCAGCCCGCACATTGATGTTGAAGTCCTGCGCCCTTTGGCTGAGCGGCTCCGTTCTCTCGTTGCTCTGAACCAGCGTCATATCGAACGTAAACGGAAGGAAGCTAGCCTGCCGATCACGCTGGAACCTCTCCACGATGCAATTGAAGAAATCGCCGCGCTCATCGAAAGGGCGAATGCTGAAACCACGAAGCACAATGGCTTGGTCGATAATCTAACCGCTGAACGTCGCGCGCTTACGTCCGAGATATGGAAGTGCCTGATAGACGAAAAAAAGGGCATCATTGACTCATACGTCTCTGAAAAGGCAGGGCTCGACAAGGCTATCGCGGGCCTTGCCAGCGGCCTTGAAGGCAAAGCGAAAGAACTAGCCACGGCACAAGGCGTCCTAGCTGAACTGGAGAAAGGCGTAACTAGCGTCCAACCAACTGTTACAGAGATAAACAATACCCTTTCATCATTCGGGTTTACAAGCTTCAAGCTGGCAACAGCCGGCGAGAAGGAACAGTATTACCGAATTGTGCGGGACGATGGCAGTGATGCCCAAGAAACCCTCAGTGAAGGGGAGAAGAGCTTCATCACCTTCTTATATTTCTATCATTTAATCCGAGGCAGTACTACGGCGAGCGGGATAAACATCGACCGCATCGTTGTTTTCGATGATCCAGTATCGAGCTTGGACAGCGATGTCCTCTTTATCGTCAGTTCTCTTATCAAGCGAATTCTGGCTGAAGCCGTGGAAGGTAACGGCCGCATAAAGCAGATCTTCGTGCTGACCCACAATATCTATTTCCATAAAGAAGTGTCGTTTGACCCGAAGCGGCAGAGCACACGGCGCACGCATGAGACGTTTTGGGTCGTGCGAAAAGTTGACGGCGCCACCGTCCTTGACGGCTATGAGGCCAACCCGATCAGAACATCTTATGAACTTCTCTGGGCTGAAGTGAAGAACCCAGATCGTTCAAATTTGACGATTCAGAACGTCCTGCGACGCATCCTAGAACACTATTTCACCATCCTCGGAAACATGGACAAGGACGCGGTCATCGCGAAGTTCGAAGGGCGTGACCAGCAAGTCTGTGCGTCCTTGTTTTCATGGATCAATGACGGCTCACACAATTTTGCAGATGACCTGTATCTCGCAGCAGATGATACGACGGTTGCCCGCTATCTTGCTGTGTTCAAAAAGATATTCGAAGTAACTAGTCATGGCGCCCACTACGCGATGATGATGGGAGGAGAGGCGACAATCGAGGAGCCTAGCCCCGATAATTCACCCGAAATTCGGGGTTCAGAGACGTTGGTTGAGCTCTCCCCGTCCGCCGGTGGAGTTAGCACTGAATGACGGCCGGCGACGATCAGGCAGTGTCTAAACCGCCCCGTGACCGTCATGCTCACGGCCCATGGAGTGATTTGGCGCTACATACCATCGGCTGGCGCGCGTTTCAGGACCTTTGCTCCCAAGTGTGCGAGGTGGTGCTGGAGCGTCCGGTCGAAATCTTTCGCGAAGCGCAGGATGGTGGCCAAGACGCGGTATTCCTCATTCCGGCGAAGCCCGACGCGCCGCCGATTGGAACTGTCCAATGCAAACACACGTCTGAATCCAACAAGGCATTGAAGGTTGGCGATCTCACTGCCGAGATCAACCATGTCGAAGATTTGGTCAAAGCTGGCCAAGCAGACACTTATGTCTTCATGACCAACATGAGCGTAGACGCGCCTGTCGCGGCCGCGATGCGCACCAAACTACGTGCCCTCGGTGTGCGCAAGCCGCATATTCTCGGTCGCCAGTATATTGTTCGAGCCATCAGGAGCAGCGCAAAATTGCGAGCCCTGGTCCCCCAAGTCTATGGATTGGGGGATCTTACATCGATCGTCGATGAGCGGCTTAGCGAGCAGAGCCGAGCGCTGCTCGATAGCTGGATTCCGAAGTTGCGGACCTATGTGCCAACGAAGGCGCATCGTGACGCTGTCAATGCGATCTCCGAACATGGTGTGGTTCTCCTGCTCGGCAACCCATCAAGCGGTAAGTCGGCGATCGGCGCGATTGTATCGACCATTGCCTCGGAAAACCCCAACAACACGGTCCTAGCGCTCACGAGCCCGCGTGATTTCGAGACTGGTTGGAACCCGAATGATCCAGGTCGTTTCTTTTGGATTGATGACGCTTTCGGATCGAACGTGCTGCGCGACGATTACGTTCAGGACTGGGCATCCGCCTTTTCGAAACTGCGGGCAGTGATCAAGCATGGTAATCGCTTTCTCCTGACTTCACGAAAACACATCTACGAAGCAGCACGGCGTCGGCTCGGACAACGCAATCTTGCACAATTCGTCGATGGCAGCGCTGTAGTTGATGTTGGCGATCTAACCTTCGAAGAGAAGTCGCAAATCCTCTATAATCATATCAATTTCGGTGAGCAGAGCCAAAGCTGGCGTTCGAGTGTCAAGCCCCACCTTTCGGCCGTGGCCGCGGTTACAGATTTCTTGCCGGGCATCGCCGAACGGCTGGGCGATCCAAACTTCACAAAGGGCCTCACACCGCGCGAGAGCTCGCTTGTCCGCTTCATGAAAGAGCCACGTGAGCATCTCATTGATACCGTCAACGCCCTAGACGATCAGTTGCAGGCCGCGTTGATCCTCGTTTACGTGCATCAGGCCGGCTTCGATCCGAACGATTATGATCCGTCGGCTGCACAGGCGGTCGCGGAGCTTACCGGCTTTACCCTGACCAAGATTCAGGATTGCTTCGCCGAGTTAGCAGGGTCTTTCCTCAAGCTCTCAGGGTCCAAATGGACCTTTGCACATCCTACGATATCCGATGCGCTGACTGAAATCCTGCGGCAAAAGCCTCATATGATGGCGGCGCTTATTAGAGGCGCGACCATCGATACTATCCTCAGCAGCTTCATATGCGAGAACTCGCCGCATGTTCGAGATGCGCTCGTTATTCCAGCCACACTTGACGACGCCTTAGTCAGCCGGCTCGGTCGCACACCCGACGAATGGCATAGGAATTGGCTGCTATTCCACTTCCTCTCTTACCGCGCCAGCGAAGCGGTATTCACCAAAGCGATACAGCAGTTTCCGGGGTTACTTTGTCGCTCCTGCTGGCAGACGGAACTCGTTGGCAACGATCCCCAGGTTGCTGCCCATGCCCGAGCCCATCGCCTCGGTCTCTTACAGGGTGATTTGCGCTTAGAGACAGCAGACCGTCTCGAATCCGCTGCGCTCACAGACCTTGATCTGTCCTTCTTCGAGGAGGAGGACATGCTCGCACTCATGCCCTTGCTACGTCTCGTCGGCGTAGGCTTGGCGCTACGGACAACCATCTTTCCGTCGCTCGACGACCGCATTGAGGAGATCACCGCGGACGCCGACCTGGACGAAGAGCCTGAAAGCCATTTTGAGAAATTACTTGGCATGTTGGATCGTGTAGAAACGATCGGCGTCGATACCGACACCGCCGACTTGATCGTCGGCGCCCGGAATCAAGTTAAGCGATCTGTTGAAGCGTTGGAGGAGCGGAAACGGGAACGCGATGAAGAAGCCGAAGACGAGACGGACTGGACTCATATCGTGACACAGAAGAAAGAGGAGTCTCCTCCTTCCACCGCCACCACGAACCGCTCAGTTTTCGATGATGTCGATAAGTGAATCTGAGCGCCTGTGCCGTTTGATGCAGTCGTTGTACAGGCGCTTCGCAGGGAAACCGCCTCTTCCAGGGGTGGAGCACCTCCTATGCAATGAGCATCAGACCGCTATCTCCGTTTGGGTGACGGCAGCTTTATTTTGGAGGGTCATGGAGGGCTATAGAGTAAACGTAGTTCTCATCGCTATCCCGCGTGCCCCGCCACTTGCACATTGCAAACCCGAAAACAGGTCCCTCGCGGGGCCTTTTTCTTTATGTGCCAAAGGGGTTTGCAGGGACCATCCGCCCTTCGGAGACTGGCCGACTGCGCGAAATCGGTCTCCGAACGCCCATCGTCTCTTTTCACCCGCCCCTCGCTCCCGGCGAGACGGGTTCAAAACCCCCATAGATTTCAACGAACTGACCGGATCGCATTGCGGCCGTGTTTCGCTGGTTCCGGCTTGTCTCAAAGCCGATGGCGACGCGACACGGGCGGCGTGGTCGTTAGTATGACTTGGGAGTTTTGCGCGAAGTCTCTGATGACAAACGCAGTTTCCACCCCTAGCCTGGCGCAATGTCAAACGGGGCCTGGACAGATCAAGAGAACGACCTGATCGTCGCGGATTACTTCGCGATGCTGGCCGACGACGTCTCTGGTCGTCCCTATAACAAGGCCGAGCATCGGCGCGGGCTTCTGCCGCTGTTGAATGATCGGTCTGAGGGATCGGTCGAGTTCAAGCACCAGAACATCAGCGCCGTGCTGAAGGGGCTGGGTGAGGACTGGATCCCGGGCTACAAGCCTGCCTTCAATTTCCAGATGACGCTGGTGGATGCCGTGGCGCGCTGGCTGGCGCTGAACCCGGCTTGGCTCGGCCGTCATTCGGGTACCGGAGCGCCGACTGGCCTCGCGGAGGCACGGCCGATCTGGATCGGGCCGCCGCCCACGTTGTCGAATCAGCCGCCTCCGCAGGATCTGGAGCAGATGCTGCACATCGCCCGCAAATTCGATGTCGCGGCGAGAGACGAGCGAAACCGCGCCCTCGGCCGTGCCGGTGAGGAGCGCGTCCTAGCGCACGAACGTGCAGCCTTGAAATCAGCGGGCCGCGACGACCTTGCGCGCAAGGTCCGGTGGGTGTCGGAGGAGGATGGCGATGGTGCCGGCTACGATATCGCCAGCTTCGCGACGGATGGCCGCCCGCGCCTGATCGAGGTGAAAACAACGAATGGATGGGAACGCACACCCTTCCACATCAGCCGCAACGAACTGACCGTGGCCGAGGAGCGGCGCTCGGAATGGTCCCTGTTTCGACTCTGGAACTTCGCGCGCGAACCGAAGGCGTTTGAGCTGCACCCGCCGCTGGACGCGCATGTCTCGCTGACCGCGACGTCCTTTCAGGCGAGTTTTCACTAGTTGGGCATACGCGTTTGTTTCAGGAGATACGACGGCTCAGCAAGAACCGACGGCCACGCTCAGCGCGCCATGGCAATCCCTTTCGTCAACTTTGGCCTATCGAATGAAGGACGAAAAGTTGACGGCGATTAGTGGTCCAATTCTTCGCGGAACATGGACGTAAGCAATATGCCCGTTCGCTGCATGTCGCGTGACGTTCTGACGCCGTATGCTCGCCCGTTTACGACGACCTCGTAGAGCACGCTTTCCTCTGGATAGGGCGCTCCCGTTTGGATGACGCGTGCGCCGGCCTCATTCATGTATTTTGTTGCCGTCTCAAAAGAGATCTTTTTAATCCACTCGCAATGGTCACTTTTTAGCGCAAGTGTTTCGATCAGATGTTCAAATACCGTTGCTCGTTGGGCTTTTGCAGAGAAAAGCGATTTTAAAAGACTCATTGTAGCTCCTTAAGCTTGTATTCGCGCATCTTCGTCATCACCGACGTCACGTCAATATTGTCGAAACACGGCAGGTTATTCTGCTCTATTAGTGTTGAAATTGCTGAATTGTTGATTTCCGCTGAGAATTGACCCGGTAGCCTCCCGAATTTCCACTGAGAATTGACCCATGTGAACACGTTGCCCTGACGGATTCGGTCGGGGAGATATGGAGTGATTGACATGGGATTTTTGAG
>NZ_JRKN01000008.1 GCF_000763905.1 Paracoccus halophilus
CCTAACTGCCCCTCCGCCCCTCCAACTCCGCCTTCAACACCACCGAGGCCACCCGCTCCTCGCCCATCGGCACGCCCTCATCCTCCATCCCCGCGAATCGACCCCATGCCGGGGATGAGCCGCAGCGGGCAGGCGAGATGTAAGCCGCCGGCGATCCCGACCCGCTATCACATGCGCTTCTTCGCGCAGGTATTGGGCGCGGGGTCGTTGTCGGCACCCTTTTCCGGCGCTATGCTTGCCTCTCGTTCTTCTGCCTTCGGGCGGGAATGGGAACGTCAAATCTGATTGATATCATCGTGCGCAAGACATGCGCGCGCATATGTCCGGCCCTGTTCGCTTCGGGCCAATGGCGGGCAGCCGCGTGAGGAAGGAACGACGATGACAGGCGCATCGAAGGACGCGAGCGCGCCCGGCAGCGGCCCGGCGCTGGACCGGACATTGCGGATTGGCCGCGGCGCCTTTCTGGGTTTTCTGATGAAGCGGCTCGGCAACCGGGCGGATGCCGAGGATGTGCTGCAGGAATTCTGCATCCGCGTTCTGGCCCGCAAGGACCAGTTGCGCGATGCCGAGCGGATGGACGCCTGGCTCTATGCGGTGCTGCGATCGGCGCTGAACGACCATTATCGCAAGGCGGGCCGCAGGCGGCGCCTCAGCGATGCCGTCGCGCTGGAGATGAAATCCGCCGAACAGGCCGAGGAACCGGCCGAGGATATGGCGGTGATCTGCAGATGCGTCAACGGGCTGGTCGGCGAACTGCGTCCCTCGGATGCCGATCTGATCCGGCGCATCGATATAGACGAGGACGATCGCGCGACGGTGGCCGCGGATCTGGGGCTGCGGCCCGGCACGCTGAATGTCCGCCTGCACCGTGCCCGCGCGGCATTGGGCGAGGCCCTGCTGGCCCATTGCGGGCCATGCTGCCGCCATGGTTTCGAGGATTGCTCCTGCCCCCCGGCAGGTTGCGAACACCCGGTCGAGGGCACCGATTGCGTGAACCGCCCGTCGCACTGATCGCGATCATGTAACCTTTCCCCTGGCCGGGCGTCTTTCTGTCGATGCGCGCTGGCGCATGGGCAAGAGGGGGCCTTTCATGACACGTTCGACCCTGGTGCAACCGGGCGGAGCCTTCACGGCGACCGATGCGATCCCCGAGATCGCGAACCTTCTGGCAAGCGTCTATTGCGCCTGCGAGCAGGAGTTGCGCCACCATGTCGCCACCCTGGCTTGCGAGCTGTTTCGTCGGGTCGATATCGACGGCGAGAGCCTGGCCGCCGCGGCCCGGGCGCTGGATCTGGAAGCCCGCGACGCCGAGGCGATCCTGGCCATCATCCGCCGCGATCTTGCCGCTGCCGTTGCGGGATGCCTCTGTACCGGCCGCGATGGGTGATCGTGTGGCCGCAACCGGCGCCGAAGCTTTCGGCGGCGGGCCCGTGGCGTTTCAGGTCCGAGGTGAAACGCGTCAATCCTCGCCGCGATAGGGCTGGACATATTGCAGCGCCATGTCCCAGGGAAAGAAGATCCAGGTGTCCTGACTGACCTCGGTGACATAGGTCTGCACCATCGGCCGGCCCTTGGGCTTGGCATAGACGGTGGCGAAATGGGCCTTGGGATACATGCTGCGGACATGCTCCAGGGTGCGTCCGGAATCGACCAGATCGTCGACCACCAGAATGCCGTCTCCGTCCTGCATGACCGAAGGATCGGGGGCCTTGAGCACCTCGACCGCGCCCTGTTCCTGCCCGCCCTTGCCGCGATAGGACTTGACCGAGATCGTGTCGATGGTGCGGACGTCCAGTTCGCGGGCGACGATCATGGCCGGGACCAGCCCGCCCCGGGTGATGGCCAGGATAGCGCGCCATTGCCTGTCCTCGAGCCGCCAGGCCAGGGCACGGGAATCGCGGTGGATCTGATCCCAGCTGATGTGGAAACCCTTTTCATGCGGCAGGCGATCGTTCATTCGTGGCTGGCTCCTTTGGCTGTGTCTCAGTGCTTGAGGATCAACAGCAGGCCAAGCGCGGCCATGGCCAGCGCCGCCGCCCGGTCGATCCAGAACTTCGCGGCAAAATAGCGCGCGCGCATGGTCGCTGTCGACATCAGAACGGCGACCGTGGAATACCAGAATATCTCGGTCGCGACGCAGATGGCATAGATCAGGCCCTGCCGCGACAATCCCATCGGTTCGGGAAAGACCGACAGGATCAGCGCGGCATAGAACAGCGCGGGCTTGGGGTTGGACAGGTTCAGAACGATGCCGCCGGCAAAGCCCTTGGCCCCGCCCGCCGCCTGCGGCAGCGGCTGCGTCGAGGCCGCCCAGAGCCGCCACGCGAACCACAGCAGGTAGAACCCGCCGAAAATCTTGAAGCCGACATAAAGCGCGGGGTTCAGCTGGAACAGAACGGCCAGCCCCATCAGGGCAAAGATGCACCACAGCGATGCCCCGACCGCCAGCCCCAGGGCATAGGGCAGGGCGCGTTCCCGGCCATGCGCGAAGGCCGTCTGCACCGTGGCGATGATCGACGGGCCCGGCGTCAGGATCGCCAGCGACAGCGCCGAGATCAGCGCGATGAGCTGTTCGGCGCCCACGGTCGGGGGTTATTCCTTTTTCGTTGTCGCGATATCGGGGGCGTCGACGGCCTTCATGCCGACGATGTGATAGCCCGAATCGACGTGATGGGTTTCGCCGGTCACGCCCGATCCCAGATCCGACAGAAGATAAAGCGCGGATTTGCCGACCTCTTCCTGGCTGACATTGCGGCGCAGTGGGGAGTTCAGCTCGTTCCATTTCAGGATATAGCGGAAATCGCCGATGCCCGATGCCGCCAGCGTCTTGATCGGCCCGGCCGAGATCGCGTTGACGCGGATGCCGTCCTTGCCCAGATCCTCGGCCAGATAGCGCACGCTGGCCTCGAGCGCGGCCTTGGCCACGCCCATGACGTTGTAATGCGGCATCACGCGCTCGGCCCCGTAATAGGTCAGCGTCAGGATCGAGCCGCCCCGGGACATCATCGCCGCCGCGCGGCGGGCGACGGCGGTGAATGAATAGACCGAGATATCCATCGTCATGAGAAAATTCTCGCGCGTGGTGTCGGCATAGCGGCCGCGCAACTGCTCCTTGTCGGAAAAGCCGATGGCGTGGACGATGAAATCCATGCTGTCCCAACGCGTCGCGATGGTCTGGAACAGCGCGTCGATCGAGGACTCATCGGCAACGTCGCATTCGGCCAGGAAATCCGACCCGACCTGCGCGGCCAGCGGCTCGACGCGGCGCTTCAGCGCCTCGCCCTGATAGGAAAAGGCCAGCTCGGCGCCCTGATCCGCCAGCGCCCTTGCAATTCCCCAGGCAATCGACTTGTCATTGGCCAGCCCCATGATCAGGCCGCGCCGACCTTTCATCAGCCCCATACCGGCGTTACTTGACATGATGCTGCCCCTTGCGCTTCTTCGCTTTGCAGCAGGATTAGGACAACTGTAGGGAGGCATCAAGTGTCGGTGACGGTTTGGGCATGAACGAGCGCAGCGGAATCTTTGCCGGCGGCGACCCTTTCGACATCGTGCGCGCCTGGCTGGACGAAGCCGGCGCGACCGAGCCGAACGATCCCAATGCCATGGCGCTGGCGACCGTCGATGCCGATGGCCTGCCCGATGTCCGCATGGTACTGCTGAAGGAGGTCGAGGGCCGGGGCGAGGACGGGGCTTTCGTTTTCTACACGAATTTCGAAAGCGCCAAGGGGGTCGAGATCGAGGCGACGGGGGTGGCGGCCTTTGTCATGCACTGGAAATCCCTGCGTCGCCAGATCCGTGTGCGCGGCCATGTCAGCCGGGTCGAGGATGCGCAGGCAGATGAATATTATCGCTCGCGCCCGCTGCAATCGCGGATCGGCGCCTGGGCCTCGCGCCAGAGCCGGCCGCTGGAAAGCCGGGCGGCGCTGATGGCCGAGGTGGCGCGGCAGGGAATCAATCTCGGGTTGAACCCCGCGCGGCCGCCGCATTGGGGCGGCTATCGCGTCAAGCCGGTCCAGATCGAATTCTGGGCCGATGGTGCCTTTCGATTGCACGACCGATTTCGTTGGTTGAAACGCGATTATTTGATTAAAAACAGGGCAATGCCCGTACATCAGCCGGATTCCGCCGAAGGTTTGTGGATTGTCGAGCGTCTTAGCCCTTGATGCGGGTAATCTATTTATTCATGGTAAGGAAAACCTGACCCCTCTCGTGTGGCCTTCGTTCAGTTGAAAGCGTGGGACGACGGGTGCGGTGCGCGGGTGTTTTTGGTTTTAGACAGGGCGACAGGAAGAGATGCAAGAAAACGACGAGCAGCAGCGCAAGGTCGCGGGCGTCGTAAAATGGTTCGATGGTAGCAAGGGCTTCGGTTTCCTGACCGATCCCGATGGTGGAGCCGATATTCTGCTGCACGCCAACGTGTTACGTAACTTCGGCCAGAGCTCGGTTGCCGAGGGGTCGCACGTAACTGCCATTGTCCAGCAGACGCCGCGGGGAATGCAGGCGGTCGAGGTGCTTTCGATCGAGCCGCCGGCAAGCGAGCCGATGCCGGCCATCGCCGATCTGTGTTCGGCGACTCCCGCAGAGGTGGCATTGCTGCCGCTTCTGCCGGCGCGGGTCAAATGGTTCGACAAGGCCAAGGGCTTCGGTTTCGCCAATGTCTTTGGGGAAAAGGCCGATGTGTTCCTGCATATCGAGGTTCTGCGCCATTCCGGCTTCGCGGATCTGGCCGTTGGCGAAGCCATCGCGCTGCGCGTGGTGGATGGGCGCAGGGGCAAGATGGCGGCGCAGATCCTCTCCTGGGAAAGGGCGATGATCGAGTCGCGCACGGTCCAGTCGGGGGGAGCGGCCGCGCTCGCTAAACTGCGGCTGGTCGCGGGCGCGGTATGAAATTCAGGGCCGCAGCAGCCGTCGCGCTGGCTTCGGCTCTTGTCGCGAATTCCTCGGCCCTTGCGGCCGCTTGCCAGGACAATCTCGCCCAGTTTACAGGGCGAGATCGACTGGTCGAAATCACGGTGGAAATCGCCGATGACGTGTCCGAGCGGGCGCGGGGCCTGATGTTCCGGCGCGAATTGCCGGCCGGGCAGGGGATGCTGTTCATCTATGACGAGCCGCAGCCCGTCAGTTTCTGGATGCGCAACACGCTGATTCCGCTGGACATGATCTTTATCGATGCGCGGGGCGAGGTGCGCCGCGTCCATCCCATGGCGCAACCTCTGGACGAGACGCCGATTCCCGGCGCCACCGGCGATGACCCGGCGCCTGACCGTCTGATGGTGCTGGAAATTGCCGGCGGCGAGGCCGCGCGTCTGGGGATCGAGCCGGGCATGGTCCTGTCCCATCCGCGCCTGCCGCAGGACACGGCGCTTGCCCCCTGCCAATGAGGCGCGGTTTTCGCGAGCGCGCCAGATTCCCCTTTCCCCTTGCCGCGACAGCCGCTAGACAGCCCGAAGTTCGGGGCGTAGCGCAGCCTGGTAGCGCGACGGTTTTGGGTACCGTAGGTCGGAGGTTCGAATCCTCTCGCCCCGACCAGCACCTGGGTGTCGATCATCAGGGCATTTGCCTTATCGGGGCACGATTTTCCCTTTGGGTGCTGGGCGCTGCATCGATTATCCAGCGCCCCTAGGCGTGCCTGATGTCCAGCTTGAGATCGTGCTCAGGAACGGGAGGCGGCTCCTTGTCCCCTCGTCGGTGGACCTGGACGTTTTGGCGCGGCTGCTTCCGACGCTGGAGGGCCGATGATCGTCTTCCCGACGGGGGTTGCGTGTGGAGCGCAGGCGGGGTCACCGACATGCGGCGCGGCATGAACACCCTGCGCCGACGGTGCAGCAGGGGCTCGGGCGCGATCCCCATGCCGGCGAGATCTTCTGCTTCCGCGGGCGCAAGGGTACCTGGTAAAATTGCTCTGGCACGACGGGGTTGGCATGTCGCTCTACACCAAGCGCCTCGAGGCCGGAAAGTTCATCGGGCCGATGAGCGCTCGCGTGATGGGTCTCGGCCATGTCGGATGCCGCTTCCGAGATCGCGGCAGCGCGGCTGATGAAAGCCACGACCGTTGCGGAGTTCCAGCGCCGCCGCCCGGCGCGCAAGCTGTTCCCGGAGCATTTGCCGCGCAGACGTGGGGTGATCGCGGCGCCCACGACCTGTTCCTGCTGCCGCTCGGATGGCATCGTGAAGATGGGCAAAGAGTGGGCCATCGCGTCGCCATGCGTTCGAGACCGATGGCGAATACCGAGACGCTCGATGTCATCCCGCGACAATGGAAGGTGATCCAGACCCTCCGCGAGAAGTTCGGCCAGCATCAAGCTTTGAACCGTCAGGCCGAGCGCTATGTCAAGGAAGGCGTCGAGATCAGCCTCTCGACGCTGGCTGACCAGGTCGGGGCCAGCGCCGCTGCGCTTGAGCCGATCCATGCGCTGATCCGGGCCATGTTCTCGGGGCCGAGCGCCTGAAAGGCGATGACACGACGGTGCCGCTGCTGGCGAAGGGCGGCACGCAAACCGCGCGGCTCTGGACCTGAAGCACCCCGCCGAAAACCTGAATCGCTGGGGTTCCCATCTGACTGAGTTTGTGATTCATCCTGTTTGGAAGGATGGATCATCTCAGCATCTTTGCCACCAGCGCTTCGGGCGCGGTTTCAGAAGTATCTTGAACAAGGGTTAAGCAGACGCGCGACTGAGTTGCGCCTGAAGCTCTCGCCCGCGACGGGAGCGCGTTGGGCGCTGGCGATCCGGCGGACTGGCATAGCCCCTCAGAGCCGTCCCAAAGGCAAGGGCAAGCTCGACCCGTACCGGTCCTGTTTCGCGGGGATCATCGCGAAGGGCGACGACATCACACCGCCGCCAAGGCGATGCGAGATGCCGGGTGCTGGTTTCTGTTCTTGCCGCCACGCAGCCCCGATCTCAACCCTATCGAAATGGCATTCTCAAAGCTCAAGGCCCACTTCCGGCAGATCGGTACGCGCGCGTTCATCGGCATATCCGACGCCATCGCGGAAGTCTGCGATCTCTACTCATCCCAGGAATTCTGGAACTACCTCAAAACTGCAGGATATGTCGCAAGTCAGATCGTGCCGTCACTGACTTGATTCAGGATTCCCACATAACTTGATCCGAGATTCGCTGTTTCCGAGGCAGATATGGGGACGCCAGATGCGCAAGCCACATCCTGTGGAACTGCGCAAACGGGTCGCGGCGTTCGTTGACGAGGGCAATTCGCACCGGGAGGCGGCGCGGCATTTCCGGCTCTCGCCGCGCTTTGTGAACGACATGATCAAGTTGCGACGCGAGACGGGTGGTCTCGATGCCAAGTGACGGGGCTTGCTGATCCGCCGGTCCATGCAAGAAATCCGCCGCATCGCCGACCGCATGGCACAGCGGCATCCATCCCAGCTCAAATCATCGCATGGTCGCTCTGGAAAAGGCCGGGTGAAAGACTGCGGTGACCGGCTGGCCGGCGACAAGCTGTTCGGTGTCTTTTCCTTTATGCCGCGTGAAGGGCGTTATATCTTTTGTTTCGATGCCGGACAGGGCAGATTCGGTGCATGGGCGGACTGGACGCGCGGTGAAGGGGTGCTGCGGCTGCAGACCTCGATGGCTGGACCGGCAGGCCTGCTGGCCGCGACGCGCCACGCCGTTTAGCCGGTCTGCGCGCGCGAACCGGGCGGTCAGGTCTTTCTCGGGCACTGTCAGGTGCCGCACCAGGCCGCCCAGCTTGCGCCCGGCGCGTCGGAGGCCACGACGAGGAGGAATGGCGATGTTCGAGCGGCGTCTCAGATCAGAGTTTCTGCGCAGCCTTGACGGCTTGCGCTTCGGCAAGCTCGACCTGACCATGCCCGACGGCGTGACCCGCGTGTTCGCGGGCGACCGCCCCGGCCCGGAAGCGGAGCTGATCATCCGCGACTGGCGCATGGTGCCCGCGCTGGCCGCCAGGGGCGATATCGGCCTGACCGAGGCCTATCGTGACGGCTGGTGCGACTCGCCCGATCTGGCCGCGTTGCTGACGCTGGGATTGATGAACGAAGAGGTGCTGGACCGCTATATTTATGGCAAGCCGATGCAGGCCCTGGCCATGCGGCTGCTGTATCTGCTGAACCGCAACACGCGGGCCGGATCGCGACGCAATATCTCGGCCCATTACGATCTGGGCAATGACTTCTACCAGCTGTGGCTGGACGAGACGATGACCTATTCCTCGGCGCTGTTCGGCGGGCCGGCGGCAACCGGCATGGACGATCTGGCGGCGGCGCAGCGGTGCAAATACGACCGGATCATCGACGGTCTGGCGGGCAGGTCTGGGCGGCTGCTTGAAATCGGCTGCGGCTGGGGCGGCTTTGCCGAACGCGCCCTGCAGCGCGGCGATTTCGCGCCCAGAGGGCTGACGCTGTCGCGCGAGCAGGCGACCTATGCGCGCGCGCGGCTGGGGCAGGGTGCCGAAATCGCGCTGCAGGATTACCGCGACGAGGAAAGCCAGTTCGATCACATCGTGTCCATCGAGATGTTCGAGGCGGTGGGAGAGAAGTTCTGGCCGGATTATTTCGGCAAGCTGGCCGGGGCACTGACCCGCAACGGCCGCGCGATGATCCAGACCATCACCGTCGCCGACCGGTATTTCGACCGTTACCGCAGGGGCGGCGACATGATTCGCACCTTCATCTTTCCGGGTGGAATGCTGCCCTCGCCCGCGCGATTCCGCGCCGGGGCGGAGCGCGCCGGTCTGCGGGTCGAGGACGCCTTTGGCTTTGGCCGCGACTATGCCCGCACTCTGGCGCAATGGCTCGACAGGTTCGATGCGCGCCGGGCCGAGGTGCGGGCCCTGGGGTTCGATGACGCCTTCATCCGCGTCTGGCGTTTTTATCTAGCGGCCTGCATCGCCTCGTTCTCGGTGGCGCGGACGGATGTGGTACAGTATCGGCTGGCCCATGCCTGACGCCGCCCCGGGCCGCCGCGATCGGCCGGGCTGAGAAGGGTTTGCCTTTCCGCAGCCTTCGGCGGGTTGCCGGCCTGCATCCATGCGGCGGCTTTCCACGCGGTTGCGCGTGATGACGATAGCCCTTCTCGGTTGTTCTTCCTGATTGCATGCCGGTGTGCGGCGGGCTGAATGGGCTGCTGGTCACCACCCGCAAAGGATCGCGCCCCAAGGGATGGAGTCTGCCGCCGGGTGGTGACAGTTGGCATCGAATCAGATGTCTAACAGGTGTTGTTGCTTGGCTGTTGTGTTCGAAAATATCATAAAAACAGAATCTTGCCGAAACATTCTCGGTCCTCGAAAGATGTTTCCATACAAACAATAATCTCTGCCGTGACTCTGACAAAGACCATCTGGATCGCATTGCAATCAGCGTGCGCATCATGAAGACTTACCGCGTCGGGCAGATTGTCCCGAGTTCCAATGTCACCATGGAAACCGAGCTTCCGGCGCTGCTGCGCGCGCGCGAAATGGTCGCACTCGAACGCTTTACATTCCACTCGTCACGGATGCGCATGAAGCATCTGCCCAAGGAAGAACTTGCGGCGATGGATGCCGACAGCGACAGCTGCGCACTGGAAATGTCGGATGCCGATGTCGATGTCATCGTGCTGTCCGCCTGCCTGCAGATGCCGTCCCTGCCTGCCGTTTCGACGGTCGAGGCGCAGACCGGCAAGCCGGTCTGACCGCGGCCATCGCCACCGCCGGGGCGATGCTCAGGGCGCTGGACCTGGCGACCAGGGTGCCCGGCGGCGGGCCGCTCTCGGGAGCCTAATGATCGCGCGACCTGGCAGTTCGACGAGAAGGAGGACGATAAATGAGCCTGGGCTACAATATCCGTGCCAGCGGCATTCGGCAGCACCTGATCCGCCGGGACGAGCCCGGGGACCGCGCCTATCCGGCGAAATGGCCGTGGTACGGCGACATCATCGTGACGGCCGCGCGGGATGCTCGGTCGAGGGCATGCGCGCCTATTGCCCCAGCGGGAGCGATGAGCAACTGGCCCTGCGCGCCGAATGGCTGCATACCTGCAACTGGGGCGCGATCCGTCAGGCATTCGACGGCTTCCACACCGACGATATCCACCAGGACATTCCCAAGATCGAAAAGCCCGCGCAGGCTGTCCAGCGCCGGTGGTGCGAGTGTGACCGCGGTCGAGCCGCCGGAGCAGCTGGCGCGGATGCTGCCGACGCAGGAAATCAAGGAAAAGGTCACGATCGCGGGCGCGATGCTCGGGGAGGTCGAGATGATGCGTCTCGAACCGCTCGACCGTGCCGAGGTGCCAAAATTGCGCGAGGTGATGATCTTGGGCTGGCCCTATCTTATCCCGCTGATTGGGCTGAGCGTGATGCTGGTGCTGCATTATTCGCCGACGCTTGTCGCCGTCGCGGCCTCGTGTAGATCGTGGCCTTCTTCTGCCCCGGGACCCGCCTCAAGCTGATCGCCACCATCTAGGTGCTGGGCGAAACGGCGATCCGCATGATCGGGGTCGCCGGCAGCCCTGGGTTTCGGTCGGGGACGCTCTGCAGGTCGTCGCCGTGATCGTCGGATGTATCGCCATCGCCGCGGGCGCCGAAGCGGCCCGCTGGGTCACCAGGCTCCGGGGCTGGACCTGTATCGCGGCGGGGCTGTACCTGCTTCTGCCATGGACCGAAACCTAGATCCTGGGCTAGTAGCCTTTGCCCTGATCAAGCTGCGCCGGCAGCGCGACGGGCCGGCTGCCTCGTGAGGCTGCCGTTGCCAACCTGTCCAACTCGCTTTCAGATAGCCAGAAAGGAACACCATGCTGATCGATATGCGTAAAGTGGAGCAACTCATCGAACTTTGGTTTGACGAGGACTCCAACTATTTCGACCTGACCACTAAAATCATGGTGGACGACGACGCGGTGGCCACCTTCGGGATGAACGCCCGCGAGGATATCGTTCTGTCCGGCCTGCCCATGGTCGAACTGATCTTCAAGAAGCTCGATCCGGGCTGCACCTTCGAGGCGCTGTTCAAGGATGGCGACAGGGTCCCCGCCGGCACCACCTTCGCCAATGTCAGCGGTAATGCCCAGGCTCTGCTGACCGCAGAGCGCGTGGCGCTGAACCTGATACAGCGGATGAGCGGCATCGCCGGCCTGACCGCCGAATACGTCAAGGAGATCGATGGCACCGGCGCCTTCCTGGTCGATACCCGCAAGACCACCCCCGGCCTGCGCATGCTGGAGAAATACGCCGTGTTCTGCGGCGGCGGCCGCAACCACCGGCTTGGCCTCGACAATGGCATCATGCTCAAGGACAACCATATTGCGGTCGCCGGTTCGATCGCGGCCGCCGTCGCGCGCGCCAAGGCGAATGCGCCGATCCTGACCAAGATCGAGGTCGAATGCGACCGGATCGAGCAGGTCAAGGAAGCGCTGGAGGCCGGCGCCGACGTCATCATGCTGGACAACATGACCAATGACGCCATGCGCGAATGCGTGAAATGGGTGGCCGGCCGGGTGCCGCTGGAATGCTCGGGCGGGGTTCGCCTGGAGACGATCCGCGGCAAGGCCGAAACCGGCGTCGATTTCGTCTCGGTCGGGCGCATCACCCAGTCCGCGGCCTGCGTCGATATCGGTCTGGACGACATCTGACCGCCTGGCCTCGACAACGACAGATCCGGAGCTTGTCATGTCATTCAAGGGAACCCTCTTTCTGGTCGTCGGCCCCAGCGGGGTCGGCAAGGACACATGGCTAGACGGGGTCAGGGAATTTTTTTGGACGGTATGAGTTCTAACGGTTCTGTCAACGCTACATCACCCGCGATCCCGAGGCGAGTGGCGAGGACTACCTGCCCGTCAGCGAAGAGGTCTTTGGCCAGATGCTGGCGCGCGGCGAGTTTTTCCATCACTGGCAGGCGCATGGTCTGCGCCATGGCCTGCCGCGCGACCTGCGCGACGATCTGGGGCGCGGCATCAACGTGATCGTTAACGGCTCACGGCGCGAACCGGGCCAGATCGCCGGGCTGTGGCAGGATACCTGCGTTCTGCCGCCAGAACACTGATCGACCGGGAAAAGCTGCGCACAAGGCCAGCAGGATCCGGTTCATCGTGTCCATTTCCGGGTTGCTCATGCCACCGGCCTGGGCTGCCGGAGCTTGCGTCGCATGAACGGCTGGCTTCAGGCCGAGCAGGATGCCGGTCGCATAAGCGATGTGGTGTGGGTTGCCGATACCACCGCGGGACGAGTAGGTGACATGAACTGGCTGGGCACGGACAACCTCGAGTCCGATCAGGGCGGCGAATATGTGGCATACCAGCAGCAGAAGCGCGGGTCGAAGCTTGTGTCTGTGCCCGTCCAGGATCTTCTCCGAGCCGAACTGGCGCATCACGATCTGAGCGCGCGAGACACCTTCCTCGTCAACGAATACGGCCGCCCGTTCGCATTGCCTGCCGCGATGGGCAATAAAGTCCGGGATTGGATCATCGAAGCCGGCCTGTGCGTCGAGGATCCCAGGACGAAGGTGAAGAAGGCGACTCGATCGCAGCACGGCATTCGGAAGTCCGTCGCGGTCGCGATGGCGTCGAACGACGCGACGGTCATCGAGATCATGGCTCTTCTCGGACACAGCGAGATGAAGACCACGCAGGTCTATGTCGAGCAAGTCAACCGCCGGAAGCTGGCCGCGTCTGGGCGCATCAAGATGAGCAACATGGATCACGGCCTCGGCGGCGCGGTCCATAATCCCGAAAAAATACAGGAAAATCAATATAAAATTGGGGTAAGTGGCAGCCCGTAGGGGAATCGAACCCCTCTTTCCAGGTTGAAAACCTGGCGTCCTAACCGATAGACGAACGGGCCACTTTGGACCGCTGCGATCTTGCGCCTCGCAGCGTGGAGCGGTGTTTAGGCCAGCTATCCAAAGGCTGCAAGCGGAAAAATCACCTCGTGACGAAGTTTTTCCGCCGCGCAGGACGGGGCGATTACCGCGCGGGCGCGGCGTCGTCCAGACGCAGGCGCACCCGTTCGCGCCCGCCCCATTGGGACAGCTCCAGCTTGCCGGCCAGATGAAAGCGCCGGCCCTTGGCGCCCAGAAGCGCGGGTCCCAGCGGGCCGGCCATGGCGCCCCAGGCGACGGCCTCGACCGTGGCGCTTCCGGGGCTGCGGAAACGCAGGCGCAGATGACTGTCGCCCATGGTTCCGGCGCTCTCGATCAACTGATCGGCAAAGGCGAATCGCGGGGCAGGGGCCGCCTGACCGAAGGGGCCGGCGCGCTCGAGCATCTGCATCAGTTCGACCGTCGCGCCCGCCGGATCCATCAGCCCCGAGATGCGCAGCTCGCCCGCGCCGGTCCGCGCGGCCATCTCGCGCGCCAGCAGTTCGGACAGGCGGGCCATGGCGGCGGGGATGCGCGCTTCCTCGACGGTCAGGCCGGCGGCCATGGCGTGGCCGCCGCCTTTCAGCAGCAGCCCCTCGGCGGCGAGGCGCTGGATGGCGCGGCCCAGATCGACGCCGGGGACCGAACGGGCCGAACCCTTGCCGATGCCGCGCTCGACCCCGATCACGACCGAGGGCAGGCCGGTCGCCTCTTTCACCCGCGCGGCGACGATGCCGACGACGCCGGGATGCCAGCCATCGCCGGCGGCCCAGGCCACCAGCGAGGACTCGCGCGCCTCGACCTGGGCCAGGGCTTCTTCGCGGACGGCGGCCTCGATGGCGCGGCGGTCGCGGTTAAGCTCGTCCAGCTCGGCGGCATATTTCGCGGCCCTGGCGGGGTCGGTGCAGGACAGGCATTGCGCGCCCAGATCGGCCCGGCCCACGCGGCCGCCGGCATTGATGCGCGGCCCGAGCAGAAAGCCCAGATGAAAGGCGTTGGGCGCCGAATCGAGCCGCGCCACGTCCGAAAGCGCCACCAGGCCGGGCCTTTCGCGCCGGGCCATGATGACCAGACCCTGCCGCACAAAGGCGCGGTTGACGCCGGTCAGCGGCGCGACATCCGCCACCGTCGCCAGCGCCACAAGATCCAGAAGCCCGATCAGGTCGGGCTGTGGCTCGCCCGATTCGCGCAACAGCCGGTTGCATTGCACCAGTGTCAGAAACACCACCCCCGCGGCGCACAGATGACCAAGCGCGCCATCCTCATCGGCGCGGTTGGGGTTCACCACCGCCAGCGCCGGGGGCAGGGTCTCGCCCCCCTGATGGTGGTCCAGCACGATCACGTCGCGCGGTGCGGCAGCGGCTAGCGCGCCATGGCTGAGCGTGCCGCAATCGACGCAGACGATCAGATCGTGATCGCGCGCCAGCGCCGCGATGGCGGGGGCGTTGGGGCCATAGCCTTCGTCGATGCGGTCGGGAATGTATAATGTCGCGTCGCGCCCCTGCTGACGCAGCCAGTCCAGCAGCAAGGCCGCCGAGGCGCCGCCATCGACATCGTAATCGGCGAATATGGCGATTCGCTGACCGGCCCGTGTCGCCGCGACGATGCGCGCGGCGGCCGCACCCATGTCGCGCAGGCTCAGCGGATCGGGCAGCAGGTCGCGCAGCCTGGGTTCAAGATAGGCGGCGGCCTCATGCGCGGGCACGCCACGGGCGGCAAGCACACGGGCGACGGGCAGGGGCAGGCGGCTGTCCTGCGCCAGCGCCTCGGCTGCGCGTTCCAGCGCCGGTTCGGGGCCGCGCCACAGGCGTCCGGTCAGGGATGAGGATACGTCGAGAAAGGCGGTCATGAGGCTTATTCCCGCATGACCGCCCGCGGATCAAGCCCGGCGAGGCTTACCTGATCGGATTGCGGTAGATCATCCGCCGCACCGAGCCGGTCTTGGAGCGCATCAGGATGGTCTCGGTCTGCAGGTAATGCGGCTCGCGCTTGACGCCGGCCACGATCGAGCCGTTTGTCACGCCGGTCGCGGCAAAGATCACATCGGCGGTGACCAGCTCGTCGCGGGAATAGATGCGGTCCAGATCGGAGATGCCGGCCTTGGCCGCGCGGCCCCTTTCGTCATCGTTGCGAAACAGCAGCCGGCCCCACATCTGCCCGCCCATGCATTTCAGCGCGCTGGCCGCCAGCACGCCCTCGGGCGCGCCGCCCGAACCCATATACATGTCGATGCCGGTCAGCTCGGCCTCGGCACAGTGGATCACGCCGGCCACATCGCCATCGGTGATCAGCCGGATCGCCGCCCCGGTCGAGCGGATCTCGGCCACCAGATCCTCGTGCCGGGGGCGTTCCAGAACGCAGACGGTGATATCGCTGTCCTTGCAGCCGCGCGCCCTGGCCAGCGCCCGCACACGCTCGGACGGCGACATGTCCAGACTGACCACATCGACGGGATAGCCCGGCCCGATCGCCAGCTTGTCCATGTAGACGTCGGGCGCGTGCAGGAGCGTGCCGCGCGGCGCCATGGCGATCACGGTCAGCGCGTTGGGCATGTCCTTGGCGGTCAGCGTGGTGCCCTCCAGCGGGTCCAGCGCGATATCCACCTCGGGGCCGTCGCCGCTGCCGACCTCTTCGCCGATATAGAGCATCGGCGCCTCGTCCCGCTCGCCCTCGCCGATGACGACGACGCCCCTGATGTCCAGCAGGTTCAGCTGCTCGCGCATGGCGTTGACGGCGGCCTGATCGGCGGCCTTTTCGTCGCCGCGGCCGATCAGCCGGGCCGAGGCATGGGCGGCGGCTTCGCTCACGCGTGCGAGGCCCAGAGACAGCATCCGGTCGTTGAAATCCTTGGGCGAACTCATCGTCAACATCCTTCGTGTTTTCCGCTTTCCCGGTTTCTACGCGGGGCGGGTCGCACCGGCAAGCCTGACGGCGCTAACGCCTCAGTTCTCGGAAAGCTCCAGCGCCAGCGCGTGGATGCGCGGGACGATATCGCCAAGCGCGCGATGCACCAGCCGGTGCCGGGCGACATGGTTCAGGCCCGAAAACCGCGCGCTGGCAATGCGGATGCGAAAATGTGTCTGACCGCCCTCGCGCCAGCCGCCATGCCCCCGATGGCTTTCACTTTCATCAAGAATTTCCAGCCGCGAAGGCTCAAGCTCCGCCAATCTTTCGCGCATCTCGTCGGCAATCATCCGCATCCCCCCTTTCATGTCTCGGGAAATAGCCTAAACTGCCTGTCCCGTTCAGGACAAGGCAGGCAGATGAGCAACAGCGACCCGTTCGGATTCGATATTTCCGCAGCCTCGGACAAGAAACGCCGGTCCAAGGGCCGACGCGGCATGTCCGGCGCCTTCGAGACCTCGACGCGCCGCTGCGACAAGGAGGGCTGCGATGCGCCGGGCCAGTACCGCGCGCCGAAGAATCCGCGCAACCTCGACGACTATTACTGGTTCTGCAAGGATCACGTGCGCGAATACAATGCCAACTGGAACTATTTCCAGGGCCAGTCCGAGGCGGAGTTCCAGGAATTTCTGGACAATGCCACGGTGTGGGAGCGGCCGACCAAACCCTTTGGCCGGACCACCAAGGAACAGAAATGGGCCCGCCACGGCATCGACGACCCGCTGGAAATCCTGGGCGCGAACGGCACGAATCCCGAATTGCGCAACCGCGCTGCCCGGAAACTGCCACCGACGGAACGCAAGGCGCTTGAGATACTTGAGGCCAGGGACCACTGGACGCGCTCCGAAATCCGCAAGCAATACAAGTCGCTGGTCAAGGATCTTCACCCGGACATGAATGGCGGCGACCGCTCGGACGAGGATCGCCTGCAGGAAGTCGTCTGGGCCTGGGATCAGATCAAGGACAGCCGCAGCTTCAAGGACTGACCGCGGCGGGGTTCCGCGCCCCGGACCCCAGCTATGCAGAAAGGGCCGCGGGCAGTGCCGCCCCGGCCCTTCTCTTTCATGTCAAATATCCTGGGGGAGCGCGGAACGCGCGGGGGCAAAGCCCCCATCGCCCGCGCCGCGATTACAGCTCGCGCCTGAGCGCTTCGACCAGATCCGTCCGTTCCCAGGAAAAGCCGCCATCCGCCTCTGGGGCGCGACCGAAATGCCCGTAGGCCGCCGTGCGGCGATAGATCGGCCGACGAAGATCGAGATGGTCGCGAATGCCGCGCGGCGTCAGATCCATCACCCGCGCGATCGCGTTTTCGATCTCGGCCTCGGGAACCTCGCCGGTGCCGAACGTGTCCGCATAGATCGACAGGGGCTTGGCCACGCCGATCGCATAGCTCAGCTGGATCAGGCAGCGCCGCGCCAGACCGGCCGCCACCACGTTCTTGGCCAGATAGCGCGCGGCATAGGCCGCCGAGCGGTCCACCTTGGTCGGATCCTTGCCCGAGAACGCGCCGCCGCCATGCGCCGCGGCTCCGCCATAGGTATCCACGATGATCTTGCGCCCGGTCAGCCCGGCATCGCCGTCAGGACCGCCAATGACAAAGGTGCCGGTCGGGTTCACCCACCATTCGGTATTCTCGGTCAGCCAGCCCTCGGGCAGGACCTCGCGGATATAGGGTTCGACAATGGCGCGGATATCGTCCGAGCTTTGCCCCTCGTCATGGTGCTGATGCGAGATGACGAGGCTGGTGACCTCGACCGGGCGGCCGTCCTCATAGCGCAGGCTGAGCTGCGATTTCGCGTCCGGCCCCAATGTCGGCTCGGCGCCGGATTTGCGGGCCTCGGCCAGGCGGCGCAGGATGGCATGCGCATACTGGATCGGCGCGGGCATCAGTTCCGGCGTCTCGTCCACGGCATAGCCGAACATGATGCCCTGATCGCCGGCGCCGTCGCGGTCGACGCCCTGGCTGATATGGCAGGATTGCTCATGCAGGTAATTGTGGACATGGCAGGTGTTCCAGTGGAACTTCTCCTGCTCGTAGCCGATGTCGCGGATGGTATTGCGCGCGATCTCGCTGATCCGGCCCATGTACTCGGCCAGCCTGTCCTGGTCGCTCAGGCCGATCTCGCCGCCAATGATGACCGTGCCGGTGGTGGCGAAGGTTTCGCAGGCGACGCGCGCCGCCGGGTCCTCGGTCAGCAATGCGTCCAGCACCGCGTCCGAGATCTGGTCGCATAGTTTATCCGGGTGCCCCTCGGAAACCGATTCCGAGGTGAACACGTAGTTCTGTCTGTTCATGGGGCGTGCTCCGTTCATACCAGGCCGTCACGCCAGGAAGCCGTTGTGACGGTATGCCCGCGATAGATTAAGGCCTCGGGACAGTCAACCTGCGATATCGCCACAGCAGGCCAAGCGCGGCGAGCGTCAGCAGCAGCACCGGCCAGTCGCCCCAACGCGACCAGAGCGTCGGGGGCAGCGCGCCGGGAAGGCGCGCGTCGATCCGCCCGGTCCGGTTCAGCTCCAGCGTCGCGTGCAATTCGCCCCGCGCGCCGATCACCGCCGAGACGCCGGTATTCGCCGCCCGCATCAGCGGCAGCCCGCTTTCGATCGCCCGCAGCCGCGCCTGCGCCAGATGCTGATAGGGCCCCGAAAGATTGCCGAACCAGGCGTCATTGGTCACCTGCAGCAGCCAGCCCGGCCGGTCCGCGCCGGTGATCAGATGGCGCGAAAAGATCGCCTCGTAGCAGATGAGCGGCTGCACCGGCGGCAGGCCGGGAAAGCGCAGCACGGCAGGGGCGGCGCCCGGCGAATAGCCGTAGCCCTGCTGCGCGGCAAAGGCGCGGATTCCGAACTGCGCCAGCACATCGCCCCAGGGCGTGTATTCGCCGAACGGAACCAGATGGAACTTGTCATAGACCGGACCGATGCCCTCGGCCGAGAAACTGCTCAGGCTGTTGAAATAACGCGCGCCCTCGGACCGCTGGATGCCCAGGATGACCGGCGCGCCGGCATAGGCGGCAATGTCGCGGGGCGCGGTGCCGGACTGGTCGAGCAGGAAATTGACCGCCGTTTCGGGCCAGATGACGACATCGGGCGCGGCGCGGTCCGCATCACGCTCGGCCGACAGGTCGAGCAGCCGGCGAAAGAACACCTCGGACCAGTAGGGGTCCCATTTCAGCGCCTGTTTGGCATTGGGCTGGACGAGCCGCAGCTTGATCGGCGTATCGTCGGGCAGCGGGCGGGCAAGGCGCGCCATGCCGGCGCTCCAGGCCATGGCGACGACAAGGGCCGCGAGGATCGCCCCGGGCAGGGCGCCGCGCCACCGCCCGGCCGGGCCGCGCCAGCAGGCCAGCGGCAGGGCGGCGGCCAGCATGGTCAGCGCCGACAGCCCCAACGCGCCCAGATGGGCCGCCAGCTGGCTCGCGGGCGTGTCCGTCCAGATATGCCCGGCCAGCGCCCAGGGAAGGCCGGTGAAGATCCAGCCGCGCAGCCAGTCCGACAGGATCATCAGCGCGGCGAATGCAAGGCCCTGGCGCGGAAAGCCGGGCAGCAGACGTGCCGCGAGCCATGCCGGCAGGGTCCAGAACAGCGCCCCGCCCGCCGCCATCAGCGCGAGGGCAAAGGGCGCCATCCAGCCATAGATCTCGGGCTGGACCAGGAACGGCTCGACGATCCATGACATGGCCAGCGCGAAATGCCCGAGGCCGGCGGCGAATGCCGACCATGCCGCCTGCGCCGGCGAGACGGCGCGGGCGATCTGCCAGCACAGGACGGCCAGGGCGGGCAGGGCCAGGAACCACAGATCCCAGGGCGCCTGTCCGAGCGCCGCGAATGCGCCAAGCCCCGCGCATCCCAGCAGGATCAGCCATGAGGGGCGGCGCGCCCGCCCTGAGCTGCCAAGCATCGGGGCGGCGGCGTCCATGGGTCAGCCTTCGGTCGCGGAACCGCCGCCATCGGCGGTATCGGCGGCCGGCTGCGCCGCGCTTTCGTCGGGCGCGGATTGTTCGCCGGAATCGGGTTTTGCTGCCGCCTTGGCGCGAGGCTTGCGCGGGGCGCGCGGCTTGGCCGGCTTGCGCGCGGCCTTGGGCTTGTCGCCGGTTTCGGATGCCGCATCGTCAGCCACTTCGGGCGCGGCCTCGGCCGGAATTTCGGCATCGGCGGCGCTTGTCTCTTCGGGCTTGGGCTTGGCCACGCGCGGCTTGCGTTTGCGCACCGGCTTTTCCTTGGGCGCTTCGGCCTGTTCGGCGGCGGGCGCGGGGGCGGATTCGGTCGCGGCTTCGGCGGCGGGCGCCTGAGCTTCGGCAGGCGCGTCGGCTTCGGGCTGTGCTTCGGGCTTTTCGTCCTGCCGGGCCTCGGGCGCCGGCGCCGGGGCTTCGCTGGCCTGCACGGGCTTTTCGGCCCTGGCGGCGTTCTCGGCCTTGTCGGTCGTGCTCGGGCCGGAGTCGGTTTCTGCATCGCCTACGGCGGCGGGATTGATCGCCGGCCGGAAACTGCGGGTCATGAATTCCGGTACGTGATCGCCCATGCCCAGGATCGGGTGGCGGTCGCCCCTGCGATCCTCGCGCCGATCCTCGCGCCGGTCGTTGCGATGGTCGCGGTGGCGCCGATCCTGCGTTTCGGCGCGCGGCTCGGGCGCGGCCTCCTCGCGCGGCGCGGGCTGGCGGTCCTGCTCGTCCTCGTGGCGGCGGCCGCCACGGCGGCCGGTACGGTCGCGGCGGGGGGTGTCGCGCTGCGCGCGTGCCGGGGCCTGCGCGGCGGCCGACAGCGTGAAGCCTTCGGGCTGCGCGGCGCGGGGCAGGGTCTGCTTGACCAGTGCCTCGATGGCGGTCAGGTATTTCTCGTCAGCCGGGGTTCCGATCGAGATCGCGGTGCCCTGACGTCCGGCGCGGCCGGTGCGGCCGATGCGGTGGACGTAATCCTCGGCATGCGAGGGCAGGTCGAAGTTGAAGACATGGCTGACCGCCGGGATGTCCAGCCCGCGCGCCGCCACGTCCGAGGCCACCAGAAAGCGCAGCTTGCCTTCGCGGAAGTCGTCCAGCGTCGCCATGCGATGGCGCTGGTCCAGATCGCCATGGATCGGAGCGGCATCGAATTCATGCGCCTTGAGCGATTTGGCGACGATATCGACTTCGGTCTTGCGGTTGCAGAAGATGATCGCGTTCTTCAGCCCCTCGCCTTCGGCACGGATCAGCGCGCGCAGCAATTCGCGCTTTTGCTTGGCGCTCTGGTCGCGCCGGGTGGGCGCGATCTCGACCAGTTTCTGGGTGATCGTCTCGCTGGTGGTGGCCTGGCGGGCGACCTCGATGCGTTCGGGGCTGTGCAGGAAAGTGTCGGTGATGCGCTCGATCTCCGGCGCCATGGTGGCGCTGAAGAACAGCGTCTGGCGGGTAAAGGGCGTCAGCTGGAAGATCCGCTCGATATCCGGGATGAAGCCCATGTCGAGCATCCGGTCGGCCTCGTCCACGACCATGATCTGGACGCCGGTCAGCAACAGCTTGCCGCGTTCGAAATGATCCAGCAGCCGGCCCGGCGTGGCGATCAGCACATCGACGCCGCGGTCGATCAGCTTGTCCTGTTCGCCGAAGCTGACGCCGCCAATCAGCAGCGCCTTGGTCAGACGGGTGTTCTTTGCATAGGTGTCGAAGTTCTCCGCCACCTGCGCCGCCAGTTCGCGGGTCGGACACAGCACCAGCGAGCGCGGCATGCGGGCGCGGGCGCGGCCGCGACCCAGGAGCGTGATCATCGGCAGCGTGAAGCTGGCGGTCTTGCCGGTGCCGGTCTGGGCGATGCCCAGCACGTCGCGGCCTTCCAGCGCCGGCGGGATGGCCCCGGCCTGAATCGGCGTGGGGGCTTCGTAGCCCGCATCGGCAATGGCCTTCAGGACCTTGGGGTCAAGTTTGAGATCGGAAAATTTCGTCATTCGGGGCTTTCGTATCAATGCGCGGGTTCCCCCCGCGCAGTTCTTGCGTCCATCGCCGCCCTGCCTGATGCCCGACATATGCCGGAAGCCGGGTATTGCGGCGGGTCGGGACGCAATTTCCGCACGCCCCTCGCCTTGTCTGCCGGATGCAGACATGGGCGGACTAACTGAAAACCCGCTCTGCGTCAATCAGATGCGGGTTTTCATTGACGCGGGACCTGTTTGCGGGAACGTCTGGGCGCGCGGCGCCGTTATGCCGCAGCATCGGAAACATATATGCGGGGCAATATGGCAGCGGAAACAGCGGGGCTGAGCCCCATGGAGGCCTTTGCCATAATCGGGATCGCCGGGGTCGGTGCGCAGTGGCTGGCCTGGCGTTTTCGCCTGCCGGCGATCGTTCTGATGCTGGCCGCGGGGCTGATCCTCGGGCCGGTCACCGGCATCTTCCTGCCCGAGCGCGATATCGGCGATCTGCTGCAGCCGATGATCGCGCTGGCCGTCGCGGTGATCCTGTTCGAGGGCGGCCTGACCCTGAACCTGCACCAGTTGGCCGATGCGCGCAGCGCGGTCCGGCGGCTGGTCTATCTGGGGGCACCGCTGGGCTGGCTGCTTTCGGCGCTGGCGCTGAACCTGATCGCCGGGCTGGAATGGCAGGCCTCGATCGTCTTTGGCGGCATCATGATCGTGACCGGGCCGACGGTGATCGCGCCGCTTCTGCGGCAGGCGCGGCTGCGCACGCGCCCCGCCCAGGTCCTGCAATGGGAGGCGATCGTCAACGACGCGCTTGGCGCGCTGGCGGCGGTGATCGCGCTGCTGGTCGTGCTGACGCGCAAGCAGGATCTGGGCGAGGTCCAGGCGATCTGGGAACTGCTTCGCGGCATCGGCTTCGCCACCCTTCTGGGGGTTGCGGCGGGCTATGGCGTCGCGGCTGCCTTTCGCCGCAATCTGGTGCCCGAATACATGAAGGTGCCGCTGCTGTTCGTCACCGTCATCGCGGTATTCGCCGGTGCCGACATGGTGCTGCATGAAAGCGGGCTGCTGGCGGTCACGGTCATGGGCCTTTTGATCGCCAATGCCGATCTGCCCAGCTATTCCGAGATCTACCGTTTCAAGGAAAGCGCCACCATCCTGCTGGTCTCGGGCGTGTTCATCCTGCTGGCGGCGGGGGTGAAATTCCAGGATCTGGGCGCGCTCGACTGGCGCGCGGTGGCCTTTATCGTGGCGGTGGTGCTGCTGGTGCGGCCGCTGACCGTGATGATCTCGCTGATCGGCACCGATCTGCCCTGGCGCGAAAAGCTGCTGATCGCGCTGACCGGGCCGCGCGGCGTGGTGCTGGTCGCGGTCTCGGGCGTGTTCGGCGAAAGGCTGGTGGCCGAGGGCATCCCGGACGGCGCGCTGCTGACGCCGCTGGCCTTCGTGCTGGTGGTGGCGACGGTGGTGCTGCACGGCTTTACCCTGGCGCCGCTGGCGCGGGCCCTGGGGCTGACCTCGGGCGACCGTCCGGGGCTGCTTATCGTCGGCGGCTCGCTTTTCGCCACAGGGCTGGCCAAGGCGCTGGAAAAGGCCGATGTGAACGTGCTGATCACCGACCCCAATCGCGGCCATCTTCAGACCGCGCGCAGCGCCGGCGTGCCGCATTTCTACGGCGATATCCTGTCCGAGGCGGCCGAGAACAGCGTCGAGTTCCTGGCCTATCACGCGATCCTCGTCGCGTCGGACAACGATGCCTACAACACGCTGGTCGCCACCGACCTGGCCCCCGAATTCGGGCGCGAGGCGATCTGGCAACTGGCCCGCCACAAGGAGGACCGGCCCCGCCATGCCCTGCCCAGCCAGCTGGGCGGCCGGACGGTGAACGGCAACCGCACGCTGGCGCAATATCTGGACCTCCTGGCCGAGGGCTGGATCTTCCGCGCCACCCGCCTGACCGAGGAATATACGCTGGACGACTGGCGCCAATCCCGGCCCGAGGTCATTCCACTGGCCGTGGTGGACCGTGGCAAGCTGCAATTCGTCGGCGATCCCGACCGCATGGAGGGCCGCGCCGACATGCATATCATCAGCCTGATCCCGCCCGAGACCGCCGAGCGCATCCGCCAGGAAAGCGAAGCCGCGCAGCAAGCCCGCGAAGTCGCCAAGGCCGAGGCCCGGGCCGTCAAGCGCGGCGAGGGTTCGGGCGCAGTCGAACATCCCGGAGAGGAGGATGCCGCCGCCAGCGATGACGCCGGCCGCGCCGTCGCCCGCGAGGGGCTGGAGGATGGCGCGACGGCCGGAACAGGAAAGGGCAAGCCCAAGGCTGATGCCGCTGCCAAGGGCAAGTCCGCTGCCAAGGGCAAGACCGGGGGCAAGGCAAAACCCCGGGGCAAGGCCAAGGACGGCAAGACCGGCTAGGTCCGGGCGCGGCCGGGCGGTCTGTTTCCTTGCGCCGCCGCGCGGCCATGGTTGACGTCCCCACATGGCAGGGTCTATCCCCCGGGCGATCTTCAGGATGGATGCCATGAACCTCTTTTCGGATATCCGCGCGCTGGTGACGGACGCGCTGGCGCAGATGGAACAGGCGGGCGAACTGCCCGCCGGACTCGACACCGCGAATGTCACGGTCGAGCCGCCGCGAGACCCGGCCCATGGCGATATGGCGACCAATGCGGCGATGGTGCTGGCCAAGCCCGCCGGCCGGAAACCCCGCGAGATTGCCGAGACGCTGGCCGCGCGGCTGGCCGCCGATCCGCGTATCACCGCGGCCGAGGTGGCGGGGCCGGGCTTTCTGAACCTGCGCCTTGCGCCCGCCGAATGGCAGGGCGTGATCCGTGCGGCCTTGCTGGCGGGGGCGGATTACGGCCGCTCGACCATGGGCAACGGCACGAAAATCAACGTCGAATTCGTCAGCGCCAACCCGACCGGGCCGATGCATGTCGGCCATACGCGCGGCGCGGTCTTCGGCGATGCGCTGGCGGCGCTGCTGGATTTCGCGGGCCATGAGGTCACGCGCGAATATTACATCAACGATGGCGGCGCGCAGGTCGATGTGCTGGCGCGCTCGGCCTATGAACGCTATCGCGAGGCGAACGGGCTCGAGCCGCAGATCGCCGAGGGGCTTTATCCCGGCGATTACCTGATCCCGGTCGGGCAGGCGCTCAAGGAAAAATACGGCGACAGCCTGATCGACCGGCCCGAAGAGGAATGGCTGGCCGAGATCCGCGTCTTTGCCACCGATGCGATGATGGCGATGATCCGCGACGATCTGGCGCTGCTGGGTGTCCGGATGGACGTGTTCTCCAGCGAAAAGGCGCTTTACGGCACCGGCCGGATCGAGGCCGCGATCGAACGCCTGCGCGCCGCCGGCCTGATCTATCGCGGCACGCTCGAGCCGCCCAAGGGCAAGCTGCCCGAGGATTGGGAGGCGCGCGAGCAACTCCTGTTCAAATCCACCGCCTTTGGCGACGATCAGGACCGGCCGATCCAGAAATCCGATGGCAGCTGGACCTATTTCGCCCCCGATATCGCCTATCACTGGGACAAGATCGAACGCGGTTTCGACCAGCTGATCGACGTGCTGGGCGCCGATCACGGCGGCTATGTCAAGCGCCTGCAGGCGGTCGTCAAGGCACTGTCCAACGGCCGCGTGCCGCTGGATGCCAAGCTGATCCAGCTGGTCAGGCTGTTCAGGAATGGCGAGCCCTTCAAGATGTCCAAGCGGGCAGGGACCTTCGTCACCCTGCGCGATGTGGTCGAACAGGCGGGCGCCGATGTGACCCGCTTTCATATGCTGACCCGCAAGAACGATGCGGCGCTGGATTTCGATTTCGCGCGTGTGCTGGAACAGTCCAAGGACAACCCGGTCTGGTATGTGCAATATGCCAGCGCGCGGGTGAATTCGGTCCTGGGCAAGGCGGCCGGGCAGGGCGTCGAGACCTCGGACGCGGCGTTGGCGGCGGCCGATCTGGCGCGTCTGGACCATCCGGCCGAGCTGGATCTGGCCCGGAAAGTTGCAGAATGGCCACGCATCGTCGAAATCTCCGCCCGCGCGCACGAGCCGCACCGGATCGCGTTTTTCCTTTACGATATCGCCTCGGACCTGCATTCGCTGTGGAACCGCGGCAATGACGAGCCCGCCCTGCGCTTTGTCCAGGAGGGCGAGGCTGCCACGACGGCCGCGAAAATCGCACTGGTTCGCGCGGTCGGCGTTGTCATTTCGGCCGGTCTTGGTATCCTTGGCGTGACTCCGGCCAGAGAAATGCGCTGAACAAGGCGTGCCTGCCGGGGCGAGCAGATAAACGAGCAGCGCTGGAACAACCGGCAGGCAGGCAGGTATGACGGTGGTAGATTTCCGCTCTTCGGGCGGGTTTGAGGGGTCGCAGCCCAACCGGCTGTCGCAGGACTATCCCTATGCGCAGGACGCGCAGCAGGATTACCAGGACGAATTTCAGGATGACGGCTGGGACGAACGCTACGGCTATGCCGATTCGCCCGAGCCGCTGTCCCTGGGCAGGCGGCTAACGCGGCTGACCCATTATGTCGGTGCGCTGGTCTCGGTCGGGCTGATCGTCATTCTGGCGGTCTGGGGCTTCGAGCTGGTCATGCGCGATGTCTCGGGCGTGCCGGTGATTCGCGCCGTCGAAGGCGATGCCCGTACCGCCCCCGAAGATCCGGGCGGCGCGCTGACCGCCCGGACCGGCCTTGCCGTGAACGAGGTCGCCGCCGGCGCCGAGCCGGCATCGACGGACCGGGTCGCGCTGGCGCCGCAATCGGCGCGGCTGCAGGATCAGGACGTCGCGATGGGCGAGTTGGGCTCGATCGCGCAAGAACCCTCGCATCCGGTGGAACTGCCCTTGCCCGACGATTCCGCGCGGGTGATCGCGCGTCCCGATGGCGAGGCCGCGGCGGAGGACATGGCCAGCGCCGTCGAGGATGCGGTGATCTCGGACGTGCCGGCCGTCGAGGCGGCGGTGAACGACGTGGTGACCGATCTGGCCGGGAACGAGGCGCTCGACGTGGCGATCAACACCGCGCTCGCTCAGGCTGCGGCCGATATCGCGACCCCTCCGGCAGTGGCCAGTTCCGCGCGTCCGGCACCGCGCCCGCGCCGGCTGGCCGCCGCCGCGCCGGTTGCCGCAACGGAAAGCAGCCGTCCGGCAACCGCGTCCGCACCCGCTCCGGCAGCCCAGACCCCGGCCCCGGCTCCGGCCGCCGCGGGTGCGGCGCTGGCCCAGATCGGGGCTTTCGACAGCGAGGCGCTGGCCACCGGCGAATGGAAGCGGGTGTCGGGCAAGTTCGGCGGCCTCTTCTCGGGCAAGGGCATGGTGGTGCAGCGCCACGAGACCAACGGCCGCACCTTCTGGCGGCTGCGGGCCTCGGGCTTTGCCTCGCGCGACGAGGCGCGGCGCTTCTGCGCGGCGCTGATCGCCGGGGGCACCGACTGCATCCCGGCCACCGCAAAGTGATCCCGGCATGACCGGCGCGACCATCCTTGGCGGTATCGCCGGACCCGATCTGACTGCGGCCGAGCGGGATTTCTTTCGCGCGGCCGATCCCTGGGGCTTTATCCTGTTCGGGCGCAATATCGACACGCCCGACCGCCTGCGCCGCCTGACCGCCGAATTGCGCGAGGCGGTCGGCCGCGATGCCCCGGTGCTGATCGACCAGGAGGGCGGGCGCGTCCAGCGCATGCGCGCGCCGCACTGGACCGACTGGCCGGCGCCGCTGGATCAGGCCGCGAATGGCGAACGCGCGATCTGGCTGCACCATCACCTGATGGCGCTGGAACTCCGGGCGATGGGGATCGATGCCGATTGCGCGCCGGTTCTGGACATCGCGCGCGACGACACGCATCCCTTTCTGCGCAACCGCTGCCTTGGCAGCGACGCCGCGACCGTGGCGCGGCTGGGCCGGATCGCCGCCGATGCGCTGCTGGCGGCGGGGGTGCTGCCGGTGGTCAAGCACATGCCGGGCCATGGCCGGGCGCGGGTGGACAGCCACAAGGACCTGCCGCTGGTCGAGGCGCCGCTGGTCGAATTGCTGGCCACGGATTTCGCGCCCTTTGCCGCGCTGGCCGATCTGCCCATGGCGATGACCGCGCATATCCGCTTTGCCGCCATCGACGACGCGCCCGCCACGGCCTCGCGCCCGGTGATCGACCTGATCCGCAACCGCATCGGCTTTGACGGCCTGCTCATGTCGGACGATATCGGCATGCAGGCGCTGTCGGGCGGCATGGCGGAACGCGCCGGGGCGATCATCGCCGCCGGCTGCGATCTGGTCCTGTCCTGCAACGAGACTCGCCCCGAGATGGAGGAGATCGTCGCCGCCGCAGGCGCGATGACCCCGCGCGCTGCCGCCCGCGCCGCATCCGCGCTGGCCCTGCGCCGCGCGCCGCAACCGGCGGAGGTGGCGGAATTGCGGGCGGAACTGGGCCGGCTGGGCGGGCTGGCGGCCTGATCGGTTGACTATGGCCGGCGCATGGCGGATTCTGCGCCGATCCAAGCTGTTCAACCGGGCGCCTGACGGCCTATGACCAAAGTCCCTTATCTGACCCCCGTGCCCGACCCCGCGCCGGAACCCGCCGAACAGGCGGCCGCGCCGCAAAGCGTCGATGAGCGCCGCGCCGAAGAGGTGCTGGTGGTCGATGTCTCGGGCTTCGAGGGGCCTCTGGACCTGCTGCTCACGCTGTCGCGCACGCAGAAGGTCGATCTGATGCAGATCTCGGTCCTTGAACTGGCCGACCAGTATCTGGCCTTTGTCGAACAGGCCCGCGCGCTGCGCATCGAACTGGCCGCCGATTATCTGGTGATGGCGGCCTGGCTGGCCTTTCTGAAATCGCGCCTGCTGCTGCCCCCCGACCCCGAGGCCGAAGGCCCCTCGGCCGAGGATATGGCCGCGCATCTGGCCTTTCAGCTTGAGCGGCTGCAGGCCATGCGCGAGGCGGCGGCGCGGCTGATGGCGCGCGACCGGCTGGGGCAGGATCGCTTTGTGCGCGGCGCGCCCGAAACCGTGACCCGGGCGCGTCAGGTCTCGTGGCAGGCCGGGCTGATCGACCTGATGCGCGCCTATGCCCGGCTGCGCACCAAGGACGAGTTCCGCCCCTATGCCTATGACCGGCGCGATGTGTTCACCATGGAACAGGCGCTTGAGCGCGTGCGCGGTCTGATCGGTTTCGCCGGCGACTGGACGCAGCTTGCCGATTTCCTGCCCGATGGCTGGGAGAGCGACCCCAGGCGCCGCCGCTCGGCCACTGCCGCGACATTCGCCGCGACGCTGGAACTGGCGCGGCAGGGCGCGCTGGAGCTGCGCCAGACCGAAAGCTTTGCCCCGATCACCATCCGCAGGCGCCCGCAATGAACTCCGACTTCGACTCGACCGACCTGCCAGAAACCGCGCAGGAGAGCGCTCCGGAGACCGACCCCCAGCGTTTCCCGCCGCCGCCGCTCGCCGAACAGGAGCGCATGGTCGAGGCGGTGCTTTTCGCCTCGGCCCAGCCGATGAGCCTGCGCGAGATCGCCGCCCGTCTGCCCATGGGCTGCGACGCGGCCGAGGCCGTGCAGGCGCTGCGCAGCCGTTACGAGGGGCGGGGCGTGCAACTGACCCGCGTGGGCGATGCCTGGGCCTTTCGCACGGCGGGCGATCTGGCATTCCTGATGCAGGAAAGCGTGGTCGAGACGCGCCGCCTGTCGCGCGCCGCGACCGAGACGCTGGCGATCATCGCCTATCACCAGCCCGTCACCCGCACCGAGATCGAGGAAATCCGCGGCGTCGCCGTCAGCCGCGGCACGCTGGACCAGCTGATCGAAATGGAATGGGTGCGTATCGGCCGCCGCCGCCAGACGCCTGGCCGCCCGGTGACATTCGTCGTGACCGAGACATTTCTGGATCATTTCGGGCTGGAAAGCGCCCGCGACCTGCCGGGACTGGCCGAGCTTCGCGCCGCCGGGCTGCTGGAATCGCGCCCGCCGGGCGAAGGAATGGTGCCGAACATGTTCGAAGCCGGGCAGGACGAGGCCGATGACGGTGACAGCGATATCCCGGCGGATGACCTATTCGAAAGTGAATAAGAATATTTTCGTAAGTTGCTGAATGAAAGCGTAAATATTCAGAAACAAACTCAGTTACGGAACTGCTTGGCCAGCTTCAGCCCCTGACCCTGATAGTTCGAGGCGATGTCGCTGCCATATAACCGCTCGGGCCGCGCCGACATGCGTTCATAGACCAGCCGCCCGACGACCTGCCCGTGTTCCAGCGCAAAGGGGGCCTCGTGACAGCGCACCTCGAGCACGCCGCGCGCGCCATGTCCCGATGCGCCATGCCCGAAACCGGGGTCGAAAAACCCGGCATAATGCACCCGGAACTCGCCCACCATGGCCAGATAGGGGGCCATTTCGGCGGCGTAATCGGGCGGGATCGCCACCGCCTCGCGGCTGACCAGGATATAGAAGGCGCCGGGGTCGAGGATCAGCTGCCCGTCCTTGGTGCGCAATTCGTCCCAGAAATCGCGGGCGTCATAGGCGCCGATCCGGTCGAGGTCGATCACGCCGCTATGGGGACGCGCGCGATAGCCGACCAGATCGCCGGATGCGGGCCGCAGATCGACGGAAAAGCCCAAACCCTCGTCGATCAGGGCGGGGCCGTTCACCAGCGGCTCGCGCCCGTGCAGCGCCCGCAGATCGGCATCCGACAGCACCGCCTGACCCTGCCGCAGCCGCAACTGGTTCAGCCGCATCCCCGGCCGCACCAGGACCGAGAAACTGCGCGGGCAGATTTCGGCGTAAAGCGGGCCGTCATAGCCTTCGGGCAGGCGGTCGAACTCGGTGCCGTCATCGGTCACCAGCCGGGTCAGCAGATCCAGCCGCCCGGTCGAGCTTTTGGCATTGGCGACCGCGTCCAGCCCCGGTGGCAGGGCCAGCCGCTCCTGCAGCGGCACCAGATAGACGCAGCCCTTTTCCAGCACCGCGCCGGCGCTCAGATCCATGCGGTGCATCTCGAAATCGGCGAGCCTTTCGCTGACCTTCCGCCCGCGCCCGGCCAGGAACGAGGCGCGCAGCCGCCATGCGCTGGCGCCAAGGCGCAGGTCCAGGCTGGCGGGCTGGATCTGTTCCGGCAGGATCGGGGTTTCGGCGGCGATGGCGCCGGCCGCGATCAGCTGTTTCAGGCGGGTATCGGGCAGGACACCGTTCACGCTTGCCTCCCGGCGTAAAGGGAAACGCCCACCCCCGGATGGGGATGGGCGTTTTCGGAATGGTCGGGCCGGCGAGATTCGAACTCGCGGCCTTCCGCCCCCCAGACGGACGCGCTAACCAGGCTGCGCCACGGCCCGACGCCGGCCATATAGAGGCAAGCGGGCAGGCAGCACAAGGGGCGAAGCGCGGAAAAAACGACCCGTTCGGGATTTGCCGCGCTTGACCCCGGGCCGGGCGATGAAGGTAACGCAGCCATGCCGGTCTAGCGCGCGCCGTTCAGGCTGTCGCGCAGCTTTTTTGCCCTTGGCTGCAAGGGCTTGCCCTGCATTTCCCGAAGGCGCAGGGCGGCGGCGGTGGCGACCAGCCGGGTCAGCCATTCCGCTCTGGGGGCGCGGTCGATCTCGGGGAAGAGGGGCAGCGCCCCGGCGGCCGGGCGGCGGCGCGGCGCGGCGGGGGCAGGGTCTGGCGCGCGGGGCTGCGCGCCGCCGCCAGTGGTCTTGTCGACCGTCTCGGGTGGCGGTGTGGCGGGCACCGCAAGTCGCACGGCCGGGGCGCGGGGTTCCTGTGCCGCCTCGGCCGTTTCGCCCAGATTCTCGTCCAGCCGGGCCATGCCGATCTTGCGCAGTCCGGCTCCGCGATCGGCCGAGATCAGCCGTTTCGCGCCGCGGATGCTCAGCCCTTCCTCGCGCAGCACCTGGCACAGGCCGGCGGCAAGGCGCACGTCGTCGGGGCGGTAATATCGTCGGCCATCTGCGCGTTTGACCGGCGAAAGCTGGGAAAACTGGGTTTCCCAATAGCGAAGGACATGCGGCGCGACGCCAACGAGGCGGGATACCTCTCCGATGGAACGAAAAGCGTCGGGCGACTTGTTCATTCGTTCAGCGCTTGTTTCCGGCCGAGACCCTGTCCTTCATCAGATGCGAGGGACGAAAGGACAGGACCCGGCGCGGCGTGATCGGAACCTCTTCGCCGGTCTTGGGATTGCGGCCGATCCGCTCGTTCTTCTCGCGCACCGAAAACGTGCCGAAGGATGAGATCTTGACCTGCTCGCCGCGGACAAGGGCGTCGGAAATGTGACCAAGTACGCTTTCGACAAGCTGCGCCGATTCATGTCGGGAAAGGCCCACCTCGCGGAATACGGCTTCGGCCAGATCCATGCGGGTCAGGGTAGAGTCGCTCATCGTGGTAACCTCATGATATTTAGCGAGGATGGTATTTTTTGGCGTTCCGAGTCAACAACCGCGGCTTGCTCCCTAAGCCCGGAACGGCGATTTTGTTCCACATTATTCGCGTCTTACCGGCGAAACCCCGCGCAAATCCCGTATTCGGGGCATTTGACGGGGCAGAAATCGCCGCTATCGTGTTAAAAAACGGGAATGGAAGGGCGATCCGATGGCCGGTGGCTGGGCCCGCGACGATTCGGTAAGCGAGCAGATCGAGGCCTCGACGCAAGAGGCGATCGCGCGGATGCGGCTGCGCCGGGCGCAAGGCGCGGCCGGCGAGAGCGCCGAGTTCTGCGACGAATGCGATGAGCCGATCCCGCAGGCGCGCCGCGCCGCGATCCCCGGCGTGCGGCGTTGCGTCAACTGCCAGTCGGTGCGCGACCGGGCATGGCGGCCAAGCGCGGGAATCAACCGGCGCGGATCAAAGGATTCGCAGCTGCGCTGAGGCCGGGCCTACCAGCGCAGAACCACCGAACCCCAGGCCAGACCGCCGCCGATGGCCTCGGCCACCAGCACCTGGCCGGGGGAGAACCGGCCTTCGGCATTGGCGACCGACAGGGCCAGCGGGATCGAGGCGGCCGAGGTATTGCCGTGATCGGCGACCGTCAGCACGACCTTTTCCATCGGCAGGTGCATGCGTCGGGCGGTGGCCTCGATGATGCGCAGATTGGCCTGATGCGGCACCAGCCAGTCCACCTGCTCGGGGGCGAGCCCGGCCTTGTCGAGGGCGCGATGCGCGGTCTCGGCCAGTTTCTCGACGGCGTGGCGGAACACCAGATTGCCCTGCATCCGCAGATGCCCGGCCGTCCCGGTCGAGGCCACGCCACCATCGACATAAAGCAGATCGCGATACTGGCCGTCGCTGTTCAGGTCGGTCGCCAGGATGCCGCGATCCGCCGAGCTGCCCTCGGCCTCGGTGGCTTCCAGCAGCACGGCGCCGGCGCCGTCGCCGAACAGCACGCAGGTGCCGCGATCGGTCCAGTCCATGATCCGGCTGAAGGTCTCGGCGCCGATGACCAGCACGCGATCGGCAAGCCCGGCGCGGATCATCGCGTCGGCATTGGCCAGCGCATAGACAAAGCCCGCGCAGACGGCCTGCAGATCATAGGCGAAGCCGCCTTTCATCCCCAGCCCGGCCTGCACCATGGTCGCGACCGAAGGGAAGGTCAGGTCCGGGGTCGAGGTGGCGACGATCACCGCATCCAGACGCTCGGCAGGGATGCCGGCATCCTGCAGCGCGGCGCGGCCGGCGCGGATGCCAAGATCGCTCGTGCGCTCGTCCTCGGCGGCGAAATGGCGCCGCTCGATCCCGGTGCGCGTGCGAATCCATTCGTCGGAGGTGTCCAGCTTGTCCTCGAACCAGCTGTTCTCGACCACACGCTCAGGCAGATAATGCCCGGTTCCCCGGATGATCGCGCGCCGCATCAGCCCGTTCCCTCAATCTCGTTCTTGTCGTTGTCATCTGGCGCATCGGCCGCGCCAAGGGCCGCGGTCTGCGCCACGCGCGCCGCCAGCCGGTCCTGAAAGCCCGATTCAGCGAGCCGGAAGGCCAGCTTGATCGCCGCCGAAATGCCGGTGGAATCGGCCGAGCCATGCGATTTCACCACCGTGCCGTTCAGCCCCAGGAACACGCCGCCATTCACCCGGCGCGGGTCGATCCGCTTTTGCAGCCGCTTGAGCGAGCTCATCGCCAGAAGCGCCGCGAATTTCGACATGATCGAATTGGCAAAGGCGTCACGCAGGAAATCGCCGACCAGCTTGGCCGTCCCCTCGCCGGTTTTCAGCGCGACATTGCCGGTAAAGCCGTCGGTCACGATGACATCGACCCGGGCCGAGGGCAGATCGCCTCCCTCGACGAAACCGACATAGTCGAAATTCGCCGCCTCGGCGGTGGCCGGCATCAGCTCATGGGCCTGCTTCATCTCGGGGCGGCCCTTGTGATCCTCGGTCCCGACATTCAGCAGGCCGACACGCGGACGCGCCAGCCCCAGACCGTTGCGGGCATAGGATGTGCCCATCAGCGCGAAGGTCACGAGATCCTGCGCATCGGCGCGGATATCGGCGCCGCAATCAAGCATGACATTGAACCCCTGCGGATTGCGCGAGGGCCAGAGGCAGGCGATGGCCGGGCGGTTGACGCCCGGCAGCTTACGCAGCCGCATCATCGACAGCGCCATCAGCGCGCCGGTATTGCCGCAAGAAACGGCCGCCGTCGCCTCGCCCAGGCGAACCGATTCGACGGCCGACCACATCGAGGTGCCCTCGCCCTTGCGCAGCACCTGACTGGGCTTGTCGTCCATGGTGACCACGCCCGCCGCGTCGCGGATGTCGCAACGCGCGGCCAGACCGCTGCGGCGCGCGATCAGCTGTTCCAGTTCGGCCCGCGGGCCGTGGACGATGAAGCGGATATCCGGGTTCTTCGCGGCGCTTGCGGTGATCCCGGCCACGACCGCGGCGGGACCGCGATCGCCGCCCATCGCGTCAACGGAAATCACCACACCGGGCGCGGAGCAAGGGCGCCCCGCAGCGGAGTTCGTCTCGGAAGAAACCATGATCGGTGGTGGCTGACTGACGGCTTATGCCGCGTCGTCGTCCAGATCGACCTCATTGGCCTGCGCCACGACTTCGCGGTCGGCATAGTGACCGCAGGACGGGCAGACGTGGTGCGGACGCTTCAATTCGCCGCAGCTGGGGCATTCGTTCGGGTTGCCGGCGACCAGGGCATCATGCGCGCGGCGCATGTTGCGGCGGGACCGGGTTACGCGATTCTGAGGGACGGCCATGTCTCAACCTCAAGCAGTTCGGGGGGCGACCCATTCGGGCGGCCCCGGATTTCAGTGTTTCGGATCTGGGCGGGCATAGGCCACGAATACCTTGGCCGCAAGTCGCGAATCGATCTTCGCTGAGCGGGGGCCGCGGTCCGGGATTCCCCCGCCGGTCGATTGAACGGGCGAAAATAGCCGGAATTTCGCCTGTTGCAAGGGGAATTTTCGCCCTAGCGCGACAGGGCCGCGGGTGATGTGGCCGGGCCGACAAGACGGGGCTGCGGGCGGGGCTGCAACCGGGGCTGCACCGGGTTCAGCGGCCCAGCTTGGCGTGAACCTCGTCCAGATCGACCTCTTGCCTTGGCAGCTTGTTGTCCGGATCGTCAAAGTCGTATTTGAACAGCTGGAAATCCTTCTTGTAGATTTCCCAGATCAGGTGGCGCGACAGGTCGTCGAAATATTCGCTGACCTTATGGGCGCGCTTGGGACCATGGCCTTCCGATTCGTTGAACCGGGGCGCGTCGTTCACGTCCAGCCTGACGCGGGTCGGCGCGGCATCCAGAACCTTCTGCATGCCCTCGTTGAACCGCTCGGTGAAAAAGATCTGGTCGTAGCGGCCGCCATTCACGATGAAGGTCGAGATATGGCCCGCCATCGAGGACCAGTGGATATCCGGCTCCATCGGGCGGCGCCAGCGGATGGTGTCGCGGGCGAACAGCAGGAAGCGGCGAAAGCTCTTGATCTGGTCGAACTGGAAATCGTTGCCGGGGTCGCCGACCTCGATGCCGTAGCGCTGGATCAGCTGCGGCACCAGATTGCCGCGATAGCGGTTGCCGTTGCGCTGGATGCCGGCGATCTTGTCGAAAAAGGAGGACAGGATCCGGCCATAGGGATTGCGCACGCAGGTAAAGGTCAGCGCGCTGTGCGTCTTGACGCTTTCCTCGATCCCGGCCTGGTTCTCGGCCTGGTTCCATTTGAGAATGCCGCTGGTCGCATCGTGGATATCGCCGTCGAAATACCTGCCGTGATCGGAATAATACATGATCTGCCCGATCGACGAGCAGGCGCATTTGGGCACCACGCGATAGATCATGCTGGCGCTTTCGGTCATCCAGGTACCGGGGAAACCCATTTTCTTGTCCTCATTCAAACTGGCATGGCCGAACTCTCATCGGCGCCGGGTTGCCCGCCCGGCTAAAATCGTTATGGACACAAAGCAAATCGCCGGCCGAGATTCAACCTGCTAGAAGCGGTGCGCGGCCGGGACAGAACGGGATTTCACCACGATGTCGCGCATCGCCTTCATTCTGCTGTGTCACAAGGATCCCATGGGGGTGATCGCGCAGGCGCAGCGGCTTACGGCGTCCGGCGATTACGTGTCGATCCATTACGATGCCCGCGCCCCCGCCCGCGATTTCGAACGCGTGCGCAAGGCCTTGGCGGACGATCCTTCGGTCGCCTTCGCGGCGCGGCGCTGGAAATGCGGCTGGGGCGAATGGTCGCTGGTGGGCGCCACGCTGGAAGCGGTGCGGGCGGCGGTCGGCGCCTTCCCGCTGGCGACGCATTTCTACATGCTCTCGGGCGATTGCATGCCGATCAAATCGGCCGAATACGCCCATGCTTTTCTGGACGCCGAGGATTGCGATTACATCGAGAACTTCGATTTCTTCGAATCCGACTGGATCAAGACCGGCTTCAAGGAAGAGCGGCTGATCTATCGCCACTGGTTCAACGAACGGCTGAGCAAGAAGCTGTTCTATACCAGCTTCGAGATCCAGAAGCGCCTTGGCATCACGCGGCGGGTTCCCGCCGACATTCAGGTGATGATCGGCTCGCAATGGTGGTGCCTGCGCCGCCAGACCGTCGAGAAGGTGCTGGAATTCTGCGACACCCGGCCCGATGTGCTGCAGTTCTTTTCGACCACATGGATCCCGGACGAGACGTTCTTCCAGACCGTGGTGCCCCATGTCGTGCCCCGCAAGGAGATCCGGCGTCGTACGCTGACCTATCTGGTGTTCACCGATTACGGCATGCCGGTGACATTCTATAACGACCATTTCAATCTTCTGATCGGGCAGGATTATCTGTTCGCGCGCAAGATCAGCCCCGAGGCGCTGCGCCTGCGCGAACGTCTGGGGGCATTATGGGCGGCCAGCGGCGTGCATTTCCCGATCTCGAACGAGGCGACGGGGCTGTTTCGCTTTCTGACCGGCCGCGGACGGATCGGCCGCCGCTTCGGCCAGCGCTTCTGGGAAACCGAAAGCAGCCTGGGGCGCGACAATACGCTGCTGCTGGTGGTGGCCAAGAAATGGCATGTCGCCAAGCGCCTGACCGCAGCGATCCGGGCCGAGGCGGGCATCCCGGCCGTGGATTACCTGTTCAACGAAATGGAGGCGCATCTGCCCGACCTGGGCGGCGTCGAGACCACGCTGGGCAAGCGGGACCGCCATCGCCGCGCGCTGCTGCGCCTGCTTTTCGAGCAGTTCGAGGCCAGCCGCATGGTGATTTGTCTCGACCCCTCGGCGCTTTATCTGATCGAGGATCTGATGGGCGACAAGGCCGAGGCGCGGCTGCTGCTGATCGAATCGGATTTCGACAGCGCCTATGTGCGCGGCCATATCGGCCGGGTCGGGCTGGCCGGGGCGCAGACCGCGCCCGAGGTGGTCGAGCGGCTGATGCGCACCGTCAAGGCGGATCTGGAATACGAGGCCGAGCGGTTGCGCGACATGGGCTATGCCGGCTTTCACACCATCGCCCCCTGGCGCGAACCCGCCGATAATGCGGCCGAACTTGGGCGTTTCCTGGATGTCTCGCCCGAGATCGCGACAAGACTTGCCAAGACCGAACATCTTTTCACCGACTGAGGAGCAGCGACATGCCCGCCTATGACGACAGCAATATCTTTGCCCGCATCCTGCGCAAGGAAATCCCCAATGATACCGTGCTGGAGACCGAGCACACGCTGGCCTTTCGCGACATCCGGCCGCAGGCGCCGGTACATGTTCTGGTGATCCCCAAGGGCCCCTATGTCAGCTACGAGGATTTCGCCGGCAATGCCAGCGACGCCGAGATCGTCGATTTCCACCGCGCCGTGGCCAGGATCACCCGCGACCTGAAGCTGGACCTGGACGGTGGCCAGGGGTTTCGCGCCATCACCAATGCCGGCGCGCATGGTGTGCAGGAGGTGCCGCATTTCCACATGCATATCCTTGGCGGCCGCGTGATGGGACGCATGGTCGCCCCCGCCTGAGGCGGCGGGATCGCTCAGCGCGAGGTCATCCGGAGAAACACATCCTCCAGATCCGGGGCCTCGACCGCGACATCGCGGATCGGCAGCGAGGCGGCGCGCAGCGCGTCGATCAGGCTGTCGGTCGGGACGCGCGAGGGGGCGTAGCTGATCGCCAGCCGGCCATCCCCGCGCCGCTCGGCGCGGGCGCTTTCGGGCAGGGCGGGCAGGGCGCGCGACTCGCCCGTGTCGATCACCAGCGTCTTGGCATCGGCGCGGCCCAGAAGGCTGCGGGTATCCTCGGACAGGATCAGCTCGCCCCGGTCGATGATCGCGATATGGTCGCACATTTCCTCGGCCTCCTCGAGGTAATGCGTGGTCAGGATGATGGTCATGCCCTGTTCGTTCAGCCGCCGCACGTTCTGCCACAGCATCTCGCGCAGCTGGATATCGACCCCGGCCGTCGGCTCGTCGAGCACCAGCACCTGCGGCCGGTGGACCAGCGCCTTGGCCAGCAGGAGCCGCCGTTTCATCCCCCCCGAAAGATGGCGCGAATAGCTTTCCGCCTGTTCGGTCAGGCCGACCAGTTCCAGAAGCTCATCCGTCCAGCGTTCGGATTTCGGCACGCCGTAAAGCCCGGCCTGCACCTCGAGGCTGGCGCGCGGGCTCAGGAACGGGTCGATGTTCAGCTCCTGCGGCATGACGCCGATGGCGGCCCGGGACTGGCGCGGGTTCACGTCCTGGTCGAAGCCCCAGATCGTGACCTGGCCCGAGCTCTTGCGCACCAGCCCGGCTAGAATGTTGATCGTGGTCGATTTTCCGGCGCCGTTCGGTCCCAGAAGCCCGAAGATCGCGCCGGCGGGAATCGCCAGGTCCAGCCCCTTGAGCGCCGGTTTGGCCGGATTGCCGCCGGCGGCGGCATAGAGCTTGGTCAGGCCCTTGATTTCAATGGCGTTGCGGGTGTCGATCGGCTTGGCTTCCGGGACTGGCATCGGCGTGTCACTGTGATTATGTTACGGCACGGTTTAACCGCGTTTGTCGTCAGAGCTCAAGGAACCGCCATGACCCTTCCGGCCCCCGAGACCCAGATCGTGACCTCGTGGAAAGTCGCCTGCGACGGCGATCCCGCCCGCGGCCTTGGCCATCCGCGCGTCTGGCTGGCCATTCCGCGCGATACCGGCTGGATCGATTGCGGCTATTGCGACAAGCGTTTCGAGATTGATCGCGCGCGCGCCCACGAGGATCACTAGGGCGCGCAAGCGTCCATGTCCTGCCGGCGGCGCCGTTGCGATGCCTCCGGCGGGGATATTTGCATGAAAGAGAACCGGCGCCCGCGCCCCCGCGGTCGGGGTTGGCGGCCGGGCGCCTTCGTGGCAGAAGGGTCGGCAACGAGGCTGTGGCATGGGGGCGCAAATGGTTGAAGGTTTCGGCAAGGGCCATCATCTGCATCTGATCGACGGCTCGGCCTTCATCTTTCGCGCCTATCATGCCTTGCCGCCGCTGACGCGGCGCTCGGACGGGTTGCCGATCGGGGCGGTGGCGGGCTTTTGCAACATGCTGTGGAAATATATCCAGGACGGCAATGGCAGCGATGCGCCGACCCATGCGGCGGTGATCTTCGACCATTCCGCCAAGACGTTCCGCAACGATATCTATCCGCTCTACAAGGCGAACCGGCCGGAACTGCCCGAGGATCTGCGGCCGCAATTTCCGCTGACCCGCGAGGCGACGCGGGCCTTCAACATCGCCTGTATCGAGACCGAGGGCTACGAGGCGGATGACATCATCGCCACGCTTTCCTGTCAGGCGCGCGAGGCCGGCGGGCGGGTGACGATCATCAGTTCGGACAAGGATCTGATGCAGCTGGTCGGCGGCGGCGTCGAGATGCTGGACCCGATCAAGGGCAAGGCCATCGGCCCAGACGAGGTGCGCGAGAAATTCGGCGTCGGACCCGAGCGGGTGGTGGATGTGCAGGCGCTGGCCGGCGATTCCGTCGATAACGTGCCCGGTGCGCCCGGCATCGGCATCAAGACCGCCGCGCAGCTGATCGGCGAATATGGCGATCTGGAGACGCTGCTGGCGCGCGCCGAAGAGATCAGGCAGCCCAAGCGCCGCCAGACCCTGATCGAGAACGCCGAGCAGATCCGCATCTCGAAACGGCTGGTGCAGCTGGATTGCGCCACGCCGCTGGATTTCGGCTTTGACACCCTGTCGATCCGCGAGCCGGAGCCGGGGGCGCTGCTGGATTTCCTGACCCGGATGGAATTCCGCACGCTGACCAATCGCGTGGCCGAGCGTTTCGGCGCCGAGGCGCCGCCGCCGCCCGAAGCCGCGCCCGCGCAGGCCGAGGGCGCCGAACTGCCCGCCATCGAGCGCAGCCTTTACACCATCATCCGCGATGAGGAGGCCCTGGCCGAATGGCTGGCCGAGATCGCCGAGAAAGGCGTCGTCGCCATCGATACCGAGACGACCGGGCTCGATGAGATGCAGGCGGAACTGGTCGGTGTCTCGCTATGCACCGGGCCGGGGCGCGCGGCCTATCTGCCGCTGGGTCATGTCGATGGGGCGGCGGATCTGTTCGGCTCGGGCGCGCGGGCGGCGGGGCAGATGCCGATGGCGCGCGCGCTGGAGATGCTGAAGCCGGTGCTGGAAGACGCGGCGGTGCTGAAGATCGGCCAGAACATCAAATATGACTGGAAGATCCTGGCCCGTCACGGCATCCGCATGGCGCCCATCGACGACACCATGCTGCTGTCCTATGCGCTGAACGCCGGTGCCCATAATCATGGCATGGATGAGCTGGCCCGGGAATATCTGGGTCACGACTGCGTGCCGATCAAGGCGCTGATCGGCTCGGGCAAGGCGCAGATCGGTTTCGCGCAGGTGGCGATCGACAAGGCCGGCGAATATGCCGCCGAGGATGCCGAGGTGACCTGGCGACTGTGGCACCATTTCCGCCCGAAACTGGCCCCGAACCGCGTGACCACCGCCTATGAGCGGCTGGAGCGGCCGATGGTGCCGGTGCTGGCCGCGATGGAGATGGCGGGCGTCCGCATCGATGCCGAACATCTGAAGCGGATGTCCAACGCCTTTGCGCAGAAGATGGCGGGGCTCGAGGATGAAATCCACGGCCTGGCCGGGGAAAGCTTCAATCCGGGCAGCCCCAAGCAACTCGGCGAGATCCTGTTTGACAAGATGGGCCTGACGGGCGGCAAGCAGGGCAAGACCGGCGCCTATTCGACCAGCGCCGATGTGCTGGAGGATCTGGCCGCCGAAGGCCATGACCTGCCGGCCCGGGTGCTGGACTGGCGGCAGCTCTCCAAGCTGAAATCGACCTATACCGATGCGCTGCCGACCTTCGTCAATCCCGAGACGGGGCGCGTTCATACCAGCTATTCCATCGCGGGCGCGCAGACCGGGCGGCTGGCCTCGACCGATCCGAACCTGCAGAACATTCCGGTGCGTACCGAGGAGGGGCGACGCATCCGCGAGGCGTTCATCGCCGCGCCGGGGATGCGGCTGGTCAGCCTGGACTACAGCCAGATCGAGCTGCGCATCCTGGCCCATGTCGCCGCCATCCCGGCGCTGAAACAGGCCTTTCGCGAGGGGATCGACATTCACGCGATGACCGCCAGCCAGATGTTCGGCGTGCCGGTCGAGGGGATGGATCCGATGATCCGCCGTCGCGCCAAGGCGATCAATTTCGGGGTGATCTACGGGATTTCCGGCTTTGGGCTGGCGCGGAACCTGCGCATCCCGAGGAGCGAGGCGCAGGCCTTCATCGACACCTATTTCGAGCGTTTTCCGGAGATTCGCGCCTATATGGACAGCACCGTCGCCGATGCCAAGGAGAACGGTTTCGTGCGCACGCTGTTCGGGCGGCGCATCATGACGCCCGGGATCAACCAGTCCGGGCCGGCGGCCGGCGGCGCGCGGCGTGCGGCGATCAACGCGCCGATCCAGGGGGCGGCGGCCGATATCATCCGCCGCGCCATGATCCGCATGCCCGAGGCGATTTCCGGCCTGCCGGCGACCATGCTGCTACAGGTCCATGACGAACTGGTCTTCGAGGTCGAGGAGGGCGCGGTGGACGATCTGATCGCGGCGGCGCGCGCGGTCATGGAGGGCGCCGCCGATCCGGCCGTGCATCTGGATGTGCCGCTGGTCGTCGAGGCCGGGCAGGGGGCAAGCTGGGCCGAGGCGCATTGATCCATGCGTCCGCGCCGGTGGCGGGGCCGCATGGATATTTGGGTGAAGAAGAAGCCTGGGCGGTTTTCTAGATCGCGGATGAATGGCCCGAGGCGGCCATGTCATAGGCATCGAACATCTGGGCGATCATGCGGGTGAGCGAGCGTCCCTCGGGGCGGATATGAAGGCCGTGCGGGCCGGCCTCGACCATGGGGCCGAAACGTTCGGTCACCGGCGCGAAGAGCCGGGTGAGGGCGGACTGGTCGAAGCCGTGATCGCGGATGAATTCCTGCGCATCGATGCGGAAATCGCACATCAATGCCTCGATCATGCGCGCGCGCCATGTATCCTCGGCGGTGAAGGCATGGCCGCGCGTGGTCGAGAAGCGGCCCGCGCGGATGGCGCCGGTATGGGCGCCGGTGGCCGGGGCGTTCTGCGCATATCCCTGGGGAAAGCGCGAGATCGAGGAGGCGCCGAGGCCGATCAGCACCTCGGCCCGGTCATCGGTATAGCCCTGGAAATTGCGCCGCAGCAGCCCGGATTTCTGCGCCTGCGCCAGCCCGTCGCCGGGGCGGGCGAAATGGTCGATGCCGATTTCGTCATAGCCATCGGCCAGGAACAGCTCGCGCGCGACCTCGAACAGGCGCAGCCGGCCCTGCGGGTCGGGAAGCGCTTCTGAGGGGATCATCACCTGCCGCCTGGCCATCCATGGCACATGGGCATAGCCGTAAAGCGCCACCCGGTCGGGCGAAAGCGCCAGCAGTTTCTGCACCGATTGCGCGATGCGGACCGGGTCCTGATGCGGCAGACCGTAAAGGATATCGGCGTTCAGGCTGGCGATTCCGCGGTCGCGGATCATGTCCACGGCGCGTCTGGTCAGCTCAAAGCTCTGTTCGCGGCCGATGGTCTTCTGGATCTCGGGGTCGAAATCCTGCACGCCGATGCTGGCGCGGGTCAGCCCCGCCTCGGCCAGCGCATCCATGCGGGCATCGTCGATCTCGTTCGGGTCGATCTCGACCGAGAATTCGGCCCCCTCGGCCAGCGGGAAGGCGTCGAGGACCGCGCCGGCGACCCGGCGCATCATTTCGGGCGGCATCAGGGTGGGCGTACCGCCGCCCCAGTGCAGGCGCGACAGTTTGACGCCGGGCGCCAGTTCGGCGCGCAGCATGGCCAGTTCGTCCATGAGCACCCGGGCATAGGCGCGCACCGGATCGTCCGATTGCGTGCCCTGGGTGCGGCAGGCGCAGAACCAGCACAACCTGCGGCAAAACGGCACATGCATGTAAAGCGAGATCGCCGCGCCGGCGGGAATCGCGGCGATCCATTGGCGAAACCGCGCCTCGCCCAGCGTGGGCGTGAAATGCGGCGCGGTCGGATAGCTGGTGTAACGCGGCACACGCGCGTCGAAAAGCCCCAGCCGCTCAAGTTGCGATTGCTGTCCCATGCGGTTATCCTTGGCAGCAATACGCGCCCAGGACATTGACCCAAATCAAGATGACAGCCAACGCCGCCATATTCGCGACGCAGTCGTGCGAGATTTGCCCGATCCGCTATCGGGCGGTTTGCGCGCGTTGCGAGCGCGACGAGCTTGCCGAGCTGGAAAGCGTCAAGATCTATCGCCGCTATGCCGCCGGCCAGACGGTGAGCTGGGCGGGCGACCGGATGGATATGGTTGCCTCGGTCGTTTCCGGCGTCGCCTCGCTGACGCAGCAGATGGAGGACGGGCGCACGCAGATGGTTGGCCTGCTGCTGCCCAGCGATTTCCTGGGCCGGCCGGGGCGCGAGGTCGCGGCCTATACGGTGACCGCGGCCAGTGAACTGCTGCTGTGCTGTTTCCGCCGCAAACCCTTTGAGGAACTGCTGCGCAGCAACCCGCGCATCGCTGGCCGGCTGCTGGAGATGACGCTGGACGAGCTGGACGCGGCGCGGGACTGGCTGCTGCTGCTGGGCCGCAAATCGGCGCGCGAGAAGATCGCCTCGCTCCTGACAATTCTGGCCCGGCGCGAGGCGGCGCTGAACCTGCGCCAGCCCGAGGGGCGCATCGCCGTCGATCTGCCGCTGACCCGCGAGGCCATGGCCGACTATCTGGGCCTGACGCTGGAAACCGTGAGCCGGCAGATGAGCGCGCTGAAGCGCGACGGCGTCATCGAACTGGACGGCAAGCGCCGGGTGGTGATTCCGCTGTTCGGGCGGCTGGTCTCGGAAAGCGGCGACGATGCGGATGGCGGGCCGCTGAGCTGACCCGCCGCCTGTCTCGCCGCCGCTGCGGCGCCCTGCCTGTCAGCGCGCCATCAGCACCGGCACCAGCGCCTTTTCCAGCATGTTGCGGGTCGCGCCGCCCAGGATCGCCTGGCGGAAACGCGAATGGCCATAGGCGCCCATCACGATCATGTCGGCACCGATTTCGGTGGCACGGCGATTGAGCATGTCGCTGATCATCGGCTGGGTGCGGGCAAGCACGGCAATCTCGGCATTCACCCCCTGGCGGGTCAGCATCTGGCCAAGCGCGCCGCCGGGATCCGAGCGTTCCGGCCCGTTGGGCGAAGGGTCGATCACGGTGATCTCGACGCTGTCGGCGGCCCGAAGCAGCGGCATGGCGCGGCGCACGGCGGCCATCGCCTCGTTCGACTGGTTCCAGGCGATCAGGATCTTCTTGCCAAAGGGCTCCTCGAGCAGCTCGGGCACGATCAGCACCGGCGCGGCGCCCTCGAACAGCGCCGCCTCGGTCACCGCCTCGGCATCGGGGGTGGCGTTGTCGCCATAGGGCCGGTTCAGCACCACCAGATCCGCGTAGCGAGCATGCATGCCGACCAGCGTCGAAAGCCCGCCCACCTGCGCCACCGCCGAATCGACCGACCAGCGGATATCCTGGAGATTCAGACGCTCGCGGACCCTGGCTTCCAGCTCGCCGGCGGCGGCCATCGCCTTGTCGATCGTTTCCTGAAACACATAAGCCGAGGCGCCGGCATAGTAATAGCCGCTTTGCGTGTGATCCACGCCCATGCAGAACACGTCCAGATGGGCGTCTTCGCGTCGGGTCATGGCGATGGCCGATTCCAGCTGTTTGCGCTGGCGTTCCTCATCGGTCAGAACGGTCAGGATGGTCTTGTAGCCCATGGGGGCCTCCTTTCGGGTTCATGCGTGCTGTGCCTGACCGGAGGGACCGGCGCGGCGGGCGCCGGCCTGCGGCGTGCAGCGGCTCTGATGGTGGCACAGAGTTTACACCTGCGGAATGCCGTTTGATTGACACAGATCAAAGTTTCGCGACTGTGCATGCGTGTAACAAGCCGGATACCAAAGCCGGTCACGGCCCGTTTCGCCATGCGATTCGCGGCCGCCGGCACTGAATGAAGGACAGGACATTCATGTTGGACACCATCAAGCTGATCGCGCTTGGCATCATCACGGTCATGACCGCGATGGCGGCCAATTACGCGCGCTCTGATGACCCCGCCTTTATGGTCAACGCGCTGATCGTGATGCTTGCCGCGGGTTTCATGTTCATCCGGGTGCTGCGCCAGATGGGGAACGAGCAACCCTCGCTGGAGCCGCATCCCGAAACCCGCTATATGGACGACGTCGTCCGCGCCGGCGTCATCGCCACCGCCTTCTGGGGCGTGGTGGGCTTTCTGGTCGGCGTGGTCATCGCCTTTCAGCTGGCATTCCCGGCGCTGAATCTCAGCGAATTCGCCCAGGGCTACACGAATTTCGGCAAGCTGCGCCCGCTGCATACCAGCGCGGTGATCTTTGCCTTTGGCGGCAATGCGCTGATCGCGACCTCGTTCTATGTGGTGCAGCGGACCTGCGCGGCGCGGCTGTGGGGCGGCAACGCCGCCTGGTTCGTGTTCTGGGGCTATCAGCTGTTCATCGTGCTGGCCGCCACCGGCTATATCCTGGGTGCCACGCAGTCCAAGGAATATGCCGAGCCGGAATGGTATGTGGACTGGTGGCTGACCGTGGTCTGGGTGGTCTATCTGGCCGTCTATCTGGGCACGATCATGAAGCGCAAGGAGCCGCATATCTATGTGGCGAACTGGTTCTACCTGTCTTTCATCGTCACCATCGCCATGCTGCATGTCATCAACAACCTGGCCATCCCGGTCAGCCTGACGGGCAGCAAATCCGTGCAGCTTTTCGCCGGCGTGCAGGATGCGATGACGCAATGGTGGTACGGCCATAACGCGGTGGGCTTTTTCCTGACCGCCGGTTTTCTGGGGATGATGTATTACTTCATCCCGAAGCAGGCCGAGCGTCCGGTCTATAGCTACAAGCTGTCGATCATCCACTTCTGGGCGCTGATCTTCCTGTATATCTGGGCCGGTCCGCACCACCTCCATTACACGGCGCTGCCGGAATGGGCGGCGACGCTGGGCATGGTCTTTTCGGTCATGCTGTGGATGCCCAGCTGGGGCGGCATGATCAACGGGCTGATGACGCTCTCGGGCGCCTGGGACAAGCTGCGCACCGATCCGATCATCCGCATGATGGTGGTGGCCGTCGGCTTCTACGGCATGGCGACCTTCGAGGGGCCGATGATGTCGATCAAGGCGGTCAACTCGCTCAGCCACTATACCGACTGGACCATCGGTCACGTCCATTCCGGCGCGCTTGGCTGGAACGGCATGATCACCTTCGGCGCGCTCTACTATCTGACGCCGCGGCTTTGGGGGCGTGAGCGGCTGTATTCCACCGGGCTGGTCAGCTGGCACTTCTGGCTCGCGACCATCGGGCTGGTGCTTTACGCGGCCTCGATGTGGGTCTCGGGCATCATGGAGGGGCTGATGTGGCGCGAGGTCGATGCCCAGGGCTTCCTGGTCAATGCCTTCGCCGACACGGTGGCTGCGAAATTCCCGATGAACGTGGTTCGTGCGCTTGGCGGCGTGCTCTACCTGACCGGGGCGCTGATCATGTGCTACAACCTCTGGGCCACGGTGGCGCGCCAGCCCAGGACGCAACAGACCGCCGTCGCGGTCCCCGCCGAGTAAGGACCGATCATGGCAATTCTTGAAAAGCACAAGGTTCTGGAAAAGAACGCCACGCTGCTGCTGATCTTTTCCTTCCTGGTCGTCACCATCGGCGGCATCGTCCAGATCGCGCCGCTGTTCTATCTGGAAAACACCATCGAGAAGGTCGAGGGCATGCGCCCCTATACGCCCTTGGAACTGAAGGGCCGCGACATCTATGTCCGCGAGGGCTGCTATGTCTGCCACAGCCAGATGATCCGGCCGATGCGCGACGAGGTGGAGCGCTACGGCCCCTACAGCCTGGCGGCGGAATCGATGTATGACCATCCGTTCCAGTGGGGCTCCAAGCGCACCGGCCCGGATCTGGCGCGCGTCGGCGGGCGCTATTCGGACGAATGGCATGTGGACCATCTGGTCAACCCGCAGGCGGTGGTGCCGGAATCGATCATGCCCAGCTATGGCTTCCTGCTGGATCGCCGGATCGACCCCTCGAACATGAGTGACCGGGTCGGCACGGATGCCATGGTCGGCGTGCCCTATAGCGACGAGATGATCGCCGCCGCGCAAGAGGATTTCCTGGCCCAGGCCGATCCCGATGCCGATGCCTCGGGGCTGGAAGAGCGCTATCCCGGCGCGCAGCAGCGCAATTTCGACCGCCGTCCCGGCGTTTCGGAGATGGATGCGCTGGTCGCCTATCTGCAGGTGCTGGGCACGATGGTCGATTTCTCGACCTTCATTCCCGACCCGAACCGCTGAGGTGCGCGATGGATATGTATTCCTTTCTGCGCGAACTGGCCGACAGCTGGGTGCTTGTGCTGCTGGTGCTGTTCTTTCTGGGCACGGTGCTTTTCGCCTACCGGCCCGGATCGCGGCAACTGCATGACGATGCGGCGAAAAGCATCTTTCGCCATGACGACAAAGGCCCGCAGCAGGCGGCCAAGAAGGAGGTCGAGTGATGGCCGATACCGACGACGAGCACACCAGCCCCAAGAACCCGGACAACCGGATCGGGCTGGAACGCCAGGCCGCCGATCAGGCCCACAAGCAGCAGATCGCCGCGTCCGCGCCCGAAACCGCCGGGCGGCGCCCCGGCGCGACGCGCGTGGTGCGCGACCGCAAGGGCGCGCGCAAGGTGGTCGAGGTGCCCTCGACCGGCCATAGCTGGGACGGGATCGAGGAATATGACAACCCGCTGCCGCGCTGGTGGCTGTGGACCTTTTACGCCACGATCGTCTGGTCGGTCGGCTATGTCATCGCCTATCCCGCCATCCCGCTGGTCAATGGCGCGACGCGCGGCGTCCTGGGCGAGACCATGCGCAGCAATGTCGCGGCCGAGATCCAGCGCTTCAACGAAGCGAACGCCCCGATCAGGGCGAAGCTGGTCGAGACCCCGCTCGACGAAATCGCGACCGATCCCGAGCTTGCGAATTTCACCACCAATGCCGGCGGCGCGATCTTCCGGACCTGGTGCGCGCAGTGCCATGGCTCGGGCGCGGGCGGGGCGCCGGGCTATCCCTCGCTTCTGGACAATGACTGGTTGTGGGGCGGCACGCTGGAGGACATCTACATGACGGTCCAGCACGGCATCCGCGACCCCAAGGATGGCGACACCCGCTATTCGGAAATGCCGCGTTTCGGCACGGATGAAATGCTGGAATCCGAACAGATCGATCAGGTCGTGAACTATGTGCTGCAGATCTCGGACCAGCCGCATGATGCGGATTTGGCGGCCGAGGGTGCGGTGGTCTATGCCGATAACTGCTCGGCCTGCCATGCCGAGGACGGCACCGGCGACCGTATGCAGGGCGCACCCGACCTGACGGATGCGATCTCGCTTTACGGCACTGATCCCGAGACGATCACCCGGATCGTCCGTGACGGCCCCTTCGGCGTGATGCCGGCCTGGAACGCGCGCCTCTCCGAGGCCGATATCCGCGCCGTCGCGTCCTATGTCCACAGCCTTGGCGGCGGCGAATAGCGCGCCGCCAAGGCTCCGGTTCCGTATTCGGGCAACCGGATACGGATGGCACTGGCCCCTCCGTCCTGTTCGCGCGTTTCCTGGAGGGGCCAGTGTTACCAAGTGATGGCCGAAACAGGCGGGTCTGATCAACCCATCCCTGTCCGCATGGCGATGCGACAATCGGGCCCATAGTTTCCGGGCGGTGCGGGCCATATATCCCCGGGCGTTGGTCTTGACGCAGATCAAAGCGGGTTTTCCCGCCTCGCCCTAGCCTGTCCCGACGCGCAACAGGAGCCAATCATGTCGCAATCCGACATTGACCCGCCACAACTCTATGCGGCCCGCGAGCCGATTTTTCCGCGCCGGGTGCAGGGTTGGTATCGCAACCTGAAATGGGTCATCATGGCGGTCACCCTGGCGATCTATTACATTTTCCCGTGGATTCGCTGGGATCGCGGGCCCAGCCTGCCCGATCAGGCGGTGCTGGTGGATCTTGCCAACCGGCGCTTTTTCTTTTTCTGGATCGAGATCTGGCCGCATGAATTCTATTTCGTGGCCGGGCTTCTGGTCATGGCGGGGCTGGGGCTGTTCCTGTTCACCTCGGCGCTTGGCCGGGTCTGGTGCGGCTATGCCTGCCCGCAGACCGTCTGGACCGATCTTTTCATCCTGACCGAACGCTGGGTCGAGGGCGACCGCAATGCCCGCCTGCGCCTGTGGAACGCGCCATGGAGCGCGCACAAGGCCCGGCTTCGGGTCACGAAATGGCTGATATGGCTGCTGATCTCGGTGATGACCGGGGGCGCCTGGATATTCTATTTCACCGATGCGCCGACGCTTCTGGGCAATCTGCTGACCGGGCAGGCGCATCCGGCGGCCTATATGACCATGGCGGTGCTGACCGGGACGACATTCCTGTTCGGCGGTTTCGCGCGCGAACAGATCTGCATCTATGCCTGTCCCTGGCCGCGCATCCAGGCCGCGATGATGGACGAGGACACGCTGACCGTCGCCTATCGCGACTGGCGGGGCGAGCCGCGCGGCAAGATCCGTAAGGACGAGGCGACGCGATCGGATGGCGGCGACAAGGGCGACTGCATCGATTGCATGGCCTGCGTGAATGTCTGCCCCATGGGCATCGACATCCGCGACGGCCAGCAGCTGGAATGCATCACCTGCGCGCTGTGCATCGACGCCTGCGACGACGTGATGGACAGGATCGGCAAGCCGCGCGGGCTGATCGACTACATGGCGCTGAAGGACGAGAACGCCGAGCGCGCCGGCGCCGAGCCCAAGCCGCTGATCAGGCATATCCTGCGCCCGCGCACCCTGCTTTACTTCACGCTCTGGTCGGGCATCGGCGTGGCGATGCTGGTGGCGCTGTTCATGCGCTCGCCCTTCGATCTGAACGTGACGCCGGTCAGGAACCCGCTTTTTGTCACCATGTCCGATGGCGCGATCCGCAATACCTATGCGCTGCGCCTGCGTAACAAGCAGGGGTCTTCGCGCGAATTCGCGATCTCGGTCACCGACGGCGATGGCGGCATCGCGCAATCCGTCGCGCTTGCGCTGGAGGGACAGCCCTCGGACAGCGTCTCGGTCGAGGCCGACAGCACCTTCACGCAGCGCCTCTATCTGACCGCCGCGCCGGATTCGGCGCTGGCCACCGGCGGGCAGGCGGAATTGACCTTGTGGGTCGAAGATGCGACCGATGGAGTCAAGTCCAGCATCGAAACCGTTTTCTACGGCAGAGGCGAATGATGGCCCGAGAACTGACCGGCCGGCATGTCCTGTACATCACCCTTGGCGCCTTTGGCACCATCATCGCGGTCAATGTGACCATGGCGGTGATGGCGGTCGGCACCTTTCCGGGGCTCGAGGTCAGGAACAGCTATGTCGCCTCGCAAAGCTTCGATGCGGACCGCGCCGCGCAGCAGGCGCTGAACTGGACCGTGGTGCCGGAATATGACGGCCGGGTGATGACGCTGATCATCCGTGACGCGCAGGGATATCCGGCGCCGGTCCAGACGCTTGAGGTCACCGTCGGCCGGCCCACCCATCAGCGCGACGATCAGGCGCCCGAATTCACCTATTCCGGCGGGCTGTTCCGGGCGCCGCTGGAACTGGCGCCGGGGCTGTGGAACATCCGCCTGAGCGCGACCGCGCCGGACGGCACGGTCTTTCGCCAGCGCATCGACCAGTTCAGCGGCAACCGGGTGAAGTGACATGGCCGAGGTGACGCTTCACGATCACGATTCGCGCCTTTCGGCCTGTCCCGCCTGCGATGCCGCGCCGCTGGCGCAGCGCGTCGCCGGGCAGGGCGGCGCGGGGCGCGACGATCTGATCCTGTCGCTGCCGACCATCCATTGCGCGACCTGCATCGCGGATGTGGAACGCGTCCTGCACGCCCATCCCGGGGTGCGCCGCGCGCGGGTGAACCTGACGCTGCGCCGCGTGACCGTAGACGCGCCGGGCCTCGGCGCCGATGACCTGATCCCGGTGATCGAGCGGATCGGCTATGAGGCGCATGAGCTCGACCCCTCGGCGCTGAGCGCCAGTGCCGCCGATCGCCAAGGCCGCGACATCCTGATGCGCATCGGCGTGTCCGGTTTCGCGATGATGAACATCATGATCCTGTCGGTCGCCGTCTGGTCCGGCGCGCAGGATGCCACGCGCGACATGTTCCACTGGATTTCGGCCGCCATCGCCCTGCCCACCGTGGCCTTTGCCGGGCGGCCCTTTTTCGCCAGCGCCTGGCGGGCGATCAGCCACGGCCGACTGGGGATGGATGTGCCGATCTCGCTGGCGCTGATCCTGGCCAGCGCGATTTCGGTCTATGAGACGATCCATTCCGGCGCGCATGCCTATTTCGACGCGGCCGTGATGCTGTGCTTCTTTCTGCTGGTGGGGCGCTATCTGGATTACCGGACGCGCGCGGTCGCGCGCTCGGCCGCCGAGGAACTGACCGCGCTCGAGGTGCCGCGTGCCTTTCGCGTGACGGCCAGCGGCGATGAACCCGTGCCGGTGGCCGAACTGCTGCCGGGCGACCTGATCCGCATCCGCCCCGGCGCCCGGATTCCGGCCGATGGCGAGATCGTCAGCGGGGCCAGCGAAATCGACCGCTCGCTGCTGACCGGCGAAAGCATCCCGGTCGCCGCGCGCGCCGGCACTACCCTGTCCGCCGGCGAGGTGAACCTGACCGGCGCGCTGGTGCTGCGCGTCACGGCGGCCGGTCGCGACAGCTCGCTTGCCCGTCTGACGGCACTGGTCGAGGCCGCCGAAACCGCGCGCGGGCGCTATACCTCGCTGGCCGAGCGCGCCTCGCGCCTTTATTCGCCGCTGGTTCATCTGCTGGCCTTTGCCAGCTTTCTCGGCTGGTATTGGACGACGGGCGATCTGCGCCTTTCGGTGAATGTCGCGGCGGCGGTGCTGATCATCACCTGCCCCTGCGCCCTTGGGCTGGCGGTTCCGGCGGTGGTCACCGCCGCCTCGGGGCGGCTGTTCCGGCGCGGCATGCTGATCAAGGACGGCACCGCGCTGGAGCGTCTGGCCGAAGTCGATTGCGTGGTCTTCGACAAGACCGGAACCCTGACCATGGGCGTGCCGCAGATCGCCTCGATCGAGGCGATCCCGCCCGCCGCGCGGCCGGCGGCGCTGGCGCTGGCCCAGGGTTCTGCGCATCCGTTATCGCAATCTCTGGCGCAGGCGCTGAGCGATGCCGGTGTTCGCCCCTGCGCGCTGGATGGCCTTCGCGAAATGCCCGGCCATGGCGTCGAGGCAAGCTGGCAGGGCCAGAGCATCCGGCTGGGTCGCGCCGACTGGCTGGGCGCGCGGCATGGTGACAGCCGCATTTCGGCAAGCTGGCTGTCGCTGGGCCAGGGGATGCCGATCCGCCTGGAATTCACCGACCGGCTGCGGCCGGGCGCGGACGAATGTGTCAGGGCGCTGATCGCCTCGGGGCGCCGGGTCATCCTGCTGTCGGGGGACGCTGCGCCCGTGGTCGAGGAACTGGCCGCGCGGTTGGGTGTCGCGGAATGGCGCGCCGGCGTTACCCCGACCGAAAAGGCGGATGCCGTGCAGGAGCTTGGACAGGCGGGGGCGCGGGTATTGATGGTCGGGGACGGTCTGAACGACACGGCCGCGCTGGCGCGGGCGCATGTCTCGATCTCGCCGGCCTCGGCGCTGGATGCGGCGCGGACGGCATCGGATATGGTGCTGATGGGAAATGACCTGTCACCGGTGGCCGAGGCGCTGCATATCGCCCGCCGCGCCCGCGCCCGGATCAAGGAGAATTTCGGTATTTCAGTGCTTTACAATATCGTCGCGGTGCCTTTTGCCATCGCGGGTTTCGCCACGCCGCTGATGGCAGCGCTCGCCATGTCGGCCAGTTCGGTCAGCGTCACGCTGAACGCCCTGCGGCTGCGATAGGAGACAGCATGGAGATCCTCGGTATCCTGATCCCGGTATCGCTCGCGCTTGGCGGGATCGGCCTTGCCGCCTTCATCTGGACACTCAAGGGCCGGCAGTACGAGGACCCGAAGGGTGACGCCGAGCGCATTCTCAGCAAGGAATGGGACGACCGTCCCAAATCGTAAGGCCCGGACCCGCGGACCCGCTGCCGCGATGGAATGACATGGCCCAAGCGTTTGGGCCAAGGTTTGATCCATTTCCGCGTAGCAGTGAGCGCCTGCCGCTGGCGCGACAGGCGGGCTGAGAGGAAATGCTTCAAATCCCTGCGCTGAGGGCGCCCAAAATCGACGATCCCGCAAGGCACGGAGTTCGCATGCGCGTCGCCTGATCAGGGGCCGATCACATTGCATGGTTGCTGGCGGGCGGTCAGACGATTGCAGGCAAGCTCTGCCGTTTCCCGGCTCATGCCAACAAAATTCGCCTCGAACCCGCGTTTGGTATTGGCGACACGGCTCAGCGCGCTGTCCAGAGACGCGCTTTCCTGCAAGGCGGTGCGCAAAAGCAGCTGCTCAGCCTCGCGCTGCGAGCGATAGAGGCCCAGCGAAACCCCCCAATTCTTGCTGCCCGAACCGTCCCGGGTCACGATTTCGACAGCTTCGGGCGCGGCGCCCTGATCCGGCTGAAGCGAGGTCAGGATGATGGTGTCCGAGCGTCCCGCCGGCGCGGGCGAGGCCAGGAGTGCGACGGTTTCGGGTTGGGCCGTGGCGGTCTGGACGAAAAGCGACGGCGAGCCCGGACCCTGCGAAGGTGCAAGGCTGACCGATTTATCGTTGCGGGGCGCCGGCGTCGGACGGGCCGAGCCGGACAGCGCCGCAGTGGTTTCCGACATGTCGCCTTCCTCGGGCCGGGAGTCGGGGCGCAGGGATGAAGCAGCCGCGTCCGGCATTTCGGCCCGGGCAACCTGCCGGTCAGAGCCGGGCTTGCGGATCGGCCTTGCGCTGGCGGTCAAGCTGGTCCCGGTCGCAGGTGCCCGCTCCGCCATCGCCTGGGCGCGCGTGACGGCGGCGGTAATCGCCGCCGGCGTGACCACCGCCACGGTCGAGGCGCGGGCCTGCGGCCGGTCCGAACGTGAAAGCCGGACCAGTGGCTGGGCTGCGCTTGGCTGTTGCCGCGACACCTGAACCGAGCGCCGCACCTTTTTCTGCGCGACATATTGCGGCGGCGCGGGTTTGACTTCGCGAACGCGGGTCGGCGCCTTGCCGAAACCGGCATCGAGAAGCTGCGCCATCACGGCATTGCGATGAGCGGTCGATTTGCCGCCCATGACGGTGGCGATGATGCGCTTTGATCCGCGCTTGGCCGAGGCGGTCAGGTTGAAACCCGCGGCGCGCGTGTAGCCGGTCTTGATCCCGTCCGCGCCCTCGTAACTGTCGAGGAAACGGCGATTGGTATTGGCGACCTTGGCGATTCCCGCATCGGCCGAACGGCGCGAAAACAGGGAATAATACTGCGGAAAATCGTAAAACAGCCGCCGCCCCAGCGTCGACATGTCGCGCGCGGTCGAATAATGCCCCTGAACGGTCAGCCCGTTGGCATTGCGAAACTGCGTGTTGTTCATGCCCAAGGCGCGCGCCATCTGCGTCATCTGGGCGGCGAATTTCGCCTCGGACCCGGCAAGCCCCTCGCCGATCGCGGTTGCGGCATCATTGGCGGATTTCACCGCCGCCGCGCGGATCAGGTAGCGCAGCTCGATCCGCTGGCCTGCCTTGAGTCCAAGGCGCGACGGCGGCTGCGCTGCGGCATTGCTGGAGACCAGAAACTTGCTGTCCAGCCGGACCTGGCCCCGCTCAATCGCGTTGAAGGCCAGATACAGCGTCATCATCTTGGTCAGCGAGGCCGGATGCAGGCGCGTATCGGCGTTCTGTGCATAGATCTGCTTGCCGGTCCGTGCATCCATGACATGGGCCGCGAAGGGCGCGGCAGCCACAGCCATGGGCAACAGCCATGCAAACAGGAACATCAGTCCCAAACGGACGTAAAAGGTGATTCTGCTCACGGTCCCGGTCTCTTCTGCCTCTGAGGACCCGTTCACTATGCGGACCCTTCGTTGATAAAATGACAATAACACGCATTTGAAGGCACGAAAACCGTAAGTTTTCGCGTTTTTGGTGTGGTCTGGCCGCAGATGCGGTTCCGTGGGTGCGGGTGGTCGGGGCGGGTCTTATCAATCGCGCCGAAAACACCTATATTCGGCACCGACCCGTCCACAGCCCGGTTGCAATCCTTGTGATCACTTTGCAGATGACCAATAAACCCGGCGACCGCGAGGATGTCGAACTGGCGGTAAAGACCCGTCCGAAGACGCAGCGGCCGCCGATGTACAAGGTGTTGTTGCTGAACGATGACTTCACCCCGATGGAGTTCGTCGTGCATGTGCTTGAGCGCCTGTTCAACATGACCCATGCGCAGGCCATCGAGATCATGCTGATGGTGCATCGCAAGGGGGTCGCGGTGGTCGGCGTCTTTTCGCATGAAATCGCCGAGACAAAGGTGGCGCAGGTGATGGAGCTTGCGCGACGCCAGCAGCATCCGCTGCAATGCACCATGGAAAAAGAGTAGAAATTGGCTGGATCACGGCTGGAACTTGTCTTTGGCGGCACGCCGCCCAAGGAACGGATGCTGTTTCTCGGTGCCGACACGGCGACCGATCTGGCGCCTTTCGAGGCGGCCCGCCTGCAGATCGTGCAGCATCATTTCGCGGAGCATCAGGCGCTTCGGACGCGGGGATTCGAGGTCGTGACCGCGCCCGGGGGGATGTTCGACGCGGCGGTGGTGTTTCTGCCACGGGCGAGGGCGGCGGCGCGCGCGCGCATCGCCGAGGCCGCGGCGCATCTGCCGCCGGGGGCCGCGCTGTGGATCGACGGGCAAAAGACCGATGGCGTCGACGCGGTGATGAAGGAGTTGCGCGGCCTGGCGCCAATCGACGAGGCCCATTCCCGCGCCCATGGCCGGATCTTTCGCCTGACCCTGCCGGCGCCCGGCTGGCTGCCGCCGGATTGGCCGGCGCGCGACCACGAGGCGGCGCCCGGGATGGTGACGCGGCCGGGCGTGTTTTCGGCCGATGCGCCGGATCCGGCCTCGCAGGCGCTGCTCGCGCATCTGCCCGAGAAACTGCCGACCCGGCTTGTCGATCTGGGCGCCGGCTGGGGCTGGCTCTCGGCCGAACTGCTGAAAAGACCGGGCGTCGAGATCCTGCATCTGGTCGAGGCGGACGCGGTGGCGCTGGATTGCGCGCGGCGCAATGTCACCGATGACCGCGCCCGCTTTCACTGGGCCGATGCGCTGGATTTCCGCCTGCCCGGGCCGGTGAACGGCGTCGTCATGAATCCGCCCTTTCACGAGGGACGCACGGCCGATCCGCGTCTGGGCGCGGGCTTCATCCGGGCGGCGGCCGGGCTTCTGACCGGGGCCGGACAGCTATGGATGGTGGCCAACCGGCATCTGCCCTATGAGCAGGTGCTGCGCGAGTGTTTTTCGAATCTCACCGAGATCGGCGGGGATGCCCGCTTCAAGATATTGACGGCGACCGGCGCAAGAACGCCCGGACCCCGCCGCATGCAGCAAAAAGGGAAACGCAGATGAGCCTTTCCATACAAGGCAAGACCGCCATCGTGACCGGCGCCGCGCGCGGCATAGGTCTGGCCATCGCCCGCCATTTCGTGGCGGCGGGCGCCAATGTCATGTTCGCCGATTGCGACGAGGGCGCCCTGGAGCACGAACTGGGCGAGGATATGAACGGCGAGGGGGCCATTCGCGGTTTTGCCGGCGATCTCGGGCAGAAGCTGACGCTGGCCAACCTGGTCTCGGCGACGGTCGATGCCTTTGACCGCATCGATATCCTGGTCAATGCCCATCGCATGGTCCAGCCCTGCGACCCGATGATGGTGGGCGAGGATCTGCTGGGCGACATGCTGCGCGAGAACATGATTTCCGGGCTGCGGCTGACACAGATGGTCGCCAAGCGCATGGTCGCCCAGGCCGAGGAGGATCGCGACGACGAGCTGCTGCAGCACGGCGCCATCGTCAATGTCTCGTCGCTGGCGGCCAACTGGCCGACGCCGAAGATGCTTGCCTATTCGATTTCCAGCGCCGCGCAGGCGCAGGCCACGCGTTCGCTTGCGGCCGCGCTGGCGCCGAAACGGATCCGGGTGAACGGTGTCGCCTTCGCCAGCATCATGTCGAATCTCGTGCAGGAGAAGCTGCGCGAGGACGCGGATCTGCGCGACAGGATCATCGCCGCGACGCCGCTGGGGCGGATCGCGCAGGCGGATGAGCTGGCGGCGACGGTGCAGTTTCTGGCCAGCGATGCGTCCAGTTTCATCACCGGCCAGATCCTCAGCGTCGATGGCGGGCGCAGCCTTGGCGATCCGCTGGCGCCCAGCGTGTTCTAGCCCGGCTCCTTTGCCTCGGGATAGGCTGCCTTGCAGGCCCTGACGGCCTCGGTCGCGCCGGGGGTCAGGGCTTTCTTGCGCGCGGCCAGCCCGTCGCGCTTGCGCCGTTCCGCCTGCGGGTCGATGGCGACGCGGTAGCGTTGGGTGTCGGCGACGTGACGCGGGCATGAACGATAGACGATCCGGCGGTCTCCGTCCCTGTCGCGAATGATGACCGGGCAACTGTCCCATTCGATGCTTGTGACGATGCGCTCTTCCCAGGCATAGCCACGGGCGAGATTGGCCTCGACCTCGGTCAACAGACGGGACACGATGCGGTATTCCTCGGTATTGCGCCGGATGCAGCGTTCCTGTGGCGTGCCGCAGGATGCGACGATCAGCGCCGATGTCATGGCAAGCAGGATATTGCGGGTCATGGCAAGCTTCACTAGTTGGTTACGCGCGAGCATAGACCCGCGGCCGGCGCGGGACAATTCACTATCGCCAAAGGGGCAAATCATGGAAATGCTGGATGAACGGCAAGAGGCGGCGGCCTGGTTCCGGGCGCTGCGCGATCGCATCGTGGCGGCCTTCGAGGTGCTTGAGGATCGCGGCCCCGGCGCGGCGGCCCCCGGCCGTTTCGAGGTCCGCGCCACGGCGCGCGGCGAGGATGGCGGCGGCGGGCTGATGTCGGTCATGCGCGGCGGCCGGGTCTTTGAAAAGGTCGGCGTGAACTGGTCGGCCGTGCATGGCGAACTGTCCCCGGCCGCGCGCCAGTCCATGGCCGCGCGCGGCGTCCCGGGCCTGGACGGGGATCCGCGTTTCTGGGCCAGCGGCATCAGCCTGGTGGCCCATATGCAGAATCCGCACGCCCCGGCCGTTCACATGAATACCCGCATGTTCTGGACGCCCGGCGCCTGGTGGTTCGGCGGCGGCGCGGATCTCAACCCCTGCCTGGAAAAGCCCGGGGACACGGCCCATTTCCACGACGGGCTGCGCGCCGCCTGCGCGCCCCATGGCGCGGATTACTATGACCGGTTCAAGGCCTGGGCGGACGAGTATTTCTTTATCCCGCACCGGGGCCGGGCGCGCGGCGTCGGCGGCATCTTCTACGACGATCTGAACAGCGGCGACTGGCGCGCCGATTTCGACTTTACCCGCGCTGTGGGCGAGGCCTTCCTGCCCGCATTTCTGCCGCTGGCTGAAAAACACATGGCGCGCCCCTATGACGAGGCCGACAAGGACGCGCAGCTGATCCATCGCGGGCTCTATGCGGAATACAACCTTGTCTATGATCGCGGCACGAAATTCGGCCTCGCCACCGGCCATGACCCCGAGGCCGTGCTGATGAGCCTGCCGCCCATGGCCAAGTGGGTGTGACGATGCCGCGCTGGCCCGACCTTTATCTGATGCGGCACGGTCAGACCGTGTGGAATGCCGAGGGCCGCATGCAGGGGCGCAGCGATTCACCGCTGACGCCGCTGGGCCGCCAGCAGGCGCGGCGGCAGGCGCAGCTCGCGCGCGGGATCGACGCCGCGCGCTTCGCCAGTCCCGCCGGCCGCGCCGTCGAGACGGCGCGCATCGTCTTTGGCGATCAGGATTTCCGCCAGGACGCGCGGCTGCACGAAATAGATATCGGCGATTTTACCGGGCGCTTTCGCTCGGACCTGCGCGCCGAACGGCCCGACCTGTTCCGGCAGGGCGGGCTGGGCTGGTACGACCATGCCCCGGGCGGCGAGGGTTTCGCCGGGCTCGAGGCGCGGGTGCGCGACTTCCTGAACGATCTGGAGGGGCCGGCGCTGATCGTGACCCATGGCATCACGCTGCGCATGCTGCGGCTGATCGCCATGGATCTGCCGCTGTCGCGGCTTGAGGAAATGCCGGTGGCGCAGGGGGCGGTGCACCGGGTCGGTCGCGGCAGCCATCTGATGCTGGTCTAGGCGGGCCGGGCTTTCAGATGAAGCCCAGTTCCAGCCGGGCCTCGTCGGACATCATTTCCATGCCCCATTGCGGCTGAAATGTCATCTCGACATCGACCTGTTTCACGCCCGGCAGCGGCTCGACCGCATCGGCGACCCAGCCGGGCATCTCGCCGGCGACGGGGCAGCCGGGCGCGGTCAGCGTCATCACCACGCGCACCGCATTCTCATCGTCGATGGCGATGGTGTAGATCAGGCCCAGATCAAAGATATTGACCGGAATTTCCGGGTCATAGACCGTCTTGCAGGCCTCGACGACGCTGTCGTAAAGCGGGTGTTCCGTCGTCGACGGGGCGATCAGCAGATCGCCCTCCTTCAGGGATTCGCTGTTCATCCGGGCATGTCCTGTCAAAACCTGACACTCATATAGGAACCGGGCGCCGCCGGGTCCAGTGCGGCCGTGTTCAGAAGCGGAAGTTGAGCCGCCGCGCGACACCGATGCTGATCGAGGGCTGGTCCTTGTCCTGAACCAGCGGGCTGTCGGCGGCGTCGTTCAGCAGGCGGCCATAGCTGACCTTGCCCATCAGCGAGGTGTTGGGCGTCAGCATGTAGCGCGCCTCGACGCTGATCTCGGCGGCATAGGCCCCACCCGAAGGGTCATAGCTGCGAAAACCGCTGCTGGCGGATTCCCCGGGCGTGACACCGAAATAGGTGCCGGTGAATTCGTCATCGGCCAGTTGCAGTTCGGCCGCGGTCCAGAGCGTCAGCTTGTCGTTGGCGTCATAGCGGTATTTGGTGCCGATCTCGCCCAGCACGCCGTCATGGCCGCCAAAGCCCTTGCGCAGCGTGCCGTAGCTGGTGAACGGGCCGTTGATATAGCGCAGCATCACGCCGACCTCGCCGGCACGGTCGATATCGTCCATGCCTTCGAGATAGTCGATATCATCGGACTCGCGGTCGCCGCGATAGCCGAACGAGGGCAGCACGGCGAAGCCCTGTTTCTCACCCTCGTCGGTGCCGATGGTCAGGTTCTGCAGGATGAACCAGGGCGAGGCCTCGCCATCGTCGCCGCCCATGTAATCCGGGCCATAGGTCACCCCGAGCCCGGCGTCGAAAGAGACCTGATCCATGCCCATGAAACTCTGGGCGCCGGCCGGTGCGGTCAGCGCGGCGGCAGCGAGCAGGGCGAGGGCGGTGGTGCGGATCATTGGCGGTTCCTTGACAGTTCTGGCCAATGGCATGGGGCAACCGGCCGAGTCGGGCAAGACTGAATCCCGATTCTCACCGGAAAGTTGATCGGTGTGGCATTCATGTGCGCTCGGCGGCCTCGAGCCGTTCCAGCGCCTCCAGCCACAGGGATTCCGCGCGCTGCATCGCCTGGCTTGCCTCGGCATGTTTGCGGCCATAGGCCTCGGCTTTCTGCGCGTCGTCATAGGTGTCGGGATCGGCCATGATCGCATCCAGCTTTTCCAGCATCGCGGTCAGTTTTTCCACCCGGTCCTCGGCCTTGCGCGCCTCGGCGCGCAGGTCCAGAAGCCGCTCGCGCGAGGGGCGCGCGGCGGGCTGGGGACGGGCCGAGGGCTTCGGCTCGGGCCTTTCCTCGCCGGTCAGCAGCATGCGCCGGTAATCATCCAGATCGTCCGGCCAGGGCGCGACGCCGCCCTGATCGACCAGCCACAGCCGGTCGGCGACCAGATTCAGCAGATGCATGTCATGGCTGACCAGCACCACCGCGCCGGGAAAATCGTTCAGCGCCTCGGTCAGGGCCTCGCGGCTTTCGATGTCCAGATGGTTCGTCGGCTCGTCAAGGACCAGCAGATGCGGCGCGTCGATGGTCGCGATCAGCAGCGACAGCCGCGCCTTCTGGCCGCCGGACAACCGGCCGACACGGGTCTCGGCCTGTGCCTCCATCAGGCCGAAGCCGGCCAGCCGGGCGCGCAGTTTCGCCGGCGCCTCATGGGGGCGCAGGCGGCGGACATGATCCAGCGGCGTGTCTGTCAGCACCAGCTCATCGACCTGATGCTGGGCGAAATAGCCCACGCGCAGCTTGTTCGCGCGGGTGATCCGGCCCTCCATCGGCTCAAGCCGCTCGGCGAGCAGCTTGGACAGCGTCGATTTGCCCTGACCGTTCCGGCCCAGCAGCGCGATGCGGTCGTCCTGATCGATGCGCAGGTCCAGCCGCCGCAGCACGGCGCGGGCGCCATAGCCGACCGCGACCCCTTCCGTGTTCACGATGGGCGGCGAAAGCTGTTCGGGCTGGGGAAAGGTGAAGCGGTGGAATTTCGCCTCTTCGGGGGCGGTGATCGGCTCCATCCGGGCCAGCATCTTGATGCGGGCCTGCGCCTGCTTGGCCTTGCTGGCCTTGGCGCGGAAACGATCAACGAAGCCTTGCAGATGGGCGCGGCGGGCATCCTGTTTCTTGGCCTCGGCCGCCTGCAGGGCGCGCTTTTCGGCGCGGGCGCGGGCGAACTGGTCATAGCCGCCGCTGTACAGCGTCAGCCGCCTGTCCTCGAGATGCAGGATATGGCCGACGGCGCGGTTCAGAAGCCCCCGGTCATGGCTGATCACGATGACCGTATAGGGATAGCGGGCCAGATAGGTTTCCAGCCACAGCGCGCCTTCCAGATCCAGATAGTTGGTCGGCTCGTCCAGCAGCAGGAGGTCGGGCTGGGCAAACAGCACCCCCGCCAGCGCCACCCGCATCCGCCAGCCGCCGGAATAATCGCTGGTCGGGCGCTGCTGGTCGGCATCGGAAAAGCCCAGGCCCTTGAGGATGGTGGCGGCGCGGGCCTCGGCCGACCAGGCGTCGATATCGGCCAGCCGGGTCTGGATCTCGGCGATGCGGCCGGGATCGGTCGCGGTCGCGGTTTCCGCCATCAGGGCGGCGCGTTCGACATCGGCGTCCAGCACCGTGTCGAGCACCGTGCGCGCATTGCCTGGCGCCTCTTGCGCGACGCCGCCGATCCGGGCGCGGGCGGGCAGGGCGATCGTGCCGCCATCCAGCGACAGCTCGCCCCGGATCAGGCGGAACAGCGTGGTCTTGCCGGCGCCGTTCGGCCCCACCAGCCCGACCTTGTGCCCCGCCGGGATCGCCGCCGAGGCCTGGGCGAAGAGCGGCCTGCCGGCGATGGAATAGGATATGTCGTCGATACGCAGCATGGCGGCTGCATGGCCCAGTAATCGGATTGCGTCAATGGCGGATGGTACTTATAGAGCGGGCGTCTTTCAGGGATTGAGAGAGCGCCAGTTTCATGACCGCCAACGACCAGCCGAACATGCGCCGCCGGTTTCTCATCGTGACCCAGGCACGCAGCGGCTCCTATCATCTCACGTCGCTTCTGGACAGCGCAGGCGACGTCACCTGCCTGGGCGAGATATTCAAGCCCGACAAGGTCGAACTGCCGGCGGATATGGCCCTGAAGACGGGCTACGGCCTGCGGGATGTCGACAAGCGCAATGCCGATTACGCGGCCTATCTGGACCGGCTCATGTCAGGCTGCGACAGCCCGGTTTTCGGCTTCAAGGAGTTTCTGGACCGGATCGCGCGCTCGGGGCTTGGCCCGGCCACCCTGCGGTCGCGCGACTGGCGCAAGATCTTCCTGACCCGCAATGCGATCCGCATCTATGTATCGGCGCAGCGCGCCAGCGAAACCGGCCGCTATACCAAACGTGCGCAGGGGCCCGCGCCGCATGACAACAGGGTCATCCGTTTCGATCCCGGGCTGTTCGAATATACGCTGCGGGCCGATCGCGCGTTTCGCGACAGGTTCCGGGGGCTGAAAAGCCGCCAGCCGGCGCGGGTCACGACCATCGACTACCGCGATCTGGCCTGTCCGGAAAAGATGTCCGGGCTGCTGGGTTTCATCGGCTCGCGATCCGAGGCCGGGAAACTGCAAAGCAGCTATTACCGGCAGAACAGCATTCCGCTTGAGCAGAGCTTCGAGGATTTCGGCATCGTCCGGCGCTACATGACCGAAAACGGCCATGCCGCGCTGCTGGAGGATGCGCTGCAGCCCGGCGTCTGAGCCAGGAAGGCCGGCACGTCTTTTCAACCACCCGGCCGCGTGATACGAGCCGCGCACAAAGCCGCGCGGGCCAGTCCGCGCCAGCATCCGCGCCAACACCTGACGGAGTATCCCATGGCCACCGAACGCACCCTGTCGATCATCAAGCCCGACGCCACCAGACGCAACCTGACCGGCAAGATCAATGCCAAATTCGAGGAGGCGGGCCTGCGCATCGTCGCGCAGAAGCGTATCCACCTGTCGCCCGCCCAGGCCGGCCAGTTCTATATCGTCCACAAGGACCGTCCCTTTTACGGCGAACTGGTCGAGTTCATGGCCTCCGAGCCGGTCGTGGTCCAGGTTCTGGAAGGCGACAACGCCATTGCCACGAACCGCGAGGTGATGGGCGCGACCAATCCGGCGGATGCCGCGGCGGGCACGATCCGCAAGGAATTCGCGCTGTCGGTCGGCGAAAACTCGGTCCACGGCTCGGACGCGCCGGAAACCGCCAGGGAAGAAATCGCCTTCTTCTTCTCGGGGCTGGAACTGGTCGGCTGAAGGCCGGGAGTTCTGGAAGCCGCAAAGGCCGCCCTGAAAGGGGCGGCCTTTTTGGTGGCCGGTCGGCCGATGCGGCGAGGGCCGCGCGCGAAGCCCGGACCCTTAGCGGGCATCCTTCATGGCATCGCGCCAGTGGCGGCGGCACAGCGAGACATAGGTATCGTTGCCGCCGATCTGGACCTGTGCGCCCTCGCGCAGGGGGCGGCCCTGCGCATCCTGCCGCACCACCATGGTGGCCTTGCGGCCGCAATGGCAGATGGTGCGGACCTCGCGCAGATCGTCGGCCAGCGCGAAAAGCGCCGCCGAGCCGGGAAACAGCCGGCCGCGAAAATCGACGCGCAGCCCGTAGCACATGACCGGCTGGCCCAGATCATCCGCGACACGGGCCAGTTGGCCGACCTGGGTTTCAGTCAGAAACTGCGCCTCGTCGACAAAGATGCAGGCGGCCTCCCCGCCCTTGGCGCGGACAAGCGCAAAGAGGTCGGTATCCGCCGCGAAGGTCAGCGCGTCTTCGGCGATGCCGATGCGGCTGGCGATGCGGCCGGGGCCGGCCCGGTCATCCAGCGCCGAAGTCAGCAAGAGCGTCGTCATGCCGCGTTCGCGGTAGTTGTAGGATGCCTGCAGCAAGAGCGTGCTCTTGCCGGCATTCATCGTCGAATAGTGAAAGTAAAGCTTGGCCATGGCGGCAGATAGCCGCGACGGTCGGCGGCCCGCAAGCCGCCGCGCATCGGCGGCGACCTGCTTTTGCGCCGGGACTAGCCCTGCTGCGCCGATTTCGGCGCGCGCGAGGGGCGGCGCGCCGGGCGCTTGCGCGCCGGTCTGGCGCCGCCGGGGCCGCCCCTGCCGCGGGCCGGCTGCGGGGCCTCGGCCGGGGCCTCGCCGCCGACGACCGGGATTTTCGCCTTCATCGCCTTTTCGATGGCGCGCAGCTCGCCCAGCTCGGCCGGGCCGCAAAATGCGATGGCACGGCCGTCGCGGCCGGCGCGCGCGGTGCGGCCGATCCGGTGGACATAGTTTTCCGGCACGTTCGGCAGGTCGTAGTTATAGACATGCGCGACCTGCGGGATATCGAGGCCGCGCGCCGCGACATCGGTCGCCACCAGAACCTGGGTCTCCTCGGCGCGGAAGCTGGCGAGGGCGCGCTCGCGCTGGCCCTGGCTCTTGTTGCCGTGGATCGCGGCGACCTTGTAGCCCCATTTGTCCAGAAGCTTGGCCAGCTTTTCCGAGCCATGCTTGGTGCGGCCGAAGACAATCGCCAGTTCCCCGGAATGTTTCGAGAGATATTCGGCCAGCAGCGCCGCCTTGTCGCCCTGACTGACGAAATGCACCCCCTGGTCGATCTTGGCGGCCGCCTGTCCGGGCGGGTTCACCGCGACGCGCAGCGGGTCGTTCAGGTAGCTGTCGGCCAGTTCCGACATCAGTTTGGGCATGGTGGCGGAAAACAGCAGCGTCTGGCGTTCGCCCGGCAGCATCTTCGCGATCCGGCGCAGCGCGTGGATAAAGCCGATATCCAGCATCTGGTCGGCCTCGTCCAGCACCAGATAGCCGGTCCGGGACAGGTCGATCGCGCCGCGCTCGATCAGGTCGATCAGCCGGCCGGGCGTGGCGATCAGCACATCGACGCCGCGCTCCAGCCGCTGGATCTGGACATTGATCGAGGCGCCGCCGACGACGCGGAACTGCCGGATCGGCGTGCCCGCGGCATAGGCGTCGATATTTTCCGCGATCTGGGTCGCCAGTTCGCGCGTCGGCGCCAGGATCAGGGCGCGGCAGGTCTTTGGCTCGGGCTTGCGGCCGATATTCAGCAGCCGGGTCAGCATCGGCAGGCCGAAGGCCGCCGTCTTGCCGGTGCCGGTCTGGGCCAGGCCCAGAAGGTCGCGTCCCTCGACGATGCCGGGGATGGATTTTTCCTGGATGGGCGAGGGCGTCTCGATCCCCAGGCCGGGCAGGTTGATGGCGACGCGCGCGTCGATCCCCATGCGGGTAAAGGGCGTGTCGATATCGGGGATGGCCCGGCGGATGAATTTCTCCTCGGGCTCGTCGCGGTGGCGGCGATGGTTGGTATTGGGCTTGGCGCCGCGATTGAAGCTCGGCTTGCCGCCATGCGGGCGGCGCGGCTTGTCCGAACGGTTCGGGCGGGGATTTTCTGTCGTCATGTTCTCTTTCAACCATGGCGCCCGCGTATCGGCGCATATGGTCTGGGGCCGCGAGGAGGCGGCCGGGTTGCGAGGGGCGGGCTTGATACGGATTGCCCGCAAGCCTCCCCGCGTGAATGGGAAACCGGATTGATGTGCCGACCTCGCGCAAGCGGATCGCGCGGGCTGCTCACGCGGCAGCGGGCGGCAACGACTGGCAAATGACGGCTGCGCGGTGAAAAGTCAAGCCCTTGCGCGGCGTCATGCGCGATCGGCGCTGTCGATCCAGATCGTCACCGGCCCGTCATTGACCAGCGAGACGCGCATATCTGCGCCGAATTCGCCGGTCTCGACCGGCAGGCCAAGCCCGCGCAGGGTCTCGGCGAAACGCAGGTAGAGCGCCTCGCCGCGCGCAGGGGCCTCGGCGCCGGAAAAGCCGGGGCGGTTGCCGGTGCGGGTATCGGCGGCCAGGGTGAACTGGCTGACCACCAGAACCGCGCCCCGCAGATCGGTGACCGAGCGGTTCATCTTGCCCTCGGCGTCGCGAAAGATCCGCAGCCGCGCCACGCGGGCGGCCAGTTTCTCGGCCGCGTCATCGGTGTCGCCGCGCATGGCGCAGACCAGAACCAGAAGGCCCGGCCCGATGCGGCCGGTGCTGCGACCGTCCACGGTGACCTCGGCCTGCGCGACCCGCTGGATCAGCGCCCGCATGTCAGCTGCCCAGCACGATGCCCAGGATGACGAACATCAATCCGAAGACCGAAGCCGCCAGCGCTGCCATGTTCACCGCCACGACCCGGCGCATGATGGCGCGCATCGCTGTGTCCTCCAGCTTGCGGGCCTTGGCCCGCGCGGCGGTCGCGATGCACCAGACCAGCGCCGCAAGCCCCGCCAGGGTCAGCGCCGCACCGCCCCAGACGAGTCCGTCCCAGATCGTCATATTCCGTCTCCGACTGTCGCCCAGCGGCCTAGCGGTGATTGCACCCGCCCGCAAGACCGCTTAGTTCCTCGTGCCACAGGCAGCGGGCCGGTGCCGGCCCCGACAAGGCAAGGAAAGAGCGACAGACATGACCGATGACGCAACCTATAATGTGGCGGCTGACGAGTTGCGCCAGTTCATCGAACAGATCGAGGGCCTTGAGGCGGAAAAGAAGGACCTGACCGAGCAGATTCGCGAGATCTATTCCGAGGCCAAGGCGCGTGGCTACGACGCCAAGGCGATGCGCTCGATCGTGTCGCTGCGCAAGCGCGACAAGGACGACATCGCCGAACAGGAGGCGCTGATCGAGCTTTACAAGAACGCGCTCGGCATGGGCTGACGGCTCCGGGGGGCGGGCCGGTTTCCGGATGATCCGGCAGATGCGGCGCGGTCGGGCTAAGGCGCCCGGCCGGGCCTGTATGCCTTGCGGTCCGCCGATACGTCCTGTCGCGGCGGCAAACCGCCTGCCGGGTCAACCGGACCGGCTCGCCATAACATCGCCTGACTGTCTGATTTTTCCGGGTGTGATGGTGCTGTGAGAGAGGATTGAACTCTCGACCTCTCCCTTACCAAGGGAGTGCTCTACCACTGAGCTACCACAGCCTGCATCCTTCCAGATAGCTACCCCGAAGCTGGGTCCGGCGCAAGCGGGCTCTGGAAAAGCCCTTTCTATTCAGCAGCCTTGTGCTCCGGGTCCGATCGAAAAGTATCGCTCTGCCGCGGCTTGCTACTGCATCGTGGCGGGGCTTTAGACCGACTGCGCGGATCGTGCAAGGGGGAAGCGTCGAAAAACTGCAATTCCGCATGCCTCGGCAATCGCACGCAGAGGCAGGCGCCGCCGCTGGACGCAAGCGGTCAAGACCGCTAACAGGAAGCATGACAAAAACACCCCGCGAACCTGACAACGATTCACGCGAGGCGCGGCTCAAGGCGGCGCTGCGGGCCAATCTCGCGCGCCGCAAGGCGCAGGGGCGCGCGCGTGCATCCGACAGCGAGGCAGGGGGCGAGCAGCACGGGGCAGAGACGCCGCCAGACCGGCGCTGTCCCAATAACGAGGACTAGATGGACCAGATCATCGTAAGGGGCAACGGGCCCCTGAATGGCGAAATCCCGATTGCCGGGGCCAAGAATGCCTGTCTGGCGCTGATGCCGGCGACCCTGCTGACGGATCAGCCGCTGACCCTGACCAACGCGCCGCGCCTGTCGGATATCCGCACGATGACCGCGCTTCTGCAATCGCTGGGGGCCGAGGTCGCCAGCCTGCAGGGCGGCCAGGTGCTGGCGCTCTCCAGCCACGATCTGGACAATCACACCGCCGATTACGAGATCGTGCGCAAGATGCGGGCCTCGATCCTGGTGCTGGGGCCGATGCTGGCGCGGCATGGCCATGCGATCGTCTCGCTGCCCGGCGGCTGCGCCATTGGCGCGCGGCCGGTGGATCTGCACCTCAAGGCGCTTGAGGCGATGGGGGCCGAACTCGATCTTCGCGACGGCTATGTCCATGCCAAGGCGCCGGCCGGCGGGCTGAAAGGGGCGGTGATCGAATTCCCGCTGGTGTCGGTCGGCGCGACGGAAAACGCGCTGATGGCGGCGACGCTGGCCCGCGGCACCACCGTGATCAGGAATGCCGCGCGCGAGCCCGAGATCGTCGATCTGGCCCACTGCCTGCGTCGCATGGGCGCCGGCATCGAGGGGGAGGGCAGCTCGACCATCACCGTCGAAGGCGTCCGCGTGCTGGGCGGCGCCACGCATCCGGTGGTGACCGACCGGATCGAGCTTGGCACCTATATGCTCGCGCCTGCCATCTGCGGCGGCGAAGTCGAGTGTCTGGGTGGCCGCATCGACCTTCTGGCCGCTTTCTGCGAAAAGCTGGACGAGGCGGGGATCGACGTGACCGAGACCGATCGCGGCCTGAAGGTGGCGCGCAAGAACGGCCCTATCCGCGCGGTCGATGTCGTGACCGAGCCCTTTCCCGGCTTTCCGACCGATCTGCAGGCGCAGATGATGGCGCTTTTATGCACCGCCGAGGGCACCTCGGTTCTGGAAGAGCGGATTTTCGAGAACCGCTTCATGCACGCGCCCGAACTGGCCCGCATGGGGGCGCAGATCGATGTCCATGGTGGCCATGCCACGGTCAAGGGCGTCGGCAAGCTGCGTGGCGCGCCGGTCATGGCGACCGACCTGCGCGCCTCGGTCAGCCTGATTCTGGCGGGGCTGGCGGCCGAGGGTGAAACCACGGTCAGCCGCGTCTATCATCTGGATCGTGGCTATGAAAAGGTCGTGCGCAAGCTGCGCGGCGTGGGCGCCGATATCGAACGCATCAAGGAGACCCCCCGGCATGAATGACGCGCGTTTCGCCGATGCCGACCCGGCGCCGCTGGCGCTGATGGCAAGCGATGCCGACGATCTGACGGTGATTTCGGCGCTGGTGCAGGATTCCGTCCTGCCGGTCTCCGAGATCGCCTATGATCGGCGTCACCGTCAGCTTGCGTTGCTGCTGAACCGCTTTCGCTGGGAGGATGCCGAACATGCCCGCCGCGAGGAACGCGCCTATGAACGGGTGCGCTCGGTGCTGCTGATCTCGGATGTGCAAAAGGTGCAAAGCGATGGCATTGACCGCAAGGACGGCGATCTGATTCTCGCGCTTCTGGCACTGAAATGGCAGCCGGGCCAGGATGGCGCCGGGCGGTTGTTGCTGGAATTCTCGGGCGACGGTACGCTGGCGGTCGATGCGGAATGCCTGAATCTTGAACTGCGCGATGTCACGCGTCCCTATATCGCACCATCGCGAAAGGAACCCAGCCATCCCGGGGCATGAGCGATCGCCCGCTGCCGGCGATGTCGGAATGGATATTTATATGAAGAAGAAAGACAGCGGCTTACCGATCCGGCGCATGCTTCTTCTTCACTCAAATATCCAAATCCGGCCGGGACGAGGCGCGGTGGCGGCGGATCCTGCTCTGTTATCGCCGCTTGAGCGCCCGTGATGCAGCCGTTACCAAGGTCCAATCCCATCGAGTCCGAGCATGCCGATACATCTATCCACTCTCCAGACAGATTTCGAACGGCGTTTCGCCGGGATGCTTGCGATGAAGCGCGAGGATGCGACGGATGTGAATGAGGCCGTCGCCTCGATCATCAGCGAGGTGCGGACCAGGGGGGATGCGGCGCTTGTCGATCTGACGGCGCGTTTCGACAGGCTGGATCTGACCCCGGGCAGCCTGATTTTCTCGAAAGAGGAGATTGCCGCCGAAACGGCAAGGGTTTCGCCCGAGGATCGCGCCGCGCTGTCCCTGGCCGCCAATCGGATCCGGGCCTATCATGCGCGGCAAATGCCCGAGGGGCTCAGCTGGACCGACCCCGAGGGCGCCACGCTGGGCTGGCGCTGGACGCCTGTTTCGGCGGCCGGTCTTTATGTGCCCGGCGGGCAGGCAAGCTATCCCTCGTCGGTGCTGATGAATGCGATTCCGGCGCGGGTCGCGGGGGTCGAACGGCTGGTCATATGCGTGCCGACGCCGGACGGGATCGTAAATCCTCTGGTTCTGCTGGCTGCGGACCTGGCCGGCGTCGACGAGATCTACCGCATCGGCGGCGCGCAGGCGATCGCGGCCATGGCCTATGGCACCGAAACCATCCGCCCGGTCGACAAGATCACCGGCCCGGGCAACGCCTATGTCGCGGCGGCCAAGCGGCAGGTTTTCGGCCGGGTCGGGATCGACATGATCGCCGGACCCTCCGAGGTGCTGATCATCGCGCAGGGTGCGCAGAATCCGGAATGGCTGGCGCTGGACCTGCTTGCCCAGGCCGAACATGACGCCGATGCCCAGGCGATCCTGATCACCCCCGACGAGCCCCTGGCCCGCGCGGTCGTGGCCGAGGTCGAGCGCATCCTGCCCGGCCTGCCGCGCGCCGAGGTGGCGGCGGCCAGCTGGCGCGACTATGGCACGGTGATCGTGACCCGTGATCTGGACGAGGCGGCGGCGCTGTCCGACCGGATCGCGCCCGAACATCTCGAGCTATGCGTGGACGACCCCGAGGCCCTGGCCGGGCGCACGCATCACGCCGGAGCCATCTTTCTGGGCGGCTGGACGCCCGAGGCGGTCGGAGATTATGTCAGCGGGCCGAACCATGTCCTGCCGACGGCGCGCTCGGCGCGGTTTTCATCCGGCCTTTCCGTCATGGATTTCCTGAAACGCACCACAATCGCGCGCATGTCGCCCGCCGCGCTGGCGGCGATCGGCCCCGCCGCGGTCAGGCTGGCCGCCTCGGAGGGGTTGTCGGCGCATGGCATGTCGATATCGGCCCGGCTGGCGACCTTGAACGGGGAGGGGTGAATGAGCACGCACAGCAACCGCATCTGTCGGATCGACATCGACGACAGTGCCCTGCCGCCGCCGACCCCCGAGATGGAGCAGGACCGCCGTGTCGCGGTCTTCGACCTGCTGGAGGATAACAGCCTCAGCCTGCCCGGGCGCGAGGATCAGCCCGCCCCCGAAGGCCCCTATGCGCTGGCTCTGGCGATTCGCGACAAGCGGCTGGTCTTCGACATCGCGACCGAATCCGGCGACAGGATCGCGGAATTCCATCTGTCGCTGGGCCCGTTCCGTCAGACGGTCAAGGATTACTTCCAGATCTGCGCCAGCTATTTCGACGCGGTAAAGCGTCTGCCGCCGGCGCAGATCGAGGCGATCGACATGGCCCGGCGCGGTATCCACAACGAAGGCGCAAGGACCCTGCAGGAACGTCTTGAGGGCAAGGCCACGGTCGATATCGATACCGCGCGCCGGCTCTTCACCCTGATCTGCGCATTGCTTCAGGAGTGATTCGTGGCCGGACCGATCCCGAATTCGGTACTGTTCTGCTGCGATCACAACGCGATTCGCTCGCCCATGGCCGAGGGGATGATGAAGAAATTCTACGGCCGGGCCGCATATGTGCAGTCCGCCGGGGTGAAAAACGACATGGAGATCGACGGTTTCGCCGTCGCGGTCTGCCAGGAGATGGGGGTGGAGCTGTCACGCCACCGCTCGCGCTCGTTCGAGGAAATGCAGGCATGGGGCGACGATCTGGGCAGTTTCGATCTGATCGTGGCACTGTCCCCGGCCAGCCAGCGCATGGCGCTGGAACTAACGCGTGTCGCGCATCTCGAGGTGGAATACTGGGCGATCATGGATCCCGCGGGTCTGGCCGAGGGCCGCGAGGCCAAGCTGGCGCTTTATCGCAGCACGCGCGACCAGATTCACAAGCGCATGATCGAGCGTTTTGGCCCGCCGACCGAAATCTGAGGCGGCGCTAACGGAAAATTAGCCTATCGCTGCGATGGTATGGGAAATTCTGTCAGGAGTTTTCCGATGTCGGATACCCAGATGCTACCCAGCGACCTTGAACTGGCGATTCGCGCCGGCAGGGCGCATCGCGCCGTTCTGATCCTCGATCCGGCAGGGCGTATCGTGGCTGCGAACCAATCCTATCTGAACATGTGCGGCTATCGCCGCGACGAACTGATCAGCGAACCGGTGGACATGCTGCTCGACCGGTTCGAACGAAGACCCGGCCGGCTGGCACGGATGCTCGATATGCAGGCGGGACAGGATTGCCGGATCGACGGTCTGGGGCAGGTGTCAAAGGCAGGGCGTCATTTCAGGGTGGATGTCCGTATCTGCCCGATCCGCGACGATCAGGGCGGGGTCTGCCTGATCGCTCTGTTCATGAGCGAATCGGCCGAGGAGGAGGGACCGCTGCGTGCCCTTGCGCCGCAATTCGCGACCGGCGGCGACTGGATACTTTCCTTGCCCCGGCAGGATTCCCCGAAACAGTTTGACGAATTGGCATGCGCGGCGGGTTATGGCCAAGTCTTCGCCCGCTGCGGAAGCTGAAGGCTGTGCCGGGGATGAGGGAGGCCGCACCGCGTCGCCTGCGCCGGTCGAAGTGCCAGATGCGAATTCTGTCCGACATAACAGCCTCGCGCGAGTCTGCTGGTTGTCGATCGCATAGGGGGAAACGGGGTTTCCGGAGCACTGGGGCACAAGGATGCGGAATGCGCCCAAGCAGCACTGCGCTCTCTGGGTCTATCCGGAGGAATCCGAGCTTGGTCATGCACTAACGATCAAACTGGAAAACTCAAGTGGGGCCGATCAGGCCGCCTAGAAATCGACGACAACGGGGTCGAACGCTGTATCCGCGGGATCGCGTTGACGGAGAAAGACTCGCTCTTAGCCGGAAGCCATGACATTGCGCAGGTCTGGGCGGTCTACTACGAGAGTGTCTGTTCCTTTTGTGCATGATGGATCCGGTCCATCCTTTTTCGAAAGAAAGCATGCATGCCGATCTCGAAGGAACTGCTTGACGAACTTCTCAACGGCGTGGAGCGTCCTGAGGATCTGCTGGGCGACGCCGGGCTGATGAAAGAGCCGAAGATCAAGCTCATCGAACGGATGCTGGGTGCCGAACTGAAGACGCATCTCGGCTACGAGGACGGCAAGGAAGCCCCACCGGGTTCGGCCAGCCGCCGGAATGGCGCCTCGACCAAGGTGCTGGAGCGGCAGGATGGCGAGATGCCGGTGGCAGCGCCCCGCGACCGCGCAGAAGCCTAGAGTCTGAATTGGTGAAGACAGGCCAGACCCGGATCGACGGTATGGATGACAGGGCCACCGAACTCTCCGCCGCCGGGTTGACGGTGCGGGACATCCAGGCCCATCTGCTCGACCTCTATGGCCCGAAGGTTCCGCCCGACCTGTGATCATCCGGGTCGCCGATGCTGTCATGGATCAGGTCCGGGAATGGCAGAGCCGGTCGCTGGAGCGGATGTACCCGATCGTGATCTTCGACGCGCTGCGGGTGAATGTCCGCGATGCCGACAGCCCGGCGATGAAGGGCAAGCCTGCAAGACGCCACGGTACTTCGACCGCCAGGTCGCAGAGTTCCAGGTCCGTGTCGCCGTCCTGAACGGCTTCACCGCGCGCGGCACGCCCATCACAGAGGTCGCGGGATAGAACTGTCCGGGGAAAGGGGAAGTCCGCTCAGCAGCCGATTTGTGCAACAGAGTCCTGCCAACGTGCTGGGCACCGCGATCACCTATGATTGCACCTCTCTCAGCACCACCGATGCCCCGGTGATCCGCAATGCGTAAGCTGGCACCGCCCACCATGCCCCGAGAGGGAGCAAGCGCCGATGAACTCGGCCGGACCCTTGCCGCGCTTCTGGACTGGATCGTGAAAGCCCGTATTGCCGACCTCCTAGAGGCCGGGCTCTCCCATGCCGACGTGTTCAAGCTGGTGCGGGTGGCCGACGATTACCGCAAGGGGGAGTTTGGCCCCGAAACTCTGGCGACGATCCACGACCTTGCCGGGAAGCTGGACAACGTGGACGTGTTCAGAAAACCGGCTTGAAATGCGGGGTGAGAGTAACGACAATTCCCCATGTTGGGCCGTCATTTGCCTATGATGAACTTTGCAACCACCCAGACACCGGCCCAAAGGACTGCCGTGGGAAAGAGGACGATCTTGGCGACAAGGAGCCATTCGTCTTCTGAGATACGATAACCAAACGGCTCGAAAACAAGCACATAAGCGACGACCACAACCGCCCAGAAGACTGGCCCAATCAAGATAAGCCTTGCCCACGGTCCAGCTCTGCCGAGGTTGTCTTGGACCAAAAGGAATATCTCGGGGCCAGCTTTTAGGCCGACGAATGCGGCTATGAACGGTAAGAAGAACACGGCGATGGGTGCCCGAAACCGAACGTGGTTTACGTCAAAAAGCGCCAAGGCGAACTGAAGAATGAAGTAAAGAGCCGCCAGCGCCAAACAGCCGAGCAAGAAGCCAACCATTGCCCCGAGAAGTCGATAGCCTAGCTGTGCCAAGATTTGCCCCCAATATCTCGATTTCAAACACGTTCATCACGTAGGCAGAACGTCGCTCGCTCTTATCCCCAGATCAAGTGATTTGCTTTGAGGCTTAACGGCAACATCGGAAATGGTGCCTACTATTTGCCTACTAACGCCAAACACCCCGAACCAGCTCGCTGAGGTCTCTCGCAAATTATTGATTCACTCGGTGATTTTGGCTCCGGCGGTAGGGATCGAACCTACGACCAATTGATTAACAGTCTATTTTCACCACATATCACGCCATAACGGTGTAAAACGGTCATTCCACAAAATACCCAGAAATCACAGCTTTTATTGACATTTTCGGTTCTCATTGTCTAACACCGGGGAACGGTGGCTATCCGCTACCCTGTTCCCCAGACTGTTCCCCAGAGGACAAATTGACATGAAGCTGACCGCCGCGACCGTCGATAAGATGCAACCGACCGACAAGCGCCAAGAAGTTCCCGACAGCCTTTGCACGGGGCTTTACCTTGTGGTGCAGCCCACCGGCAAAAAGGGGTGGCAGGTGCGATACCGGCATGGCGGCACACACCGCCGTATGTCCCTGGGCGCTTATCCTGTCCTTTCGCTGGCTGATGCGCGCCAGCGGGCACGGGACACACTGGCGGCCGCATCAGAGGGGCGCGACCCGGCCGAGGAAGTAAGGGCAGCGAAAGCCCCCAAGCCCCAGGATGACCGCGACAAGATCAGGGTTCTGATCGGCCAATATCACAAGCGCCACCTGTCCAGCCTGAAAAGCGGCCATCTGGTACGCAGGGAACTGGATCGCTTTGTCGTCGCCGAATGGGGCGACCGGGACATTCACGACATTGCCCGGCGCGACGTGATCGACCTGCTGGACGGCATCGCGGACAGCGGGCGCGTGGTGACGGCAAACCGTGTCCGAGCCTATCTGAACAAGTTCCTGAACTGGTGTGTCGAGCGTGACATTATCCCCATGTCGCCAGCAACGGGCGTCAAGCCGGCGGCGAAGGAAGCCAGCCGGGACCGGGTTCTGACTGACGACGAAATCCGCTGGTTCTGGAATGCCTGCGATGCCGAGGGCTTCCCCTGGGGGCCGCTTGGCAAGGTGCTGTTGCTGACCGGCCAGAGGTTGAATGAGGCGGCGCAGATCACGGATAACGAAATCCGGGGCGATCTATGGCATCTGTCAGCCGACCGAACGAAAAATGGACGGGCGCACGACGTGCCGCTGTCTGTGGCCGTGCGCGACGTTCTGGCGGGCGTGGATCGCATCGCCGGTAAGCCGGGCTATATCTTCACTACCACCGGCACGACGCCTGTCAGCGGCTTTTACAAGGCACGGGCCACATTGGCCGAGGCGATGGAAAAGGCTGCGTCAGAAGATCGGGGCGAGTCGGTTGAGATACCCCGCTGGACCTTCCACGACCTTCGCAGGACTGCCGCAACCGGCATGGCGCGGCTCGGCATTCCGGTGCGCGTCACCGAGGCCGTGCTAAACCATGTGAGCGGAACGGGAGGCGGAATTGTAGGAGTGTACCAGCGCCACGACTATGCCGACGAGAAGCGGGCCGCTTTGGAGGCGTGGGCGAGCCGCGTCACGCAGCTTGTCGAAGGCAGTGCGGTCAACGTCGTGCAGTTGTCGGGGGCGCGGTAATGCTATTTAGCAGGGTGATGGTCGTGGGAAGTGTCGCGCCGCACGATATACGCAAGGGCACCAGCAATCGCCAAGCCGGCAACGGGCGTCATAAGAACGGCGATGATCTGCATCGTGGTCATTCTTCAAGCCTTCCAAGCATCCATCTACCTATCATATGTAGGGCAAAGGCCCCCAAAAAGCAACTAAACGTGACGATCACAGAGGCGACGGACATCTTGGCCGCAGGATCGAGCGCCTTCACGGCCTGCGTCAGCCCGCCGACCGCAAAGACTGCGATGGCGATGCCATTGATGAATGTTGCCGTCAGTTTCGTACGTTCGTTACGGATCAAGCTCATGGCTCTCGCTATGCGATGCCGGCGAGCCTTTGGCAAGCCGGGCAATGCCCTGCGGATCGGGGGGCGGTGATGGATTTTGGCAAGACGTCGGGCGAGATGATCCAAGCGAGGCTTGAGACGCTCATACGACAGATCGAGGCAGTCGGATATGGAGCCACCACGAGCTACTGGGTGGGCGATGTTGTCACTGAGCGCCAACTAAAAGATGACCTTGCGAGCGGTCGCACACATTGGACCACAGCGCTCGCCCGCGCGCGGTCTGGCATCCGCGCACTGGATGACGAAAATTATGATTTAGCCCTGGATTATTTATTAGAGGCCAACAGCCTCGCGATTGCCGCGCTGGGTCTGAGGCTGTCCCGAGTTCGAGAACAAGAGGGTTTGAAATTGTTGGCGAAGCCCGCAAAACGGCGCGGGAGGCCCAAAAAAGCCCTAGACTGAAAAAAAGAAATTGCCGCAGGATTTTTTCGTCTGAAAAACAGTCATCAATAGGGGGCCTATCGTTTAACGAAAGGCGACCCAATGGAACGCAAACTTATCTCGGCAAACGCTGTCCGTATTCTGTGCGGTGACATTTCCGACATGACCATGTGGCGCTGGCTGAACAATCCGGCGCTGGATTTCCCGAGGCCGATTTATATTGGCCCACGCCGTTATTGGCGTGAGGCGGAAGTGACGGACTGGCTCGCTTCTCGCCCGGCGGCGTGAGGGCGGCACGATGAGCGCGCGCGAGATCGTCACAGCGCTACGCGGTCGCCCCGGACGCGATGGCGGGCTTTGCTTCTGCCCGGCGCACGCAAACAGCCGGACGCCGGCGCTTTCGATCAGCGAAGGCCGTGACGGTCGCCTGCTGGTGCACTGTCATGCCGGATGCCGCTTCGAGGACATCATGGACGCGCTGCGCGGCTTGGGGCTGGTCGAGGGCCGGGGCAGCTTTTCGCCCCCCAATCCGTCCGAAATCGCCAAGCGCAAGGCCGAGCACAGGGCCGAAGCAGAGAAGCGGGCAAATCAGGCCCGTGCGATCTGGAAAGAGGCCGTGCCGATCAGCGGAACGCTTGCGGAAAACTACCTGCGTTCTCGGGGCATCACCTGTGACCTGCCGAACGCGCTGCGCTTTCGTGCCGATTGCTGGCACGGCCCGAGCGCCAAGCGCTTCCCGGCGATGATCGCGGCGGTTCAGGGCGCGGACCTACCCGCAGTGCACCGCACCTATCTGGACGGCGTTGCGAAAGCCCGGATCGAGCCGAACAAGATGATGCTGGGCGCAACCGCCGGCGGCGCGGTGCGTCTATCTCAGGCCGATGGGCCGTTGGTCGTGGCTGAGGGCATCGAGACAGCCTTGAGCCTGTGCAGCGGCTTGCTGCGGGCACCTGCGATCGTCTGGGCTTGCCTGTCAGCTTCGGGCATGGCTGGGCTGCGCCTGCCTGATCGCCCGCATCGCCTGACCATCGCCACCGATGGCGATGACGCCGGCAGGGCCGCCGGGCACAAGCTGGCCGAACGCGCTGCCGCCCTAGGCTGGACCGTCAGCATCCTGCCCGCGCCCGAGGGCAAAGACTGGAACGATATTCTCATTATGAAAGGGGCCGCAGCATGAACGCGATGGCCGAACCGATTCCGTTCAAGGCCGAGGGGCCGCAACCGCTGCTGCGCGAGATTCCCGCAGGGGAACCTTATCCCGTTCAGGCGCTGGGGCCGCTGCAATCCGCAGTCGAGGCGGTGCAGGGCATGACCCTCGCCCCCGTGGCGATCCCCGCCGCTTCGGCGCTGGCCGTCGCCTCTCTGGCGGTGCAGGGCTTTGTCGATGTTGAGACGTTGGGCGGGCCGCGTCCCGTTTCGCTCTATGCCCTGACCATCGCGAAGTCAGGCGAACGGAAGTCATCCTGCGATGCGCCGCTGATGGCCGCCCTGCGCAGTTTCGAGAAGGATGAAGCCAAAGCCAGGCGGAATGATATGGCGTCGTGGGAAAATGCCCATGCGTTGTGGAAAGGCGAGCGCGACCGGATCCTTTCAGAGGCCAAGAGGGGCAAGGGCGAGAAGCGAACCGCTGCCGAGGCCGATCTGAACGCGCTGGGCAAGGAGCCTGCCGCACCGCCGTCGCCCGACCGCACGGTGACCGAGCCGACCTATGAGGGCCTGACGCGCAAGTTCGCGGAGGGGATGCCAACGCTTGGCATTTTCTCGGACGAAGGCGGGCAGTTCCTGGGCGGCTTCGCGATGGCGAATGAAAACCGCCAAAAGACCTTGGCGGCGCTTAATGACCTCTGGCAGGGCAACCCGATCCGCCGCACGCGGCAGGGGGAAGGCTCGTTCACGCTCTACGGGCGCAGATTGGCCGTTCACCTGATGGTGCAGATCGGCGTGGCCCGCGCTTTCATGGCTGACCCGATGGCCGCCGATACCGGATTTTTGCCGCGCTTTCTGATCTGTGAGCCGGCCAGCACCATCGGCACCCGTCTGCAATCGGCGGTGCGACATGATGACCATGCGCTTCCCGCCTTCGCGGATCGCCTGCGCGCTATCCTCGACACGCCGCTGCCGATGGATGCCGAGACGCGGGAACTGGAACCCCGCATCCTGCCGCTGTCCCGGGAGGCGCGGGCGCTGCTGATGCATTTCTCGGATGCGGTCGAGGCGGCGCAGGCATCCGGCGGGGAGTTTTCCCATGTCACCGGCTATGCGTCCAAGGCGGCCGAACAGGCCTGCCGGATCGCCGGGACACTGACCGCATGGGATGATCTGCACGCGCCCGAGGTTTCGGGCGAGGTCATGGCGCATGCGATCACGCTGGCCGGGTTCTACCTGGGCGAAGCTGCCCGATTGGCGGATGCTGCCACAGTGTCGGCCGAGATCGAGAGGGCCGAGGCTCTGCGCAAGTGGTTGTTGACCAGCTGGCCGCATTCCGAGGTGCTGCCGAGCGACGTGTTGCAGCGCGCCCCGATCCGCGCCCTTCGCGAAAGCCCGGCCGCGAAATCTGCAATCGCCATGTTGGTCAAGCACGGCTGGCTGACTGTCCTGCCCGAAGGATCGGAGGTTCGCGGCAAATCCCGCCGCGAGGCTTATCGCATCGTGAGGTCGGGCCATGAAATTTGACGCATATGGCACCCTTGCGAAACTGCGCGCAGAGAGCGGGGGGCGTGCTAATCATGCTATTCGTGCTAATCCAGACGGATCGATTAGCACAATTAGCGCGATTAGCACGGATCAGGGTGCGCCGGGCGAAAATGCTGCCGCCATGACGTTTAGCACGAATAGCACGATTAGCACGGGTCGGGCACCCGAAGCCGAAAATGTCATCCCGCTGTCGCCACGCATCGCCGCCGCCTTGGCCGAGGCGTTCAAGGATTACGCCGCGACCGATGATCCACACGATCCGAGGGCCTGGGCATGACCGGGGTTGCCGAGCAACTGAGCCGCATCGAGCAGGCCCTTGAGCGCATCGTTGCGCTTCTCGAAAACGGTCGGCCCGATCCGGTCGAGTGCGATCTGGTCGCGGCGCTGGCCGCGTTAACCGCGCGCGACTGGTTCGCCGTCCGCGAAGCCAGCGCCGCGATTGAGGCGGTGCGCCGGGCATGCGAGGCGACGGGCGATCCTGTGCCGCCGGTCGCGGCAGCGCTTGACGATCTGGGCATCACAACAACGCGCAGCCTTGGGCACTGGCTCGCGAGCCTTCCGCCGGAGGTCGTCGAGCGCGCGAATAAAACCCGCGACGGCATCCTATGGCGATTCCGGTGACTTCCGCCGGAAAGTCGCCTGCCCCGTGGTTAGAAAAATCCGCCCGTGCGACTCTTGGGGCAGAGCAAAATAACGGAGCCAAATCAATGAACGATCACATCAAGACAGTTACGGCGCTGGCGAACCGCGTCGAAGATGGCGCGGCGCTGGCATGGGCGCTGCGCGGCAAAGCGCTTGACCTGACGCCCGACCGGATGGCCGAACTCGGCGCCCCGGCAAAGGCGATCCAAATCCGAAAGACGCTGACCTCGGGGGTTGTGGAAGCTGCTGGTCCTGGCCCGGTCAAGGCTTTCGCAGAGGCGGCCGCCACGCAATCGGCTTTTTTCAGGTTCATTACCGACCGATCTTTCCAACTGGCACCGATGGACAAGCCGCTAATCCATGCGACGGCTGACGGGTCGGCGGCACTGGTCGAGGACGGCGCGCCCATTCCGGCGATGGACGTTGATCTTGACGGGGCAAAGTTGACCCTGCGCAAGGCGGCAGCGATCATCGTTGCCACTGAACAAGCGTGGGGCGATATTTCTTCCGAGGGTCAGGCCTACATAAATGCGCTGCTGCGTAAAGCGGTCGGGCAGGCGGTCGATGCGCAGATGGTTGCCGGCCTGGGCACGATTCCCGGCTTCACCGCCCCGAAGGACGATATCGCAGCGATCCGTGCCGGGTTTCAATCCATGGCCGAATTGCTGATCCGCGAGGCTGGCCAGCGCCTGCGCTGGGTGCTGTCGCCCAGGGCGGTCGCGTTCCTGGCCCCCACACCGGCCGATGATCGGATAACCGTCAACCTGGACGGCACTGGCCAAATTTTCGGCGCGCCGGTTGCCGTTTCCAACGCCCTGCCGGCCGGCGATCTGCTGCTGGTATCCGCAAGCGACGTTGCGGCGAACATGACGGATGTGCGGATCGACACGAGCAGTGAGGGCGCGGTCGCACTGGCCGGCGCACCGCTAATCTCGTTGTTCCAGACTCATTCTATCGCCAGTCGCGTTATCGTGGGTTTTGGCCTTGAGCCGATGCGCGCCACAGTCGCCGCCCGGCTGACCCTGACGGAGTAGGCTGATGCAGCGAGCACATGCGTTCATACAGATCAAGCGGGCCAACGCAGAGGCCCGCCGCATTACCGGAATCGCCAGCACGCCGGCAACAGATCGCCAAGGCGACCAGCTTGACCCCATGGGCGCCCGGTTCAGGTTGCCGCTGCCGCTACTGCTGGGCCACGACCACAACGCGCCCATTGGTGAAGTCATCGAGGCACGGGCGACGCCGCAAGGTATCTATGTCACCTGCCAGATCGCACCGGAGGGCACGACCGCAAAGGCGGATGAGGGCTGGCGAGCAATCCGCTCCGGGTTGATACGAGGGCTGAGCGTCGGGTTCATCGGCAAGGAATGGGACACGCTGCAAGGCGGCGGCCGGCGGTTTACGGAATGGGAAGTTATAGAGCTAAGCGCTGTCACGGTGCCAGCAAATGCCGAGGCGGCAATCCTTGAGGTGAAGCGACTGGATCAAGTGCAGGACAACGCGCCAATCCCCGGAGGCGAAAATGTACTCCCCGCCTTTCCGCGCAGCCTGTCAAAAGCAGATCGCAGCCTTTTGGCGCAAGGCGCGGCCGATCAATGGGCTGGCAACGTTCTGGCCGGAGCGGCCAAGGCGGGCGTGAAGATCGACACCGCCAGCGAACTGTTGTTCAAGTCCTTTGCTCAACTGTTAGTCCAGCAGCGTTGGTTGGCCGAGCGGGTCGAGGAGTTGGAGGGCAAGGCCGATGGATCAGCTTGAGCAGATCAAGGCGGCGTTCCAGCGGGCGCTGGCAAAGGATCTGCTGGGGATAGAGCAGGTCGATGCCGTAATCTGCGATGAGGGCGAAAGCGTCGTGCTATACGGCTACACGGCTCATCCCGATGAAGTCTATATCGCCACCTTGCCGCTGCCAGCGGTGCATTGGCGGAGGGCGTGCCAATAGCCCGCCTTGACCTGCCCAGCCCCGGAGGGGGGCTATTGCAGGAAGTGCCGGTCGGCTCTGGGAACCCGCGGCCCCGCTCTTTTCACGCATCCCCAATTCAAACATTCGAGGTCGTGATGCCCAGGCATAGAACACCGCTTGCTAAAGCCCGCCTGACCGGCGCTGATCGAAAGAACCCCCAACGCTACCGGGGCAGGTCTGAACCTGTCATTGCCCGGCCGCTGGGGCGGCCACCTGCTTACCTGTCGCCCCTGGCCAAGCGGGCATGGGCGTTGCTGGCCGAGGAACTGCCCTGGCTGACATTCGCGGATCGCGGGATTGTTGAGGCGACGGCCTGCCAGCGTGCGGCACTGATGACCGACGGCATGGGGCAGAACATGGCATTCCTGCGGGCCTACAAGCAGGCGCTATCGAGCCTTGGGGCAACTCCGACTGATCGCCACAAAATTGCCCCGGCTGAACCAGATGATCGGGCCGATCCCTTCGCGGCTTTCGATGTGCATTGAGGGGGGGCACCTTGCGAGAAAATGCCGGTCGGCTTCCGGCAACCCGCCGCCCTCTCATCCGCAGATTTTTTCCCCAGATGGGGACTTGGAGGGTGCGCACTAGGCTGCGCACTTGCGAGAAAATCCCGCAATTGTTGGGCTTTTTGATCGTCGCAAAAATCAAAGGTGCGCAGTATGGTTCGCGCGCATTTAGGATATCCGACTGGTTGTAGCCATGGCCAGCATCTGCGCAGGGACCGGCTACAACCAGCTTGGCCGCCGGAACCTGACGCCGGATGCGTTCAAGCTGCTGCTGGGGCGGCGGTATAATCGGGTAAAAAAACTCAGGGTGGGACCGGCGCAAATCAGCACAAGCAGATAGGTCAAAATGACCCATCTGCGCCAACCAATACCGCCGCGAAGCTAGCCACGGAACACGGCGTCAGCGAAGCGACAGTGAAGCGCGCGCGTGGGGTGGCGGCCCTGAATCAAAAGATCAAATTGGCCCTTTGACCTTCGCCCGCACGCGCGTGGTGTGGCGATCTTGGCCAACTTGGCTAAGATCAGTCTCGCCCGCGCGCGCGTGGTGTGGCGAATGGGTCGTGAGTAGCGACTTGCGACTGAGCGAGAACGACAAGATGGAACGCGCCGCAGCCATGTGGGCCGCCGCAAACGCCGATCAGAATGGATTACATCGGATTAGCGCTTCAAGTCCTGCAACTGGCAGTATCGGTAGCCATTCTGATAAACGCCAGCCGCAGGAAGTGAAGAAAGGTCGGGGGCGAAAGTCCCCGGCCACACTCCGAACTTTAACGCAACTGGAAGATTCGTCAACCTTTCCGCTCTTCCAGCACCCGCCGGATCATTTCCGGCCTGCTGGGCTGATCGTCCTGCTGCCCGCGGAGATCGTCAAGCCATGCCAGCATGTCGGGTTGAAGGCGAACGCCTATCAACGTGCCCTTGCCGGTGGGCGCAGGTCCGCGTTTGCCTGTTCGTGTTATCACAGTTTTTCCTTGCGAAGCACTATTAACCCTGTTAACACAGTATTCGGGCCGGGGGAAGGCACCACCCAAACCCCCGGCCCTAACCGAAACGCTAACCTATGGAGTTAAGCGAATGGCTGACACTTGCCATAACACCCCCGGCTTGCCCGGACAAATCCCGAATATCGCCCCGGCCACCGAACGGGCCATGATCGCCGAAAAGTTGCGCCTCGCTCTGGACGAGATCGAGACTGGCGCGGACGACTATGTGTCGATCCGCAATGCCGTCAGTTTCCAGCGCGAAGCCCTGCGCGCCAGCCATCGCCGCATGGATCTGATGAACGGAGGTGGAAAATGAACCGCCGCGCCGTTCTGAAATCCGGCCCGGCCGTTGCTCTTGCGGCCTGCGTGCCGCTACCGGCTGCGGCTGGCGAAACCGGGGTTGAAAAGGCCTATCGCGCCTTCATCGCTCACCGGGAATGGGCGGAAGCCACCGATCTGTCCGATGATGAAATAGACGCATCAAACGTCAAAGCCGAGGAAATGCTGCGTGATCTGGTGGCGATCCCGCCGGAACGTCCTGCGGATACCGCGATCAAGTTTCTTGTCGTGACGATGGATTACGAGGCGCTTTACGGCAACCCTTATCGGGAACGCCTTGAAGCCGAGGTCCGCGCGCTAATCAGGGGTGCAGCATGACCAGAGAAACCATAGAAGCGATCATCAAAACAGACGATCCGCAAAGCTGCGCCTATCAGCTTTCCTATGCCGTCGCGTCACTGATCCGCACGGCCCGGCGATCACTGGAAAACGAGTGCAGGCCGCACGACAGCATATCAATCGCGTCTGTCGAGGAAACGCTTGCAGTCGCCGAGGCGCTGATGGCGACGATTATCGAGGGCACCGAGGGCTTGAGCCGGAGAGCCTGACCAGAGCGCGCCCGGCTTAGGTCGGGGGCGTCGTGTTCCCCCAGCGTTCCCCGGAATGAAAACAGGGCCTAGCCTATTTGGCTAAGCCCTTGTTTTTATGGCTCCGGCGGTAGGGATCGAACCTACGACCAATTGATTAACAGTCAACTGCTCTACCGCTGAGCTACGCCGGAACACGGGGCGCATATAGCAACCCGATCCGAGGTCGTCCAGAGACCTTTACGGTTTTTTTACATCCTGATGAAAATACCTGTGGATGACACGGCGCCGCGATTGTCGGGGATCATCAGGCCATGGCAAAGACGGTATCCGTAGCGATCGGGCGTTCGCCATATATCGCGCCAAGCTCGACCAGCGCTATCAGATGCGCCAGCACGTTTCGCGTCGCGGCGGGGATCAGGGCCGGGCTGATCTCATAGATGCCGCGGGCCAGGGACTCGGCTGTCGCGGGTCCGTTGCGCAGGGCGGCCAGGATCTGCGCGGTGCGATCGCGGCGATGCGCCGCAAGCTCGGCGATCCGGCTGGCCGGGTCGCGAATCGGGTCGCCATGCGCGGGCAGAAACTCGCGCGCCGCCAGCGAATCAAGCCGCGCGAGGCTGCGGAAATAATCGCCCAGATCGCCATCCGGCGGCGAGATCAGGGTCGAGGACCAGCCCATCACCAGATCGCCGCAAAAAATCCGGTCCTCGTGCTGAAAGCTCAGATGGCCGGCGAAATGGCCGGGCGTATGCAGGGCGGTCAGCGACCATTCATCCGTGGCGACGGTCGCGCCGTCGGTCAGCGCGATATCGGGTGCGAAATCGCGATCCAGCCCTTCGCCTCCGGCAATGCCGCCCTCGCGCGCGAGCTGCGCCATCACCGGCGAGCGGCCGGCCTCGGCCGGGCCGAAGCCAAGGATCGGCGCTCCGGTCGCCTGCGCCAGCGCCCGCGCGCCGCCGGAATGGTCCAGATGGGCATGGGTCACGAAAATATGCGTGATGCGTCCCCCATCTGCCGCAGCAAGCAAGGCGGCGCGATGCGCGGGCAGATCGGGGCCGGGGTCGATCACCGCGATCCGCTCGCGGCCCAGCAGAAAGCTATTGGTGCCGCGCCCGGTCAGGGGCGACGGATTGTCGGCGGTAATCACCCGCAGGGCTTTCGCGGCGCTGGTCATGGGGCTAACCTAGCCGCCGACCGGCCGGAAATCCACGGTCGCAACAGGGCGCAGGCAAATGAATTTCGAGTGGCTGAAACAGATCATGCCGCGCGGGCTTTACGGGCGCGCGGCGCTGATCCTGTTTCTGCCGGTGGTGGTCATCACCATCGTGGTGACGGTCATGTTCCTGCAGCGCCACTTCGAGGATGTGACGCGGCAACTGACCCGGGGCGTCGCGGCCGAGGTGGCGCTGGTCGCCGAGCGGATCGAGACCGCCCCCGATCTCGTCGCGGCCCGGATCGCGGCCGAGCGGCTGACCGGGCCTCTGGGCCTGACGCTGGAATTGCCGGCCGCGCAGGCGGGGCGGGATGCGCGGGTGTTTTACGATCTGTCGGGCCGGATCGTCTCGGCCGAGCTTTACGAGCGCGTGCCGGAACTGCGCGCCATCGACCTGAGCGAGTTGCGCGAGGTGCGCATCACGCTGGCCGGCAAATGGGGCGAATACCGGCTGATCGTGCCGCGCACGCGGGTCAGCGCCTCGAATCCGCATCAGTTGCTGGTGCTGATGATCGGGACCTCGCTGCTGATGACGGCGATCGCGACGATCTTTCTGCGCAATCAGCTGCGCCCGATTCGCAGGCTTGCCCGCGCGGCCGAGGAATATGGCAAGGGCCGGATCGTCCCCTATCGCCCCGCCGGCGCGATCGAGATCCGCAGCGCCGGCACCGCCTTTCTGGAGATGCGCGCCCGGATCGAGCGCCAGATCGAGCAGCGCAATCAGCTGCTGTCCGGCGTCAGCCACGATCTGCGCACGCCGCTGACGCGGCTGCGGCTGGGCCTGTCGATGCTGAGCGCCGATGCCCCGCCCGAGCGCGACGAGGTGGCGGCGCTGGAAAGCGATGTCGCGGCCATGGCGACGATGATCGACGCATTTCTGGACCATGCGCGCGAAGCCGCGCAGGACAATCCGCCCGAGCCCGTGGCTGCGCTGGAATTCCTGCGCGGCATTGTTGCGGATGCGCGGCGTGGCGGGCAGCAGGTGCAATTGCTGACCATCGAAGGTGATGAAAGCGAGCTTGCGATCTTCAGCCGCGACAGTCTGCGGCGCGCGATCGAGAACCTGATCGGCAATGCCGTCAGCTATGGCGAGCGGGCCGAGATCGAGGGCGCCCTGGGGCCGGGCTGGTTCCGGGTCTCGGTCGAGGATGACGGACCGGGCATCCCGCCCGAGCGGCGGGAAGAGGCGGTCAGGCCATTTACCCGGCTCGACCCCGCGCGGAACCAGAATCGCGGGCAGGGCGTCGGGTTGGGCCTGGCCATTGCCGCCGATATCGCACGCGCCCATGGCGGTCAGCTGCGGCTGGGCGACGGCAAGCGCCTGGGCGGCCTGCGCGCCGAGATCGTGATTCCGCGTTAAGACTGATCCGGTCGCAGAGCATGTCGCGCAGGACTCGGGCCGGGTGCCACGCGCCCGGCGAACATGGCTGGTCCTCGCAGCCGCCGCCCGCTCTGCGTTTTCCGGGTTCCGGCGCCGGGGCGGTCAGTCCTGGCTGTCGTCTCCGCCGCCCTCCATCGCGGTCTCTTCGCCGGAGCGGTCGCGAAAGCCCTGCGCCACGATGAATTTCTCCGAGGAATCCGCGCGGCTCGCCGGCGGTTTCACATTCGCGACCTTGCGGAAATTGCGCTTGAGCAGCGCCTGCATGTCATTCTCGGCACCTCCGGCGAGCACCTTGGCGACAAAGGTGCCGCCGGGTTCCAGCACGTCAAAGGCCAGCTGTGCGGCCGCCTCGACCAGCGCGACGATGCGCAGGTGATCGGTGCCCTTATGCCCCGAGGACGCCGCCGCCATGTCCGACATCACCACATCCGCGCGGCCGCCGAGCCATGCCTTGACCTGATCGTCGGCGCCTTCGGTGAGGAAATCCAGCTGATGGATCTCGGCCCCGGCGATGGGATCGACCTCCTGCAGGTCGATGCCCAGCACCCGGCCGATCTTCTTGCCGGATTTCTCGCCAAGCGCGTTTACCCGCGCCACCGCCACCTGGCACCAGCCACCCGGCGCGCAGCCCAGATCGACCACCCGCGCGCCGGGCACGAGAAATCGGTACTTGTCGTCAAGCTCGAGGATCTTGTAGGCGGCGCGGCCGCGATAGCCCTCGCGCCGGGCGCGCGCGACATAGGGGTCGTTCAGCTGCCGCTCAAGCCACAATGTGCTAGATAGCTTGCGCCCCTTGGCCGATTTCACCCGCACGCGCAGATCGCGCTGCCCCCGGCCCGAGCTTTTCCGCCCCGCGCCCGGCTTTCTGCCCTCAGTCATCTCATGCAACCCCGTTCATATCGTCCGGGGCCAGCACCCCATCCTTGACCATTTGCGCATATAGCAGCCCCTCGCGCAGGCCGCGATCGGCGACCGAGAGCCGCCGCGTCGGCCAGACCCGCATCAAGGTCTGCAGGATCGCCGCGCCGGACATGATCAGCGCGTGACGTTCCCGCCCGATGCGCGGATCGGTGCGGCGCCCCTCGGGGCCCAGTGCCAGATAGTCGCGGATCACCCGGTCGATCTGGGCCGTGGTCATGGTCAGCCCGTCCACCTTGGTCCGGTCATAGCGGCGCAGGCCCAGATGGCTGGCGGCAACCGTGGTGACGGTGCCCGAAGTGCCGATGATCTGGAAGTTTTCCTCGACCTCCTGGATCAGCGAATAGGGCGAGAAATCGGCCAGCATTTCCTCGAAATGCCAGGACATCAGGGCAAAGCGGCCCTGGTCGTCCTCGACATCCTCGAACTGGTCGCGCAGCGTCGCCACGCCGAGCGGCACGCTGATCCAGTCCACGACCCGCGCGCCGCCCGGTCGCGGATCGCCGAAGCCTTCGCCCAGCCGCATGATGGCGCGCGGGCGGTCCTTGGGATCGACCTCTTCCAGATCGATCCAGACCAGTTCGGTCGACCCGCCACCGATATCGACGATCAGCAGCTGTTCCGTGCGCTGGCTGACCAGCGGCGCGCAGGAAATCACCGCCAGCCGCGCCTCTTCCTCGGCGCCGATGATTTCCACCGGCAGGCCGGTTTCGCGCCGGATCATGCGCAGAAAGTCGCGGCTGTTGCGGGCACGGCGACAGGCCTCGGTCGCGACCAGGCGCATGCGCGTGACCTTATGCGATTCCAGCTTGCGCCGGCACACCTGCAGGGCATGCACCGTCCGCGCCATCGAGGGGCGCGACAGCCTGCCGGACGCCTCGAGGCCGTGGCCCAGCTGGACCGGCTTCGAGAAACTGTCCACGACCTGAAACTGCCCGCCCGAGGGACGGGCGATCAGCATCCGGCAACTGTTGGTGCCAAGATCCAAGGCCGCATAAAGCGGCCCGTCCTCGGCCGTGCGGGTGACGAAAGGCTCGACCGTCTTTTTCGGGAACGCGTCCGCACCCGCAGGACGCCTGGGCGCCATGGTCACGCCCTCCGATTACAAGTTGCCTTCAAACTAACGTGGGGCCGGGGCGCGTTCAAGGGGCTGGCTCTCGACACCGCGGCACGGCGGGGCTATGCCATGCGCCATGATCATGATCGCCGCCTTCATTCTTGGCGCAGCGGTCGGCTGGGGACGGGCCGCGAAGCGCGGCGGCAACCGGGCCGACAAGCTGCAATATGCCCTCGCCCATGGCATGGCTCTGGCCGTGCTGGGCCTGTTCCTGACCGTTCTCGTCAGCCGGCTGGGCTGAGGTTCCGGCGCTTTCCCCAAGGCTGGCCGGCCGCAACCTGCGGCCCGATTCACCCGATCTCGGCGAGAAAGATATAGCCCGCGCCGTAGATGGTCTTGATCAGGCGGGGGTTTTTCGGATCCTCGCCCAGCTTGGTGCGCAGCCGTGAGATTCGGACATCCATGGCCCGGTCGAAACTGTCGCCGGCGGCGCCGCCCAGGGTTTCAAGCATCTGGTTGCGGGTGATCAGGCGGCGCGGGTTGTCGGTGAACATGCGCAGCACCTCGGCCTCGGCATGGCTCAGCGGGGTCTCGGCGCCGTCGGGGGCGGTCAGCGCGTAGCGGTCGAAATCGGCGGTCCAGCCGGCAAAACGGACCGTCCCGCCGGCGCGACCCTGCGGCTGCGCGGGCTAGCGCAGGCGGGCGCGGATCCGGGCCACCACCTCGGCCGGCTCGAAGGGCTTGATGATGTAATCGTCGGCGCCCAGTTCCAGCCCGGTCACCCTGTCCTGCACCTGCGCCCGCCCCGAGATGATGATGATCGCGGCACCGGATTCGGTCGCCAGCCGGTGGACCAGCGCCAGCCCGTCGCGGTCGGGCAGGCCCAGATCGATCAGGCAGGCATCGGGGGTGATGCGGCGCAGCGCCGCCTCGAACTCGGTGGCGCGGGCAAAACCCGCCGTGCGGAATCCGGCTTCCTGGAGGGCGGCGGCCAGCAGCCGGCGAATCTCCGGCTCGTCGTCGAGAATGGCGATCAGGGGCGCGTCGGTCATGGGCGGTCCGTGGCTGCTGCGGCCTCGGCAAGCGCGGCGGCAAGGCGGGCCGGGGTGAAGGGTTTGGTCAGCACCGGCCCCGGCGCGCGCGCGCGCAGCGGATCGCCCGGCGGCAGCGAGGTCATCAGCACCAGCGGCAGCGGCCCGGCAAGGTCGAACCCCATGCCATCGCCCAGCTGGATATCCGACAGAATCATGGTCAGGCCGGGCAGGTCGGTCATGCCGCGCGCCTCGGTCAGGCTGGCCGCCTCGATCACCGCATGTCCGAGGCCGGTCAGCTGACTGCGGATGCCATGGCGGACCGCGTCGTCATCCTCGACCAGCAGCAGCATCTGGCGCGTGACCGGGCGCAGCGGCAGGCGCAGCGTCACGCGGGCGCCCTGTGCGGTATTGCTCAGCCGCATCGTACCGCCGGCCAGCTTGGTCTGGTCATAGACCATCGACAGGCCAAGCCCCGAGCCGCCGCCAGCTTTCTTGGTCGAGAAGAAGGGTTCGGTGCCGCGCCGCAGGGCTTCGTCCGAGAAACCGGGGCCGGTATCGCCCACCGAGATGCCGATCCAGTCACCACGCGCGCGGGCGAGAATCTCGATCTGGCCCGGCCCGGCCATTGCCGCATTGGCGTTCAGGATCAGGTTCAGCAACGAGTCCTGCAGCCCCTCGGGGTCCAGAAGCAGCGGCAATGCGGGCAGGTCGGTGCTGACCGTCAGGCGCGTCCCCTCGTCCAGCGACGGGGTGGCCAGCGCCACCACCTCCGCGAGCAGCCGCGGCAGGTCGACCGGCTGCAGGCTGACCTCGCGCGGCAGGCTGATTCGTGACAGCCGACCCAGCAGTGTCGCGCCGCGCCGCGCGGCGGCCAGCGTCGCCTGCACATCGTCAGCCGCGTCTTGGGGCAGATCCATGGCCGCCAGCCGGCCCTGCAGCCCCAGGATAATGGTCAGCAGGTTGCCGAAATCATGCGCCAGCCCCGAGGTCAGTTGCGCGGCGATGCTGCGCTTGCTGGCATGGGACAGGGCCTCGCGGGCCTGTACCTCGTCACTGACATCGGTGGACAGGACATAGACGCCATTGCCGGCCGAATCGGGGGTGAGCGCGATGCGGATGCGCCGCCCCGAGACCGGATGCGTGATCTCGAAAACCTGCGGATCGCCTGCCAGGGCGCGGTCGATATGGGGTTTCAGCGCGGTGAAGGTCTCGGCGCCCAGGGCCTCCTCGACCGTCCGGCCGATGATCCGCTCGGCGGCGCCCGGAAAGATCGAGGGCTGCCGCCGGTTCGAGAAGCTGTAGCGGTAATCCGCATCCACATGGGCGATATGGGCGGGCAACATTTCGGTGACCTGCCGGGTGCGCGCCTCGGTCCGGGTCAGGATGTGCTGCGCCTCTTGCAGGGCGGCGTTGGCGGCGGCCATCTGGCGGTTGGCGGCGGCCAGCCGCTCGGCATGGTCCAGCACCTGACCGCTAAGCTTTTCCGAACGCGCGCGCAGCAGCGCCTCCTGTCGCTTGGTGCCGGTGATGTCGGTATAGACGGCGATCCAGCCGCCCTGATCCAGCGGCGCGCCCTCGACCGCGATCCAGCTGCCGTCCGGGCGGGCGCGTTCGAAATAATGCGGCTGGAAGGCGCGCGCCTGCTCGACCCGCATCCGGACGGCGGCCTCGGGATCGTCCTGCGGGCCGTATTCGCCGCGCCCGACCATGTAGCGGATGGTATCCTCGAAGCTGGTGCCGGGCTGGGTCAGGTGGTCGGGCAGGGCGAACATGGTCCGGTATTGCCGGTTCGATACGGCAAGGCGCAGATCGGCGTCAAAGATCGACAGCGCCTGACCGATGAGGTTGAGGCCAGAGCGGGTCAGATCGGCGCGCAATTCCTCGGGGGTCACGGGCGGCACCGACCCGCGATCGCGCTTTCCTGCCTGTCACCAGCGGCCATCCTCATCCTCCCGCAGGCAGCGATACCATTGTGCAGGGGGGGCGCGAAAGCCTTGTAACATTTCGTTGGATTGCTGAAAAACTGCCGCAAGGATTGCCGGCAACAGTGGCCGCGTCCGGCACGGGGGGCCGGACGCCGCGGCCCGAAAGCCGTGCGATATGGGAGGGGTTATGACGGATCGGCAGGCGCCGCAGGGCGAATTGCATTCGATTCCGGCGCTGCTGGTGCGGAATGCCAGCCGCTTTGGCAACCGGCCCGCCTGGCGTGAAAAGGAGTTCGGCATCTTGATCCTCCCCCGTTGAAGTGGTCCGCCGTTATTATGAGGAAACGGAGGATCAGAGATGGCAAACAAGCGACCGAAGCCGGAAGAGATTGTTTCGAAGTTGCGGCAAGTTGAGGTTCTGATGGGGCAAGGGATGTCTCGTCTGGATGCGATCAGGAGGATTGGCGTTGTCGAACAGACCTATTACCGCTGGCGCCAGAAGTATGGTGGGATGGGCGTGGACCAGCTTAAGGAACTGAAGCGGCTACAGCAGGAAAATGATCGACTTCGACGTGCGGTGTCGGACCTGACGCTGGACAAGCTGATCTTGACGGAAGCTGCACGGGGAAACTACTGAGCCCCTCGCGCCGCCGGGCGTGCATCGATCATGTTCGTGGTGAGCTGGGCATTTCCGAACGCCGGGCCTGCCGGGTGCTTCGGCAGCATCGTTCAACGCAGCGCAAGCTGCCGAGAGGTCGGGCAGACGAAGACCGGCTGGTCGCGGACATGATCGAACTGGCGCGGCAATACGGCCGCTATGGTTATCGCAGGATTGCGGCGCTGTTGCGCGATGCCGGCTGGCGGGTGAACGACAAGCGTGTTGAGCGCTTATGGCGTCGTGGGGGGCTGAAAGTGCCAACAAAACAACCGAAGAAAGGTCGGCTATGGCTGAATGACGGACCCTGCGTCCGGCTCCGGCCGGAATACCGCGACCATGCCTGGTCCTATGATTTCGTCCATTGCCGGACCGACGATGGCAAAGCGTTCAGGACGCTGAACATCCCGGATGAACACAGCCGCGAATGCCTGACGATCCGGGTCAGGCGCAGGTTGAACTCAACCGACGTGATAGATGCGTTGAGCGACCTGTTCATTTTGCGCGGCGTCCCTGCCTTCATCCGCTCAGACAACGGCCCGGAATTCATCGCCCAGGCCGTCCGCGATTGGATCGCAGCCGTCGGGGCGAAGACGGCCTGTATCGAACCCGGCTCACCCTGCGAGAACGGTTTCGCGTGCTCACTCGGACCAGTGGCGTTCACACGCTCAATGCGAGAGCTTCAAGGCCCGTTTCCGCGACGAGTTGCTGAACGGAGAGGTCTTCTACAGCCTCAGCGAGGCGCAAATCATCATCGAAGCATGGAGAAAGCACTACAACACACAACGGCCACACAGCGCTCTGGGCTACCGCCCACCGGCCCCCGAAACCATCGTCCCGATGGACCAAAGGCCGGTCATGCACTAACTTTCAAATTGGACCACTAAAGCGGGGCCGATCACGGCCAGCATCTCGGCTCGGCGGTCTATTCGCGCGGCATGTATGCCGCCGTCGTCATCGCCGAGGCGATCCGCAAGGCGCAGGACCTGGCCGGCACCTCGGCCATCAATCCCGAACAGCTGCGCGACGGCTTCGAGCAGCTGGAGATCACCGCCGAGCGACTGACCGAGATCGGCTTGCCCGATTTCGGCCCGGCCTTCGCGATGAGCTGCGAGAACCACGGCGGCAACGGCATGGCCCGCGTCCAGCAATGGGACGCGGACGCGCAGAAATGGACCCTGATCACCGAGTTCACCGAACCCGATCAGGACATCCTCGCGCCGCTGATCGCCGAGGACAGCGAGGCCTATGCCAAGGAAGCCGGCATCACCCCGCGCGACTGCTGATCCCCTGCGCCCGGCGGCCTTTCGCGCCGCCGGGTTCTTCCGAACCGGAGAACCGACATGCTGGATGCCGCGAACGACGAAGGCCTGCTGGAAGTCAACAATATCGAGGTGATCTACAACCACGTCATCCTGGTGCTGAAGGGTGTCAGCCTGTCGGTGCCCAAGGGCGGGATCACCGCGCTGCTGGGCGGCAACGGCGCCGGCAAGACCACGACGCTCAAGGCGATCTCGAACCTGCTGGCCAGCGAACGCGGCGAGGTGACCAAGGGCAGCATCACCTATCGCGGAGAAAGGGTGGCCGATCTGAACCCCGCCGCGCTGGTCAGGAAGGGCGTCATCCAGGTGATGGAGGGGCGGCACTGTTTCGAGCATCTGACGGTCGAAGAAAACCTTCTGACCGGAGCCTATACGCGGCGCGACGGCGCGGCGGCGGTCAGGCGCGATCTCGACATGGTCTATGACTATTTCCCGCGCCTGAAAGAGCGCCGCAAGAGCCAGGCCGGTTATACCTCGGGTGGCGAGCAGCAGATGGTGGCGATGGGCCGCGCGCTGATGTCGCGTCCCGAGACGATCCTGCTGGACGAGCCCAGCATGGGCCTTGCGCCGCAACTGGTCGAGCAGATCTTCGAGATCGTCAAGGCCGTGAACGAGGGCGAGGGCGTGACCTTCCTGCTGGCCGAACAGAACACGAATGTCGCGCTGCGCTATGCCCATTACGGCTATATCCTCGAAAATGGCCGGGTGGTGATGGACGGACCCGCCGCGCAGCTGCGCGAGAATCCCGATGTCAAGGAATTCTACCTGGGCATGTCGGACGAGGGGCGCAAATCCTTCCGCGACGTGCGCAGCTATCGCCGCCGCAAGCGCTGGCTGGCCTGAGGAGCTCTGCCATGACAAGCCATTACGACGACCTTGAAACCCGCAGTGCCGATCGCCGCGCCGCCGATCTGGCCTCGGCCCTGCCCTCGGCGATCGCCCGCGCCCGGACGGCCCCGGCGCTGGCCCGGCTTCTGCGCGATGTCGATGCCGGGGCGGTGACGGATCGCGCCGCGCTGGCCCGGCTGCCGGTCATCCGCAAGGCGGCCCTGTCCGAGGGGCAGGCGAAATCGCCGCCCTTCGGAGGCTACACCTCCAGGTCCGCGGCCGAGTTCGATCATGTCTTCCAGAGCCCCGGCCCGATCTACGAGCCCGGCCGGCGCGCGCCCGACTGGTGGCGGCTGGGCCGCTTTCTTCACGCGTCGGGTGTCGGCCGCGGTGACATCGTGCAGAACTGCTTCGGCTACCATCTGACGCCGGCGGGGATGATGTTCGATTCCGCCGCCCGTGCGGTCGGTGCGACGGTGCTGCCCGCCGGAACCGGGCAGAGCGAATTGCAGGTCCGCGCCGCCGTCGATGTCCGCACGACCTGTTATGCCGGCACGCCCGATTTCCTGAAGGTGATCCTGGACCGCGCCGACGAGATGGGCGAAACCCTGGCCATTACCCGTGCCGTGGTCAGCGGCGGCGCGCTGTTTCCATCGTTGCGGCAGGGCTATGCGGATCGCGGCATCGTCACGCGGCAATGCTATGCCACCGCCGATCTGGGCCTGATCGCCTACGAGACCGAGACTCTGGAGGGGCTGGTCGTGGACGAGGGCGTGATCGTGGAAATCGTCCGCCCCGGCACCGGCGATCCGGTCCCCGAGGGCGAGGTCGGCGAGGTGCTGGTCACGACGCTGAACCCGGACTATCCGCTGATCCGCTTCGCCACCGGCGACCTGTCCGCAGTGATCCCCGGCACCAGCCCCTGCGGGCGCACGAACATGCGCATCAAGGGCTGGATGGGCCGGGCGGACCAGACCACCAAGATCAAGGGCATGTTCGTGCGCCCCGAACAGGTCGCCGCACTGGTCGCCCGCCACCCCGAGATCGCCCGCGCCCGCGTCATCGCCGAGCGTGATGGCGAGGTGGATGTGATGACCGTGCAGCTGGAATCGGCGACCGGCGGGGCCGAGGCCTATGCCGCCTCGGTGGTCGATATGCTGAAGCTCCGGGGCAGGGTGCAGATCGTCCCGCCGGGCAGTTTGCCCAATGACGGCAAGGTCATCGAGGATCGCCGCAGCTATGACTGATCATGGCGTGCCGGTCGGGCATTGCCGCGCGCCCGGCTTCCGCCCGTGATACCGCCTTGCGGCAGGCCGGGAATAATCGCGCCGGCCCGCCGGCAAGGAAGCGGCGCCGCCTTCAGGCATTGACCCCCTTCAGCCCCTCATCGGTATAGCGCTCTCCCGCGACGGGAATCCCGGCGATGGCCCGCTCCAGCGCCGCCATCTCCTCGTGGCTCAATGGCATCGTCGTCGCGGCGGTGTTTTCCTCGAGATAGCCGATCCGCCGGGTGCCCGGGATCGGCACGATGTCCTCGCCCTTGGCCAGCAGCCATGCCAGCGCGATCTGGGCGGGGGTGCAGCCCTTGTGTGCGGCCATGGCGCGCAGCACCTCGACCATGCTGCCATTGAGCTTTGCGTTCTCGGGCAAGAAACGGGGCAGGCTGGCGCGAAAATCGCCCTCCGCGAAGGATGTGCCCGCCTGAAACCGGCCGGTCAGAAAGCCACGGCCAAGCGGCGAATAGGGCACGAATCCGATGCCCAGCTCGCGGCAGGTGGGCAGGATCCCGGCCTCGACATCGCGGGTCCACAGCGAATATTCGGTCTGGACCGCCGTCACCGGATGGATGGCATGGGCGCGGCGCAGGGTTGCGGCGCTGACCTCGCACAGCCCGATATGGTCGATCTTTCCGGCGCGGCGCAGGTCGGCCAGCGCCTCCATCGTCTCTTCGATGGGCTGCTCGCGATCGACCCGATGGACATAATACAGATCGATGCGCTCGATCCCCAGCCGCTTGAGCGATCCTTCGCAGGCGCGGCGCATGTACCCGGCGCTGTTGTCGATGCTGCGCGCGTATTCCCCGGGCTTGCGCACAATGCCGAATTTGGTCGCGACCTTGACGCCTGTCTTGTTGCCGGCAAGGAAAGCGCCGATCAACTCCTCATTGTGATGCGGGCCGTACATGTCGGCCGTGTCGAGGAAATCGATCCCCAGATCGAGCGCGCGCGCCAGAACCGCCCGCGATTCCGCGTCGTCGCGGGGGCCGTAGAACTCGCTCATGCCCATGCATCCAAGACCGATTGCCGAAACTGAAAGTCCGTCGCCAAGAGTTCGTCGCTGCATTGCCTTGCTCCTTGTTTGTCGCGGGCAAAGGTGCTTTCCTTTTGTGATGAAAAGTATCGCAAAGAATCGCAATCCGATTTCCGAAAACGGAAATGGGTTGCGATGGGATGATGCCCGGGTCTTTCTGGCCATTGCCCGCAGCGGATCGCTGAGCGGCGCCGCCGCCCTGCGTGGCACGGGTCTGGCCACCGTGTCGCGCCAGATCGCGCGGCTTGAGGCGGCGCTTGGCCTGACCCTGTTCAGCCGCCATCAGACCGGCTATCGCCTGACCGATGACGGCGCCGCCCTGCTGCCACGTGCCGAAGCGCTGGAGCAGGCGGCCGAGGCCTTTGCCGAGGGCTCGGCGGCGCAGACCGAGATCGCCGGCCGGGTGCGTCTTGCCACGGCCGAGATGCTGGCGAATCACATCATCATTCCCGCCTTGCCGGTGCTGAGCGGTCAGTATCCCGATCTGACGCTGGAAATCGTGACGGGGGTGCAGTCGGTGAACCTGCACCGGCGCGACGCCGATCTTGCGCTGCGCATGGCCAAGCCGCAGCGCGGCAATGTGACGATCCGGCGTCTTGGCACGCTGGGCTTTGGCGTTTACGCCGCGCCAGAGCATGCGCGCGAGCGGCAGACCCGGCAACGGGACGGGCAGGATCGCTTCATCACATGGTGCGAGACATGTTCGCATCTGCCCGCCGCGCAGTGGATCGAGCGGGTGTCGCACGGCCGCCCGCCGGCGCTGGTGACGACGACTCTCTCGGCGCAGGTGTCGGCTGCCATCGCCGGGCTCGGCCTGGCGGTCCTGCCGCATTTCCTGGGCCAGAGGAACGGGCTCGTTTGCCTGCAGACGGATATCGGCATCGATCAGGAGATCTGGCTGGCCATCCATTCCGATCTCGCCCGGTCGCGCCGGGTCCGGGCGGTGGGCGAATTTCTGGCCGGGCTGATCCACCGCTCAAAGGCGGTTCTGGAAGCGCCCGCGTCCTGACCGGGGGCGCTCCCTGTGCTTTCGGCACTGGCGCCGGCAATGTTCGGAAAGCCCGACCGCAGGGAAAGATGTAGCGGACGGGCCGGGTGCGCATTCTGCGACGCCAGCGACACCACGACCAGCAGCGTGACCGACGCAATGACGCCCCAGACCGAACCGATACAGACCGCGTCCCAATTCGCCCGGTCCTTTTAGACGCCTTCGACATCGGGCACGATCCCGGTATTGGCGCGCGAGGTCAGCGGCAGATAGTGGAAATAGTCTGCGGTCCAGCCCATGAAACCGCCGATCATCGCCGCCAGAGATCCCGGTGTATTGGCCTTTTCCCAGAAAGATCCGGCAGCATAGGGAAGGAAGTTGGACACCAGCAGCGTCCATGCGACGACCATCAGGTTGTAGATGGTGGTGAATTTCAGCGCCACGACCAGCGACGCGGCGGCGGCCGAGGACATCGGCGCGGCGACCAGCCCGCAGGCAAAGATGATCACGAAGAATGACGGCAGGTAATCGGCCGCCAGATACAGCAGCATCTGGTTCTGCACCTTGTCGAAATCCATGCCGGGATACAGTTTGAAGGCGGCGATCATCGACACCGTCACCACCGCGATATGTACCGAGTCGGTCAGCGTGACCGCATACATCCCGCCCATATGGGTGTAGAGGATCAGCACCAGTGTCGAGATGCCGATGCCCCAGCCCAAGGAAACGCCGGTAAAGAAATTGACGATCGCGCCGAAGCCGAACAGCAATGCGCCGATCCAGCCCATTTCCGCGATCAGCATGATAAAGGCCGAAAGGCCGGCGACCTTGCCGCCATAGCGGCTGTCGAAGAAATCCACCAGCGTCATGTATTTCGAGCGGCGGATGACGCGGGCAAAGAACAGCCCCAGCAGGATCAGGCACAGCGCCGCGCCGAACGGATCGAAGACCACGCCCTGAAAACCGAACAGCTAGGTAGCCCCCGCGGCCCCCATCGTGGTGCCCGCGACGAACCAGGTGGCGACCAGCGCTCCCGCCATCAGCGGCCCGCCACGAGAAAGTCGGTTTCGTCGGAAACCTTTTTCGACGCCCACCAGCCGACGACCAGCAGAATGATATATGATGAGGCCGGCGGTGACCCAGCCTTCGTTCTGATAAACCTGTTCCATATCCTCTCCCTATTCGCCTGGCAGGCTCCCCTTCCGGACAGCGGCGCTGTCCGGTCTTCAGCCTTGAAGGAGAGGGGTGTTCTGAAAAATCACGGAAACCGAAATGTTAACCTCTGGAAAAATAGGGGTAAATTTGTGCGACCGTATCTGGTGTTCATTGATTATATTTCAATGTGATAGGAGAATTTCTGTTGATTTCCTCAAAGACGGTCATGAAAGGCACGGTGTGCCAGATCATGTGATCGCGCGGCACGTCGCGGAATATCGTCGGTTTGACGAACTGGCCGTCGCGGTCGATGGCGCCGCCGGTCAGGCAGTCCAGCCCGTCGGATTTCGCTTCCTCGACCATCCACAGGACCTTGTGGCATTGCGCGCTGGTGGTGATCGGCCCGATCTCGGTGCCTTCCTCGACGGGCGAGCCGATCCTGAGCGCGCGTGTTTTCGCGACCGGCGCCTCGGCCCGGGGCTTGCCATTGCTGTGCATCTGGACGCCGACCAGATAATCCCTGCGCGCCTCCAGCCCACGGGCAAAGTCGCGCAGATAGGTCGCGCGCGCCGACTTGTCCACATCCGCGGCGCTGCCGTGCCGCAGTCGCGACAGGACCGCGCCGGTGCCGGGGTCGATTACCTCCAGCGGCCCGGCGCCGTGTCCATGCCGCCATTCCCCGGCCAGAAAGATCGTATGCTCGCGCTCCAGCAATGCCTCGCACATGTGCGCCCCCGTCCTGCTTTGCGCCAGAATCCGGCACGAGCGCAGCGGAAAGAATTACAAAGACGCGATGTCTTTCATCGACGGATATCGCCGAGCTGGAGCGGCTGGGCCAGAAAAACATGCGCGGATCAAGCAGCGCGTCGCCGGCATTCGCGACCGCATCATCGCAACCGAGCCGCCGAGCGACGAGGAACTGCACCGGATCGGCTGGAAGAACCGGCAGGGCATCTACGACACCCGCACGCAACTGAACTACATGCGCATGACCCGGGAAAACCGCATCACCTTTGGCGGGGGCTGACCTATTATCACGACGGCACCAGCAATACCGACCCGGCGGCAAGCGGGTGCTCGACCCCTATATCCGGCTGGCCGAGGCGTTTTTCCGCACCTTCCCGCAGCTTGACGACATCCGCTTCAGCCATGGCAGGTCGGGGCCGATCGCCCTGACCACGCGTATGGCGGTGCATTTTCAGGAATATAGGGCGGGCGACATGATCTGGGCGGGCGGCTATTCCGGTTTCGGAATTTCGACCAGCCGTTCCGCTGGCTGGGCTCGCGGATCACGCTTTATGCGCTGGATACCGCCGACGAGAAGGGCGGCTGGCGCAAGGCATGGCTGCGGCTGGTCCGGGCGATGGGCTTTCCGCTGTCCTGATCTCAGCCGGCGGCATGCGCCTCGAGGATCGCCTGGCGGGGCGGATGGCGCGCAGCGGGCTGCTGCTGACCCATTGCGCGGCGATGTGATCGGGCAGATAAGCGGCTGATTATACGCGCGCCAGTTGGTGGTCTTGCAGGTCGTCTTCGGGGGTCTGCTCATGCTGGATCCACAAGATGAATCCCCCCACGGATTTGCGCAACAACGCCGCTCCGGGCCGGAAAGCTCCATCCCCGGCCCGATCCACCAACTGCCGGGACCGAGCAGCTAGCGCCAGATCGGCGCGTGACGGTTCACGTCCTTGTAGAGCAGATAGCGGAAATTCCCCGGCCCGCCGGCATAGCAGGCCTGCGGGCAAAAGGCGCGCAGCCACATGAAATCGCCTGGTCCCACCTCGACCCAGTCGCGGTTCAGGCGATAGACGGCTTTGCCCTCCAGCACGAAAAGCCCGTGCTCCATGACATGGGTCTCGGCAAAGGGGATCGAGCCGCCGGGCTTGAAGGTGACCACGGTGATATGCATGTCGTGGCGCAGATCGGCCGGATCCATGAAGCGCGTCGTGGCCCAGGCGCCATCCGTGTCAGGCATGGGCGAGGGCGCGATGTCCTGTTCCTGCACCACGATCGGATCGGGGCGATCGACCCCGTTGCAGGGCTGCCAGCGCTTGCGCCACCAGTGGAAACCGGCCGGGCCGGCGGTGCGGTTGCGAACCTGCCAGTCCATGCCGGCCGGGATATAGGCGAAACCGCCGGGGGTCAGCAGATGCTCCTGCCCGTCGATCACCACCTGCAGGTCGCCGCCGGTGACAAAGATCGCATGCTGGATTTCCGGGTCGTCATCGGGCCGGTCGCTGCCGCCGCCCTCGGCCAGTTCGACCACATACTGGCTGAAGGTCTCGGCAAAGCCGGACAGCGGCCGCGCCAGCATCCACATCCGCATGCCTTCCCATCCGGGCAGGTAGGAGGTGACGATATCGCGCATCACCGTGCGCGGGATGACCGCATAGGCGCTGGTGAATACCGCCGTGTCGGTGGTCAGGCCGGTCTGCGGCGGCAGGCCGGCGACCGGACCGGCATAGGGGGTGGCGCGGGCCTGGGATTCCGGGATCACGGGAACCTCGCCGGTGGGGGCGCCCTTGGGCGGAAGATCGTTCATTTCAGGGCCTCTTTCAGGCGAAGTTCGGCAATGCGCATGACCTGGCGCTCGGCCTCGTCACGCTCGGTGGCGGTGTCGTTGTCCACGCGCGCCTGCATGGCGCGCTGGATGCCCGGCTTGTCGTGATCGCGGACCGCGATGATGAACGGAAAGCCGTGTTTCGAGGTATAGGCCTCGTTCAGGCGGGTGAACTCGGCCTTTTCGGCATCGGTCAGCGCGTCCAGCCCGGCGCTGGACTGCTCGGAGGTGCTTTCGGCGGTCAGACGCTTGGCCTCGGCCAGCTTGCCGGCCAGATCGGGGTGGGCCACCAGAACGCCCAGCCGTTCCTGATCGCTGGCGGCGCGGAAGATCTGCGCCATGCGCCCGGCCAGGCCGCCGGCGGTGTCGTGCACGGGGCCCATCTCGGCGTCCCAGACCCGTTCCGCGATCCAGGGAGAGTGCTCGTAGATGCTGCCGAACTTTTCGACGAATTCGTCGCGCTCCATCTGGCTGGGGCGCGGGCGGGGCTGCCAGGGATGCGTTTTTGCCCAGTGGCGCGCGATATCGAGCCGGGTGGCGAACCACACGCCCTCATGCGCGCGGGCATGATCCAGAAAGCGCCTGATCGCCATGGCGCGGCCGGGGCGGCCGGCCAGTCGGCAATGCAGGCCGATGGACATCATCTTGGGCGCGCCGGCCTGACCCTCGGCATAGAGCATGTCGAAACTGTCGCGCAGATAGTCGAAGAACTCGACCCCGGTGCCGAAGCCCTGACCGCTGGAAAAGCGCATGTCATTGGCGTCCATCGTATAGGGCACCATCAGCTGCGGCCGGCCGTGATGGACGTGCCAATAGGGCAGGTCGTCGGCGATGGTATCGGCCAGATATTCGAAGCCGCCCTCCTCGCAGCCCAGCTCGACCGTGTTCATCGAGGTGCGGCCCTGGTAGAAGCCGTAGGGGCGCTGGCCGGTGACGCGGGTATGCAGTTCGACCGCCCGCGCGATATGCTCGGCCTCGATCTCGCGCGGGACATCCTTGTATTCGATCCATTTCAGCCCGTGGGTGGCGATTTCCCAGCCGGCGGATTTCATCGCGGCGACCTGTTCGGGGCTGCGCTCCAGCGCGGTGGCGACGCCATAGATGGTGACGGGCGTGTCCTTCAGCAGCCGGTGCAGCCGCCAGAAACCCGCGCGCGCGCCATATTCATAGATCGATTCCATGTTCCAGTGGCGCTTGCCGGGCCAGGGCTGGGCGCCAATGATTTCCGACAGGAACGCCTCGGATGCGGCATCGCCATGCTCGATGCTGTTTTCGCCGCCTTCCTCGTAATTGATGACGATCTGCACCGCGATCTTCGCGCCGCCCGGCCATTCTGGATCGGGCGTGTTCTCACCGTATCCGATCATGTCGCGGCTGTATCGCATCGCTGGCATCCTTTCGATTATCAGGCCAGACCAAGAGTCACCATTTTGACGTCCGCCAGACAATCCTGTATTTCTATAATCTGAAACAAGATTTTGTTGATAATTGACCAATTCTTTAAATAATGCTTTGAAACTCTGTCATTAATGCTTGCATGGTCGTCTTGTGCCCGGGATTCTATTCTGGCCGCCGCGGCGGAGGTTCCGTCCAAGGGAGGACATATGCTAGACAAGCAATTCGGGCTGACGGCCCATGGCACCAGCGTGAGAACCGAGGTGATCGCAGGGATTACCACTTTCCTTACGATGGCTTACATCATCTTCGTGAACCCCGATATCCTGTCGGTGACCGGCATGGACCGGGACGCGGTCTTCGTCGCGACCTGTCTCGCCGCGGCGCTCGGGTCGGCGATCATGGCGATCTGGGCGAACTGGCCGATCGGCATGGCGCCCGGCATGGGGCTGAACGCCTTTTTCGCCTTTACCGTTGTGGGCCAGCTGGGCTTCACATGGCAACAGGCGCTTGGCGCGGTCTTCATTTCCGGCCTTGTGTTCCTGTTCCTGTCGGCGACCGGTATCCGGCGCTGGCTGATCGCGGGCATCCCGACATCCATGCGCAGCGCGATCGCGGCGGGGATCGGCATGTTCCTGGGGCTGATCGCGCTGAAGAATGCGGGCATCGTGGTGGACAACCCCGCGACACTGGTCGGGATGGGCGATCTGACCCAGGTCGGCGCGCTGCTGGCCATTCTGGGCTTTTTCATCATTGCGGCGCTGGATGCGCTGAAGGTGCGCGGCGCGATCCTGATCGGTATTCTGGTGGTGACGGTGATCTCGATCGCCATTGGCGCCAGTGCCTTTGGAGGCGTGCTGTCGATGCCGCCGTCGATCGCGCCGACCTTCATGCAGCTTGATCTGGCGGGGATGCTGACGGTCGGGATTTTCCATGTCATTCTGGTCATGGTGCTGGTCGAGGTGTTCGATGCAACCGGCACGCTGATCGGCGTAGCCAAGCGCGCCGGTCTGCTGACCGAGGGGCCGGCGCATACCAACAAGGGCCTGAGCCGCGCGCTGATGGCGGATTCGACCGCGATTCTGGCCGGCTCGGTGCTGGGAACCTCGTCCACGACCGCCTATGTCGAAAGCGCCTCGGGCGTGCAGGCGGGCGGGCGCACGGGGCTGACCGCCCTGGTCGTCGCGGTGCTGTTCCTGCTGGCGATGTTCTTTGCGCCGCTGGCGGGTTCGGTTCCGGCCTATGCCACCGCGCCGGCGCTGCTTTATGTCGCCTGTCTGATGGTGCGCGAATTCGAGGAAATCAGCTGGAGCGACGTGACCGAGTCCGCGCCGGCGGTTCTGACGGCGCTGATGATGCCTTTCACCTATTCCATCGCGAACGGGCTGGCATTCGGTTTCATCAGCTATGCCGCGATCAAGCTGCTGACCGGCCGCGGCCGCGAAGTGCATCTGGCGACATGGATCGTGGCGGCGCTGTTCGTGATCCGCTTTGCCTTCTTCGTGGAGTGAACGAGGCGCCGGGGGCTTCGCGCCCCCGGACCCCCGCGGGATATTTGCATGAAGAAGAAAGGGCCTGCCGTTTGGCGGGCCCTTTCCCGTCGGGATTGGAGGATGCCCGTGGTGACGCGGGCGAAGGGGGCGAGTGCGGGGCCGGGGCCTAACCCTGGCTCAGCACCTCGTTGCAGCGGGCGCAGCTGCCCGGATGGTCATGTGTGCCCACATCGGGCAGGATCTTCCAGCAGCGCTGGCATTTTTCGCCCTCGGCCGACTCAAACACGACGCCGATGCCGGTGATGTCGGGCAGGCGGAAGGCCTCGGCCGGGATCGGATCGGCGGTCAGTGACAGGTCCGAGGTGATGCAGATATCGGCAAAATCCACCGATTTCAGCGCCTTGAGCAGCTGTTCGTCGCGGATATGGACCACGGGCGCGGCCTCGAGGCTGGCGCCGATCACCTTGTCGCTGCGCTTGATCTCAAGCGCGGCGGTGACCACGCGGCGGGCGCGGCGGATGCCCTCCCATTTGCCGGCCAGCGGCTCGTTCAGCCAGTCGGCGGGGGTGGCGGGGAAATCGTGCAGATGCACGCTGTCCTCGTCCGAGGGGAAGCGGCTGAGCCAGACATCCTCCATGGTGAAGGGCAGGATCGGGGCGAGCCAGGTGACCAGCCGGTGGAACAGGATGTCCAGAATGGTCCGCGCCGCCCGCCTGCGCCGGCTGTCGGGCGCGTCGCAGTAAAGCGCGTCCTTGCGGATGTCGAAATAGAAGGCCGACAGATCCACGGTCGCGAACTGGAACACCGCCTGGAACACGCCCTGGAAATCATAGGCGTCATAGCCCTTGCGCAGGATATGGTCGATCTGGGCAAGGCGGTGCAACACCCATTGTTCCAGTTCGGGCATGTCCTCGGGCGCAAGCCGTTCGGCATCCGAGAAGCCGTCCAGATTGCCGAGTACGAAGCGCAGCGTATTGCGCAGCCGGCGATAGCTGTCGGCGGTGCCTTTCAGGATTTCCTTGCCGATGCGCAGATCGACCGTGTAATCCGACTGCGCCACCCACAGCCGCAGGATATCGGCACCGTAATCCTTGATCACATCGGCAGGCGCCACGGTATTGCCCAGAGATTTGGACATTTTCATGCCCTTTTCGTCCAGCGTGAAGCCGTGGGTCAGCACGCCGCGATAGGGCGCGCGCCCCCTGGTCGCGCAAGCCTGCAAGAGCGAGGAATGGAACCAGCCGCGATGCTGGTCGGTGCCCTCGAGATACAGATCCGCGATTCCGTCGGGCGCGCCGTCTTCGCGGTCGCGGATCACGAAAGCATGGGTTGAGCCGCTGTCGAACCACACATCCAGCACATCCATCACCTGTTCGTAATCGTCGGGATTGGCGACGCCGTCCAGGGCGCGGGCCTTGAAATCGTCCTGATACCAGATATCTGCGCCGCTTTCCTCGAATGCCTCGATGATACGGTCGTTCACGCGCTGGTCGCGCAGCAGGAACTCGGGGTCGTCGGGACGCGCGCCCTTCCTGACAAAGACGGTCAGCGGCACGCCCCAGGCGCGTTGCCGCGACAGCACCCAGTCGGGACGGTTTTCCACCATCGAGAACAGCCGGTTGCGCCCGGTCTGCGGCGTCCACTTGACCAGCTTGTCGATTGAGGTCAGGGCGCGGGCGCGGATCGTCTTGCCGTAATCGTCCATGCCATCATTCAGATCGCGGTCGATGGCGGCGAACCATTGCGGCGTGTTGCGATAGATCAGCGGCGCCTTGGAGCGCCAGCTATGCGGGTAGCTGTGCTTGATCTTGCCCTTGGCCAGAAGCGCCCCGGCCCAGGCCAGGTTCTTGATGACGCTGACATTGGCGGGGCCATCCTTGCCATCGGGCAGGATGATCGCCTCGCCGCCAAAGATTGGCAGGTCGGGGCGATAGGTGCCGTCCGGCTCGACGTTATAGGTCATCGGCAGACCGTGTTCGAGGCCCAGCTTGTAATCGTCATCGCCATGGCTGGGGGCGGTATGGACAAAGCCCGTGCCGGCATCGTCGGTGACGTGATCGCCGGGCAGCATGGGGACGTCGTAATCCCATTCGCCCTTGGCGCCTTCGACGCCGCGCAGGGGGTGGGCTAAAACCAGCCCCAAAAGCTCATGTCCCGCAATATCACGAAGCTTATCAAATTCTTCGACCTTAGCCGACTGCATTACCGAAGCAGCCAAGGCATTCGCTAGCACAAGCGTCTCATCGGGAACGGCAGATGCTCCCTCTGCAACAGCTTTAACCTTGTAAAGTCCATAGGGAATTTGGTGATTGAAGGCTACCGCACGGTTCTGGGGAATTGTCCATGGTGTCGTCGTCCAGATCACGATTGACGCGTCTTGAAGCTCTCCGCGTCGATCTAGTGCGCCCTGTTCATCGCCAGACCTACGAACAAGCGGTTTAATATCGCTGCCTACCACCGGAAACCGCACCCAGATCGTATGACTGGTATGGTCGTGATATTCGACCTCGGCCTCGGCCAGCGCGGTCTTCTCGACCGGCGACCACATCACCGGCTTGGACCCCTGATAAAGGCTGCCATTCATCAAAAGCTTCATGAACTCGGCCGCGATCACCGCCTCGGCATGGTAATCCATGGTCAGATAGGGCGCGTCCCATTTGCCGGTGACGCCCAGGCGCTTGAACTCCTCGCGCTGGATGTCGATCCAGCCTTCGGCGAAACGGCGGCATTCCTGGCGGAACTCGACCGTGTCGACGGCGTCCTTGTCCTGGCCCTTGCTGCGGTATTCCTCTTCGATCTTCCATTCGATGGGCAGACCGTGGCAGTCCCAGCCCGGTACATAGCGCGCGTCGCGGCCCATCATCTGCTGCGAACGGGTGATGAAATCCTTGAGCACCTTGTTCAGCGCGTGGCCGATATGCAGATGCCCGTTCGCATAGGGCGGTCCGTCATGCAGGATAAAGGGCTTGCGGTCCCCGGCCCCGGCGCGCAGCCGGTCATAGATGCCCAGCCGCTCCCAGCGGGCCAGCCATTCGGGTTCGCGCGCGGGCAGGCCGGCGCGCATCGGGAAATCGGTCTTGGGCAGGAAAACGGTGTCGCGGTAATCGGGCGCGGTCCGGGTCGTGTCGCTCATCGGGCGGGGATCCTTCGGTGGCAGGGCAGGCATGCGTAACCCGGCGGCGAGGAAAGGCCCTACGCCGCCGGGCGGGTAATTCGAATGATCCGGCCCGTGCTGAACATGCGCCGGTTTATAGGAAACGGCGACAAGGGCTGCAAGCGCGCTTGCGCCTGTCCGGGCGGGTGCCGGCCCGAGACGGGATCACAAGGGGCAGGCTGCGGCATTGCCATGGCGCCGCTGGCACCCCATATTCTTGGCATGATGCCCCCCCGCTTTCCCGTTACGCCCGCTCAGATCGACCGCGTCGTCGCGGTGTTCTACGCCGCGATCCGCCGGCACGAGGTGCTTGGCCCGGTATTCGCCAATCACGTCACCGACTGGCCCGAGCATGAGGACAAGATCGCCCGTTTCTGGAAGAACGCGATCCTGTACGAGCGTAACTATGACGGCAATCCGATGCAGGTACATATGCGCGCGGGCGATGTCCGGGCCGAGCATTTCGCGCTCTGGCTGATGCTCTTCGACGAAACCCTGCGCCGCAACCTGCCGGCCGATACGGCCGCCGCCTGGTCGGCGCTGGCGCATCGCATCGGCGCCGGGCTGCGCATGGGGGTCGAGGACCTGCGCGAACGCGTCACCGGCCCGCCGATCCTGCGCTGAGGCACCGCAACCGTCAGGGATAGGCAACGTGACAAACCAGGTAACCCGATAAGGCTGAGGCGCTCCCGGCGCGGCATCAGCGCGGCGGGCGGGCGCGATAGACCGGCAGTTGCCAGCCCAGAACCATGCTGCCGGCGCGCAGGCCAAGGACCGTCACCGCGCAGACGATCAGCGCCCAGAGCCGCCCGCCGCCCAGTTCCAGGATCAGGATCGAGGCCAGCGCGCCGCCGAATGCCGCCGTGGTGTAAAGCTCGCCCTGCTTCAGGATCAGTGGCACCTCGTTGCTGACCACATCGCGCATCAGGCCGCCCATGGTGCCGGTCATTACCCCCATCACGACGATGACGACCGGGCCGGTGCCGACCTCGAGCGCGGCGGCCATGCCGGCCGGCACGGCCACGGCGAGCGCGCATGCATCCAGCCAGACCAGTGCGCGATAGCGGCTTTCCAGCAGATGCGCGGTAAAGAAAACCAGCATCGCGGCGCCGGCGGTCAGCAGGATCAGCTCGGGCTGCAGGACCCAGAAGACCGGGACGCGGCCCAGAATCAGGTCGCGCAGGGTGCCGCCGCCGACCCCGGTCAGCGTGGCGAAAAAGATGAAGCCGACGGGATCAAGCTGGCCGCGGCTGGCGACCAGCGCCCCGGTCAGGGCAAAGATCACCACGCTGGCATAATCCAGCATCGGAAGCAGCAGGTCGAGGCTCAAGACGTTGCCTTCGCGGGTTTGTAGGGGGCCATGCCGGCCCGCGCCAACTCATCGGCGCGCTCGTTTTCCGGGTGCCCGGCATGGCCCTTGATCCATTCCCAGCGGACCTCGTGGCGGGCCTGTGCGGCATCCAGCCGCTGCCACAGCTCGGCGTTCTTGACCGGCTTGCGGCCCGCCGTGCGCCAGCCGTTCCGCTTCCAGCCATGCAGCCATTGCGTGACGCCGTTCTTCACATAGGCACTGTCGGTGATCACGGTGATCTGGCTCGGCCGGGTCAGGGCCTCCAGCGCGCTGATCGCGGCCATCAGTTCCATGCGGTTATTGGTGGTATCGGCCTCGCCGCCCTGCAATTCGCGCTCCTTGACGATCCGGGCACCCTCGATTGCGCGCATCAGCACGCCCCAGCCGCCGGGGCCGGGATTGCCACTGCAGGCACCATCTGTCCACGCGAAAAGCTCGGTCATGCCCGCGCCCCTTTCAGTTTCGCAGCCCGGCACATGAAACACGCGGCAAAACCCGCGCCCGGGATCGCCGACCGCAGCTTGTAACGGTTTCCCGATGTGGGCATCGACCAGAGCTTCACTCCCAAGACCTCTTCTTCATGCAAATATCCCGGGGGAGGCCCGCAGGGCCGGGGGCGGAGCCCCCTCACGGCCCTCACGCCGGTCACGCCTCGCGCAGAACGCGCGGCACCTTGAACTCCACGTTCTCGCGCGCCGTCTCGACCATCTCGACGCTCAGATCATAGCGGTCGCGAAACGCCTGCACGACCTCGTCGACCAGAACCTCGGGCGCGCTGGCGCCGGCGGTCACGCCGACCGCGCGCGATCCCGCGATGGCGCGCCAGTCGATCTGGTCGGCGCGCATGACCAGTTGCGAATAGGCGCAGCCCGCGGCGCGGCCGACCTCGACCAGGCGGCGCGAGTTGGAGCTGTTGGGCGCCCCGATCACCAGCAGCGCGTCGATCTTGTCCGCCACCGCCTTGACCGAGGCCTGCCGGTTGGTGGTGGCATAACAGATATCTTCCTTGGCCGGGCCGACAATGGCCGGAAACCGTGCCTGCAACGCGGCGACGATGGCGGCGGTGTCATCGACCGACAGCGTGGTCTGGGTGATGAAGGCCAGCCGTTCCGGGTCGCGCGGCGCGATCAGCGCGACATCCCCGACGGTTTCGACCAGAATGACCTCGCCCTCGGGCAGCTGACCCATGGTGCCCAGCACTTCGGGGTGGCCGGCATGGCCGATCATGATCATCTGCAAGCCGGCCGCGTGATGGCGCTCGGCCTCGACATGGACCTTGCTGACCAGGGGGCAGGTGGCATCGACATAGACCATCTCGCGGCGCCGGGCCTCGGCCGGGACGGCCTTGGGCACGCCATGGGCGGAAAAGATCACCGGCCGGTCGTCGGGACATTCGTCCAGTTCCTCGACAAAGACCGCGCCCTTGTCGCGCAGGCTGTCCACGACGAATTTGTTATGCACGATCTCGTGGCGGACATAGACCGGCGCGCCCCATTTCTGCAGCGCCATCTCGACGATCTTGATGGCCCGGTCCACGCCGGCGCAAAAGCCGCGCGGCGCGGCCAGATACAGGGTCAGGGGCGGTTTCTGGTCCATGGCCTTCACCTAGCCTTGGCGCGGCCGTATCGCAAGATGTCAGTCGCCGGCGAATTCGGTCAGGGCAAAGACCTCGTGGCCCAGACCTTCCAGCAGCGCACGGCCGCCCAGATCGGGCAGGTCGATGACAAAGGCACAGCCGACGATCCGGGCGCCCAGCCTTTCGCACAGACGGACCGCCGCCGCCGCCGTGCCGCCCGTCGCCAGAAGATCGTCCACGATCAGCACCCTGTCGCCGGCTTTCAGCGCGTCGTCATGGATCTCCATCACCGCCTCGCCATATTCCAGCACATAGGCTTCCGAGAGCACCCCGCCGGGCAGCTTGCCCTTCTTGCGGATCGGCACGAAACCCACGGTAAGTTGATGCGCCACCGCGCCGCCCAGCACGAAGCCGCGCGCCTCGAGCCCGACGACCTTGTCGATCGGCTCGGCGGCATAGGGGGTCAGCAGCTGATCCACGCACATGCGAAAGCCGCGCGCATCCGCAAACAGCGTGGTCACGTCCCGAAACAGGATGCCTTCCCTGGGAAAATCCGCGATCGTGCGGATATAGTCGCGCACATTGCGCGGGCTGCGGCTCTGCGCGCCGTTTGTGGTCATGGGCGCTCCATCTCGAAGGTTTCGCGGGTCGTCGTGTAATCCTTGTATCCCAGCCGCGACAGCCAGCCATTCGCGCGCGGATCGAAGCGGCCGTCGATGACGCAGTCGTCCCGCAGATGGATGCCGACGACCACGCCCAGCACCATGTAATTGGCGGCGCCGGCCAGCCGCTGGATGCGCGTGGCGCGGCATTCCAGGGATGCGGCGGCGCCCGCCACGCGCAGGCAGTCGATGGTTTCGCAGGGCTGCGATTCGATCCCGGCCGCCTCGAACTCGCTGATGCCGGCGGCCAGTGCGGCCGAGCTGGCATTGACCTGCTCGCGCATCGCGCCATCCGCGATATTGACGCAAAAGACGCGGGTCTCGGCGATCTGCGCCACGCTGTCCTTGGTGCCGGGCCGGTCGGGCTTGGCCGAGGTCGAACAGAACATCACCTGCGGCGGCACATAGGCGGTCAGGTTGAAAAAGGAATAGGGCGCCAGATTGTCGCCCAGCTTGCCGCGGGTCGAGACCCAGGCAATGGGCCGCGGCGCAACGATGGCATTCAGCGGGTTGTGCGGCAGGCCATGGCCGTCGCGCCCATCCTGCGGTCGGTAAAACATGACGGCCTCTTTGTTGCTTGCACGGGAAACAGGGATGACGGCCATGGCGGCGCGCGTCAAGCACCTGTCGCATGCCACGGGGCGCAAACGCGCCATGAATTTTCCGTCCTTCCGGTGCCATGGCATGTTTCGGCCCCTGCGCTTGCATGCTACGCGTGGCCGCGTTTGTTTGTCCCGCACGATTCCCGGAGCCCGATGTACGAACTCTGCCGCGAAACCCCCGCCGACACGCCCGAGGTCGAGGCGCTGCTGGATCTGTGCTTTGCGCCGGGCCGCACGGCGCTGTCCTCGTACCGGCTGCGCGAGGGCGTGGCGCCGGTCGGCGCGCTGTGCCTGATGCTGCGCAACGATCAGCGCGTGGTGCTGGGCGCGATCCGCTACTGGCCGGTGCGGGTGGCGGGGCTGCCGGTGCTGCTGCTGGGCCCGGTCGCCGTCCATCCCACCGCGCAGGGCGAGGGGCTGGGCGCGGTGCTGATGCGCGAAAGCCTTGAGCGGGCGGCGCAGCAGGGCTGGCAACGGGTCATGCTGGTCGGCGATCAGCCCTATTACGCGCGGTTCGGATTCGCCCGGCTCGACGGGGTCGAGATGCCGCCGCCGACCAATCCCGACCGCGTGCTGGGGCTGGAGATCGCCCCGAGCGCCTGGGCCGGCGTCACCGGCCCGGTCGAGCGCGAGGGCGCGGTCGCCGGGGATGGCATGGAACCGCAGGGCGGCTAGGCGGGTTTTCCTGCCGGCCCGTCCTTGTGGCGGGATGCCCCGCAACCCATCTATCCGCCATGACCGAACACAGCCAGATCAACCAGCGACACGCCGTCCTGCCGCCCATCACCGACCCCACCGTCCATGCCGAGATCGACCGGCTGGCGCGGCGCTATCTTGCCGCCAGCGGCATCGCGATGGAATTGCTGAACACGGTCGGCGGCAAGGCCGAGGACCTGCTCGAACGCCTGCCCGCCTCTGTTCGCGGGCGCATGGATCGGGTGACCGAAGGGGCGCTGAACCGCGCCTTTGACGCCGCCGCGCGCTCGCGCGGGGTGTTGAGGGATCGCGGCGACATGTTCAACCGGCTGCTCTCGACCACCTCGGGCGCGGTGGGCGGGCTGGCGGGGATCGGCGGCGCGATGCTGGAACTGCCGGTCACGGTGACGCTGCTCTTGCGCGCGATCATGGATATTTCGGTCGAGCACGGGTTCGATCCCAATTCCGACGAGGCGCGACGGCAGGCGCTGCAGGTCTTTGCCACGGCCGGGCCGCTGGCCGAGGATGACGGCGCCGATCTGGGCCTGCTGACCGCGCGGATGACGATCACCGGCCATACCGTGCAGGCGCTGATCGGGCGGGTCGCGCCGCGGCTCTCCGCTTCGCTGGCGCAGAAGCTCGCGGCGCAGACCATTCCGGTTCTGGGCGCGGTTGCCGGCGCCACGATCAATTACAATTTCACCCGCTATTATCAGGAACTGGCGCGGGTGCATTTCGGCCTGCTGCGCCTGGCCGAGGAGGCCGGGATCCCGCGCGAGGCGCTGGTCGAGGCGCTGGAGCTGCGCATGAACCAGCTTCGCCCCGGCCGCCGCAAGACGCTGGCGCGCCGTCAGCCCTGATCCTGTGCCTCGGGGGTCAGGGTCAGCGTGGCGGCGGGGCTGTCCAGATGGTCGATGGCCAGAGGGACCGAAGGCCGCGCCAGCCGCGCTCTGACCACCCAGTGCAGCCGTTCCTGCGCGCGGGTGATGGCGACATAGGCCAGCCGTTTCCACAGCGCGATCCCCGCCTCGGAGCGGTTCGACCATGCGGCGGCCGAGATGTCGGGGGCAAAGACCTGCACATCGGGCCATTGCGAGCCCTGCGCCTTGTGGATGGTGACCGCCGCGCCATGCAGGAAGGTGGCGCCCATGCGCGCGGCATAGGGGATGAAGGGTTCCTCGACATCGGGCATCTCGATCTTGACGATGCTGGCCGCCGAGAGGCGCGGATCCTCGGCGCCGACGACATGCAGGCGCGAGAAACCGGGCTTGCGGCCGGGACCCAGATAGACGACCTGCGCGCCCTTGATCAGCCCGCGCGCCTCGAGGTCGATGCGCTTCCTGCGATGTTTCAGCGGCAGTTCCAGCCCGTCGCAGATCAGCGGCTCGCCGGGCAGCAGCGCGTCGCCCGGCGCGCCATAGGCCGAGCGAAAGGCCTGGATCAGCTTGATGCGGGTGACATTGCGCCAGACGAGGACCGGGCTTTGCGCCATCAGGTCGGAGTCCACGCGCTCGGCCCAGATCACGCGGGGGTCGGCGGCGGCTGCGTCGCGGATCATCCGCTCGAAAGCGTCGAATTCCAGCGCCGGATCGGCAAGGGCATGCGCGAGGTCCAGGATCGGGCTGTCGTTTTCCTGGCGGTGGATGCGGTTCAGGACCAGCCGCTGACTCTCGGCCAGCCGGTCAAAGACCATCTCGCCCGATTGTCCGACCGGGGCCAGCTGCGCCGGATCGCCGAACAGGATCAGCACCGGAAAGATTTCGCGCAGATCCTCGAACTGGCGTTCGTCCAGCATCGAGGATTCGTCGATCAGCCCGATATCCAGCCCGTCCTCGCGCCGTTTCCAGCCGCGGATGAAGTCCGAGCCGCGCAGGCCCGCCGCCGCCAGCGCGCCGGGGATCGAGGCGTGCTGGTCGTAAAAGGCCTTTGCGCGGTCCAGCGCCGCCTCGGTCAGCCCCTCGGTCAGGTTCTCGACCGCCGGCCGGTCGCCCATGCCGGTCAGCCAGTCGGCGATGCGTTCATATTCCGGGTCATAGACCGGGGTATAGAGGATGCGGTGGATGGTCGTTGCCGGCACGCCGCGCATCCGCAGCACGAAGGCCGCCTTGTTGGTGGGGGCGAGCACGGCGACGGTGCGGCGATCCTTGCGCCGCTTGCCCTCGTAATCGCCCGAGACGATCTCGACCCCGGCGGATTTCAGCGCGCGGGTCAGTTCGGCCAGCAGCAGCGTCTTGCCCGATCCGGCCTTGCCGATCACCGCCATCACGCGGCCCTTGCCGGGTTTCGGGGGCACGATTTCCTCGGAGATCAGGTCGATGCCGGATTCCGCCAGCGTTTCGGCGAGCGCGTCCCAGGCTTCGGCCTGATCCGGGGAGAGTTGCGGCAGGGTCATGCCGGACTGTTAGCCTGCCACGCGCCGGCGGGGAAGCGGAATTGCCGGTGGCGCGGCTGGCATGGATATTTGGGTGAAGAAGAAATCAGGCGCGTTCATCCTTGGGCGAGCCCATCACGACATGGGTGGTGATGGTGGCGATCTGCGGAAAGGCGCCCAGCACCTCGACATGGAAGCGACGATAGGCGTCGAGATCGGCGACCTCGACGCGTAGCAGATATTCGACGCTGCCGGTGATGTTGTGGCATTCCCGCACCTGCGGCGCGGCCAGGCAGGCGCGCTCGAAGGCGCGCTGTGCCTCATTCGTGTGGCGCGACAGGCCGATGGTGACATAGGCGGTGAAGCCGGCCGCCCGGGCCGCCGGCGCGATGACCGCGCGATAGCCGCGGATGGCGCCGCGGCGTTCGAGCTCCTGGACCCGGCGCAGGCAGGCCGAGGGGGAAAGGCCGATCCTGGCGGCAAGCTGTTGATTCGGGATGCGACCATCGCGCGACAGGATATGCAATATTTGCGCGGATACTGCGTCTATATCGAAATCTGATTGCTGCATCATCGTTCAGAGTGCCGGTAAATATCTGAAATTGCGTCTGACCCGGCATATCATTGCGCCATCATTTCGGGAAGGCGCGATGTCGCAACATGTTCTTCTGGCCCTGATCGGCTTTGCCTTTGTTACCTCGGTCACGCCGGGGCCGAACAATGTGATGCTGATGGCCTCGGGCGCGAATTTCGGCATCCGTCGCACGCTGCCGCATATGCTGGGGGTGGCCCTGGGTTTCGGGGCCATGGTCGCGTTGCTGGGGCTGGGGATGGATCGGATCATCGCCGGCGCGCCGGGACTGGCCGGGGCGATGAAATGGGTCAGCATGGGCTATATGCTGTGGCTGGCCTGGAGGATCGCCCATGCCGCCGCGCCGGGCAAAGCGGCCCGGGCCGCGCGGCCGATGGGATTTCTGGCCGCCTGCGCCTTTCAATGGGTCAATCCCAAGGCCTGGATGATGGGGCTGGGGGCGCTTTCGGCCTATTCCGTGGGCGCGGGCGGGGCCCTGATGGTGGCGGTGGTGTTCACGCTGGTGAACCTGCCCTCGGTCGCGATCTGGGTGGCGATGGGGCAGTGGCTGCGGGCGATCCTGCAGAACCCGCGCTGGCTGGTGGCGTTCAATCGCGCGATGGCGGTGCTGCTGGTGGTCTCGATGCTGCCGGTGATCTAGCGGGCGCTGATCGCCACGAGCGCCGCGACGCCCAGCACGATTAGGCACATGCCGGCGAGATGACGCGGGCTTGCGCCTTCGCGGAAGACCCGGCCCGAGACGAGCTGCGCCATGGGGATCTCGATCAGGGCGAGGGTGCGGACGTTGGCCGCCGCCGTCAGCGCGAAGCCCAGAAACCAGAAGAGCGAGGCGAGCGCACCGAGAAAACCCGCCCCCAGCGAGCCGCGCCAATGGCGTGCGATGCCCGTCAGCGCGGGGCGGTCGAGCAGGCTCAGCCAGACCAGCATGATCGCGCTTTGCAGGATCAGGCTGAGGGTCAGGATGGTGGCGGCACGGATCGCTTCGCCGCCATGGGGCAGGGCCAGGATGGCGCCGCGAAACCCGATGGCGGACAGGCCGAAGAGCGCGCCCGCCGCGATGCCGAGGGCCGCCGCGCGCCAGTTGCCGCGCCGCCAGTCCGTTCCCGACATCAGCAGCACGCCCAGCGTGGCAATGGCGATGGCGGCCATGCGGGCGGGGCCGAGGGGTTCGGCCAGAAGGATGGCGCCGATAATCGCCAGCGTGACGGGTTCGGTCTTGATTAACGCCGTGGTGACGCCGAAGCCTCGGCTTTCCATGGTCATCAGCATCAGGGCGGTGGCCGCGATCTGCGATGTCGCGCCCAATGCCGTCCAGCCCAGCGAGGCTGTGCCGGGCAGGGGCACCGCCCCGGTCAGCGACAGCGCGGCCAGAAATAGCACCGCAAAGGGCAGCCCGAACAGAAAACGCACGGCGGTCGCGCCCATCGTGCCCAGTTCCGCCGTCAGCCGCCGCTGCGCGGCATTGCGTCCGGTCTGGGCCGCCGCGGCGATCAGGGTGGCGAGGATCCACATCAGCCGCGAATGGCGGCCAGCATGCGCGTGACATTGTCGGGATCGGCATCGGGGGTGATGCCGTGGCCCAGGTTGAAGATATGCGGGCCGTTCGAAAATGCCTGCACGATGCGGCGGGTCTCGGATTCCAGTTCCCTGCCGCCGGTGACCAGCAGGCGCGGGTTCAGGTTGCCCTGCACGCAGCCGTCCTTTTGCAATTCGGTCGCGGCCCATTCGGCGGCCACGGAATTGTCTAGCGCCAGGCAATCCGCGCCGGTCGCACGGGCGAAACCGGCATAGCGCGGCCCGGCCTCGCGCGGGAAGGCGATGACCGGGATGCCGGGATGGCGCGTCGTCAGCGCCGCGATGATGCGGCGTGCGGGCGCCAGCGCGAAATCGTCGAAATCCTGTCCCTTGAGCGATCCGGCCCAGCTGTCGAACAGTTTTATCACTTCGGCCCCGGCGCTGATCTGGGCGGAAAGATATTCGATGGTGGCCCGCTCGATACGCTCGATCAGGGCCATGAAAGCAGCGCGGTCGGCGGATTTCATGGCATGGGCCGGGCCCTGATCGGGTGTGCCGCGCCCGGCGATCATATAGGTCGCGACCGTCCAGGGCGCGCCGGCAAAGCCGATCAGCGTGACCTCGGGCGGCAATTCGCGCGACAGGATGCGCACGGTCTCATAGACCGGGTGCAGTACCTCGTGAATGGCATCGACGGGTTTCAACGCGGCCACGCCTTCGGCATCGGTGATGGTTGAAAGCCGCGGCCCCTCGCCGGTGACGAACCACAGATCCGCGCCAAGCGCCTGCGGCACCAGCAGGATATCGGCGAAAAGAATCGCCGCGTCGAATGCGTAGCGGCGGATCGGCTGCAGCGTGACCTCGGCCGCGAGTTCGGAATTGTAACACAGCGACAAAAAGTCGCCGGCCCGGGCACGGGTGGCGCGATATTCGGGCAGGTAGCGGCCCGCCTGACGCATCATCCATACGGGCGGAACGGGCAGGCGCTCGCCTTTCAGGGCGCGCAGGATCGGTTTTTGCGACATCATACACCTCTTGCTGCCCTTCAAGGCGCGCGCGCCCCCGTTGTCAAGTGCGGGGCCGGGCGCTAAGCCCTGTGCCATGACCCAGATCGCTGACCCAGATAACCCCATTCGCATCGGCACCCGAGGCTCGGCCCTGGCCTTGGCGCAGGCGCATGAGACCCGCGACCGGCTGATGGCCGCGCATGGCCTTGGCGCGGACGCCTTTGAAATCGTGGTGATCAAGACCACGGGCGACCGCGTGCTGGACCGTCCGCTGAAGGAGATCGGCGGCAAGGGCCTGTTCACCCGCGAGATCGAGGACGCCCTGCTGTCCCATGAGATCGACATCGCCGTGCATTCGATGAAGGACATGCCGACCGTCCAGCCAGGGGGGCTGGTCATCGACTGCCATCTGCCGCGCGAGGATGTGCGCGATGCCTTTGTCAGCCATCGTTTCGCGGGCATTTCGGAATTGCCGCAGGGGGCGGTCGTGGGCTCGTCCAGCCTGCGCAGGCGGGCGCAGCTTGCTGCGCGGCGGCCGGATCTGCAGCTGGTCGAGTTTCGGGGAAACGTCCAGACGCGCTTGAAAAAGCTGGAGGATGGCGTGGCGGTTGCGACATTTCTGGCGATGGCCGGGCTGTCGCGGCTGAAAATGCTGCATGTCGCGCGGGGCGCGGTCGATCCCGATGAGATGCTGCCCGCCGTGGCGCAGGGCTGCATCGGGGTCGAGCGGCGCGCGGATGATGCGCGGCTGGGGGACCTCCTGGCGGCGATCTCGGACCGGGAAAGCGGGTTGCGCATCGCGGCCGAGCGCGCCTTTCTGGCGCGGCTGGACGGGTCCTGCCAGACCCCGATCGCCGGGCTGGCCGAATTGCAGGGCGACCGGCTGCGTTTGCGCGGCGAGATCCTGCGTCCCGATGGCAGCGAGGTGATCGCGGGCGAACGGACCGGTCCGGCGGCGGACGGCGCTGCGATGGGCACCGATCTGGCCAATGAGCTGCGCGGCCGCGCGCCCGGCGATTTCTTTGACTGGGGCTAGCCAGGCACTTTTAGGTCACGGGCTTGTTGGCTTGCATAATTCCGCGCGGCGGGCCAATCAGGCGCAAGCAAATCCAAGGTGACCGATGGCCAGTCCGCGCCCCTTCTCGCGCTATGAATTCATGATCGCCTGGCGCTATCTGCGCGCCCGCCGGGCCGAGGGCGGGGTCAGCGTGATGACCTGGATCAGCCTGATCGGCATCACCCTGGGGGTGATGGCGCTGATCGCGACGCTGGCGGTGCGGGCCGGGTTCCGGGCCGAATATGTCGATACGATCCTGGGGGCGAATGCCCATAGCACGGTCTATTACGGGCCGACGACATTCTATAACGAACTGACCGAGGAGAATTACATCAACCCCGGCCGGATCGAGGATTACGACGCGCTGGCCGCGAAGATCGCGCAGATCCCCGGCGTGACCCGCGCGACCCCGGTCATTCGCGGCCAGGTCATGGCCAGCCAGGGCGATGCGGCCAATGTCGCCGAGGTATATGGCGTCACACTGGATGTGCTCAGCTCGATGGAGCGGATCGCCGATCCCGAGACCTCGGCCGGCAATCTCGCGGATTTCGACCGCGGGGTGGCCATCGGCATCGGCCTTGCGCGCGAGCTGGGCCTCATGGTCGGGGGCAAGATCCAGCTGACCGCGCCGCAGGGGGCCAAAACGCCCTTTGGCACCACGCCGCGCCGGGAAAGCTATGACGTGGCCTATATCTTCTCGGCCGGGCGCTACGATATCGACCGCACCCGCATCTACATGCCCATGGCCGAGGCGCAGAGCTTTTTCAACCGCGAGGGCGTCGCCGACGAGATCGAGGTCTTCGTGACCGATCCCGAACGGGTCGATGACTGGACCTTGCCGCTGTTGCAGGCGGCGGGCGAGCGCGGGCAGGTCTGGACCTGGCGCGATGCCTCGGGCGATTTCCTGCGGGCGCTGGATATCGAGGATAACGTGATGTTCCTGATCCTGGGGATACTGGTGCTGATCGCCTCGATGAACATCACCTCGGGGCTGATCATGCTGGTCAAGAACAAGGGCCGCGATATCGGCATCCTGCGCACCATGGGCCTGACCGAGGGCGCCGTGCTGCGGGTGTTCTTCCTGTGCGGCGCCTTTACCGGCGTGATCGGGACCATCGCCGGGGTGGTGCTGGGCGTGATCCTGTCGCTGAATGTCGAACATATCATGGCGTTTCTGAACTGGGCCTCGAACGGGGGGGCGTGGAATGCCTCGGTCCGGGGGATTTACGAGTTGCCGGCCAAGCTGCGCGGCATCGACATCGCCAAGGCGGTGGGGCTGTCGCTGATCCTGTCCTTTGTCGTCACCATCTTTCCCGCGCGGCGTGCCGCCCGCATGAACCCGGTCGAGGCGCTGCGCTATGAGTGACATTCTGGAACTGGACGGGATTTCCAAGACCTATGGCAAGGACGGGCCGGCGCCGGTGCCGGTCCTGCGCGATCTGTCGCTGAGCGTGGCGCGCGGCGAGGTGGTGGCGCTGGTCGCGCCCTCGGGGGCCGGGAAATCGACGCTTCTGCATATTGCCGGGCTGCTGGACACGGCGGATTCGGGGCGGGTGCTGCTGAACGCGCGCGACATGAGCGGGCAGGGCGACCGTGTCCGGACCGAGGCGCGGCGCCGGGAGCTGGGCTTTGTCTATCAGTTCCATCACCTGCTGCCGGAATTCTCGGCGGCCGAGAATATCGTTCTGCCGCAGCTGGCCAACGGCATTTCCGCGGCGGCGGCACAGGCGCGGGCATCGGATCTGCTGGCCCGCGTCGGGCTGGAGCACCGCGCCGCGCATCGTCCGGCGCAGCTTTCCGGCGGGGAACAGCAGCGGGTCGCGTTCTGCCGGGCGCTGGCCAATGGCCCGGCGCTGCTGCTGGCGGATGAGCCGACCGGGAACCTGGACCCGGCGACCTCGGACAAGGTCTTCGGGGTGCTGATGGCGCTGGTGCGCGAAACCGGGCTGGCGGCGCTGATCGCGACGCATAACCTCGATCTGGCGGCGCGCATGGACCGGATCGTCCGTCTGGGCGAATAGTTACGCAAGGTTATTGGCCCGGACGCGATCCCATGCGCCCGGGGCGGAGGATTCCGGCGGAAAACCGCCGGGGATCCGGTCGCAGATTTCGTGCAACAGGCCAGCCGCATTCGTACATATTCTGGACGGAGGCTGCGCGCGCGATTCTCTGCGCGCTGTTCTGTCCGACCTGGCCCGCAATCCCGGGGCGGGGCAACCCGAAAGGAATCGCAATGATCAACAAGATACTTGTCGCCGGCGGTGGCGTGATGGGGTCGCAGGTCGCCTGGCAGGCCGCCATGCATGGCAAGCAGGTCACGGTCTACGACATGTTCGAGGCCGGGCTGGAACGCTGCCGCGCCTTTCATGCCGGCTACGCAAAACAGTTCCGCGAGCAGCGCGGCGCCGATCCGGCCGAGGTCGAGGCGGCTCTGGCCCGCCTGTCCTACAGCACCGATCTGGCCGCCGTTCAGGATGCCGATCTGGTCATCGAGCAGGTGCCCGAGGATCTGGAGATCAAGCGCGATTTCTGGCACAAGGTTTCCTCGCTCGCGCCCGAGCGGACGATATTCGCGACCAATACCTCATCTCTCCTGCCCAGCGACATGCTGGAGTTCGTCGACCGGCCCGGGAAATTCCTGACCCTGCATTTCTGCGCGCCGGTCTGGGACGCCAATATCGCCGAGATCATGATGACGCCCAGGACCGATCCGCAATATCGCGATCAACTGGTTGAACTCGCGCCCGAGATGGGGCTGGTGCCGATCGTTCTGCAAAAGGAACAGCCGGGCTATGTGCTGAACTCGCTGCTGATCCCCTTTCTCATGGCGGCGCTGGAACTGGTGCGCGACGGGGTGGCCGATCCGGCCAGCATCGACAAGGTCTGGCATATCTGCAACCGCTCGGAAATCGGTCCGCTGCAGATGATGGACATCGTCGGCATGAACGTGGGCTTTCACATCCTTGAGGCGCAGGCCAAGGCGGATGGCGATCCGCGTGCTAAAAGCCTGGCCGAGTATCTCAAGACCGAATTCATCGACAAGGGCCGCATGGGCCTGGAAACGGGGCGCGGCTTTTACGACTACGATAAAAGCTGAGGACCGGCGCGGCCGGTAGATGCCGGCCGCGCAGATCGGAGGTATGTTTTGCGTGACGAGCTTCGTGTCCGTGCATATCGGCGCCGGGCATGGTCTTGTCAATTGTCAGGGCAGGCGCTGGCCGGCAAGGATGGTGATGGCACCGAGCAGGCACAGGAATGTTCCGGCCAGATCCCAGCGGCTGGGTATCTGTCCCTCGGTCAGCCAGAGCCAGCCAAGCGAGGCAACCACGTAGATGCCGCCATAGGCCGCATAGGCGCGTCCGGCGAAATCCGCATCGTCGCGCGTCAGCAGCCAGGCGAACGCGGCCAGGGACACCATGCCCGGCAGCAGCTACAGCGCCGAGCGGTCCAGCCGCAGCCAGGCCCAGAAGGCGAAACAGCCTGCGATTTCGGCCAGCGCGGCAAGGACATAGATGGCAAGCGGCGCGGCAAGGGTCATCGGCACGGCGCCCCGGTCAACGGCGGCATCGGTGCCGTCATGGCCGATCCGCCCAGCTTTCGATTTCGTCGGCGACCAGTTCCTGCAGGGCCCAGATATAGGTGTCGTGAATGCCGGCCTCTTGCAGGCCCCGGGCGGTGCGCAGCAGGTATTCGCAGCCCGAGCCGGCCGGGCCATTCGCGCGGGCCAGGCGCCTTGCCTGATCCTGGATGGGCAATTCGGCCAGTTCGATACCGACCGGATCGGCATAAAAGGTCAGGGCATGGCTGCGGCCGCGACTGGTCTCGACCTCGATCCAGCGGGCATTGGCGGCCAGCTCATGGGCGACCAGTTCCCGGCTGAGGATCGCGCGCATGGAGTCGCGCTCGGTCCCCGGCGCGATCTCGAGGATCAGCCCCTCGCATCTGCCGCCCGATGCCAGCGCCAGCATCAGGCCCGGCTCATCCGGCGTTCCGCGGAAATGGTCCAGCGGGATGTTGAACCGGCGGTGCCAGCCGACGGCCCGGGCGCGGCTGCGCGCGCTGACGTCGAAGCCGGGATTCCAGATCAGCGAGCCATAGGCAAAGACCGGGATCGGGTGCGGGCGGTCGCGGGTCAGGGCCTCGGCCAGCCGGTCCAGATCGTCGTCGTCGAGCATGCGCCAGTTCGGATTGTGGCGCGGCCCCTCGACGATGCGGGTGGCGCGGCGGACGTGATCCTCGGTCAGGCGCAGCGCGGAGCGCGCCCCGTCCGGCGGGACGTCAGACATCCAGTTCCTCGACGAACTGGGCGTTTTCCTGAATGTACTGGAAGCGCAGTTCGGGCTTCTTGCCCATCAGGCGCTCGACCAGATCGCCGGTCTCGCCACCCTCGTCATCGTCGATGCTGACCCGGATCAGCTTGCGGGTGGCGGGGTTCATGGTCGTGTCCTTGAGGTCCTTGGCGTCCATTTCGCCCAGACCCTTGAAGCGCTGCACGTCGATCTTGCCCTTGCCGCCAAGGCCCTTGGCCAGCATCCGCTCTTTCTCGGCGTCATCCGCGACATAGATGCGATGCGCGCCCTGGGTCAGGCGGTAAAGCGGCGGGCAGGCCAGGTAGAGGTGTCCCTTGTCGATCAGCGGCCGCATCTGGGTAAAGAAAAAGGTCATCAGAAGCGACGCGATATGCGCGCCGTCCACATCGGCATCGGTCATGATGATGACCTTGTCATAGCGCAGGTCATCGACGTTGAAGCGCGTCCCCATGCCGACGCCAAGTGCCTGACATAGATCGTTGATTTCCTGATTGGACCCGAGTTTGGACGAGGCTGCGCCCAGCACGTTCAGGATCTTGCCGCGCAGGGGCAAGAGCGCCTGCCGGGTACGTTCGCGCGCCATCTTGGCGGAACCGCCCGCCGAGTCGCCCTCGACGATGAACAATTCGGTCCCGTCGCGATTGGTGGCGCTGCAATCGACGAGCTTGCCGGGCAGGCGCAGCTTCTTGGTCGCGGATTTGCGCGCGGTTTCCTTTTCGGCGCGGCGGCGCAGCCGTTCCTCGGCCCGCAGGATCAGGAAATCGAGGATCGCGCCCGCCGATTTCGTATCCGCCGCCAGCCAGTTGTCGAAATGGTCGCGCACCGCGCCCTCGACCAGACGCTGGGCCTCGGTCGTGGCCAGCCGGTCCTTGGTCTGGCCGACGAATTCCGGCTCGCGGATAAAGCACGAGACCAGCGCGCAGCCGCCGGCGATCAGGTCGTCGCGGGTGATCTGGGCGGCCTTCTTGTTGCTGACCCGCTCGCCATAGGCGCGGATGCCCTTGAGGATGGCGGCCCAGAAACCGGCCTCATGCGTGCCGCCCTCGGGCGTGGGGACGGTGTTACAGTATGACTGGATGAAGCCATCGCGCGAGGGTGTCCAGTTGATAGCCCAGTCCACCTTGCCCGGCGTGTTGAACTTTTCCTTGAAATCGACCGTGCCGGCAAAGGGGCGCTCGGCATAGCTGCTCGAGCCGTTCAGGGTCTCGGACAGGTAATCGGCCAGACCGCCGGGGAAATGAAAGGTGGCCTCGGTCGGGGTTTCGCCATCGTCGATTTCCGATTTCCAGCGGATCTCGACGCCGGAAAACAGATAGGCCTTGGATTTCACCATCTTGACCAGCCGCGCGGGCTTGAAGCGGTGATGGCCAAAGATCTGCTCGTCGGCGTGGAAGGTGACCGTGGTGCCGCGCCGGTTCGGGGCGGCGCCCAGCTTCTGGACCGGCCCCTGCGGGATGCCGCGCGAAAACCGCTGCTCGAACAGTTCCCGGTTGCGCGCGACCTGCACCACCATGCTGTCCGACAGGGCATTGACGACCGAGGCGCCGACCCCGTGCAACCCGCCCGAGGTCTGATAGGCGTCGCCCGAGAACTTGCCGCCCGCATGCAGCGTGCACAGGATCACCTCAAGCGCGGATTTGCCGGGGAATTTCGGATGCGGGTCGATCGGGATGCCGCGGCCATTGTCGCGGATCACGACGCTGAAATCGGCCTGCAATTCCACCTCGATGCGGGATGCGTGGCCGGCGACCGCCTCGTCCATCGAGTTGTCGAGGATCTCGGCCACCAGATGATGCAGCGCGCGTTCATCGGTACCGCCGATATACATGCCCGGGCGCTTGCGCACCGGCTCCAGCCCCTCCAGCACCTCGATGGACGCGGCCGAATAACTCTCGGTCGCCCTGTCGGCAGCGGGAAAGAGATCGTCGGCCATGGCACCTGCTCGTCTTGTTTTGTGTCTTGTTGTTCTGAGGCGATGTTATCTCATGGCCGGGGGTATCGCGGCAAGGGGCAGTATTGCCCGGCCGCCCGGCTACCAGCAATAGTGGTGATCCGGGGCACGCAGGGACGATCCGCAGGATCGGGGGCGCGCTATTCGGGTTCGGCCAGACGGGCCTGCCACATCTTGCGGAAGGCGGGGCGGGACTGGCAATCGGCCAGCCAGGCTTGCAGGGCGGGGAACTGGCTTAGCAGCGCCTCGTGGCTCTGGGCGTAGCGCACGACCTCGGCCAGGTTGATATCGGCGACGGTGAAGCGTCGCCCGACGATATGGCCATGCCGGGACAGATGATCCTCCAGCACGCGCAGGGGGCGGATCAAGCGTTCGGCGGCATGGGCGACGGCGGCCTGGTCGGCGCCCGGCTGCGCCTGACCGGCGCGGTGCAGGAACAGGATGGTCAGCGCGTCGGGCTCGAGCCAGGTGCAGGCGTAAAAGGACCATTGCAGCATCAGCGCGTCCTCATCGGCATCCGCCGGGCCAAAGGGCTGGCCATGCTTGCGCGCGAGGTAAAGCGTGCAGGCCAGCGATTCCGACAGGACCAGATCGCCGTCGCGCAGCACCGGGATCGCCCCCTGCGGCGAGAGCTTCAGGAACTGGGCGCTATGGGTGTTGAGCGGCGCGTCCTCGGCATCGGGATCGGGCAGGCGATAGGCCTGGATCACCGGCACCTGCTTGAAGGGAAGGCCGATCTCGTGGCACAGCCAGACAATGCGCGAGGCCCGCGAGCGGGTGACGCCGTAAAGGGTCAGCATGGAATTCTCCGTCGACAGATCCGCGCGAGAGTGCCGCAGTTACAGCACCTCGGCAAGGTAGCGCATCATGTTGTCGCCCATGACCTTGGTGATCTGGTCCTCGGTCAGGCCGGTCTCCAGCAGCGCCTGGGTCAGCGCCGACAGATGCGCCGCGTCGAAAGGCGCATTGACCGAGCCGTCGTAATCCGAGCCCAGCGAGACGCGATCCTCGCCCACCAGGTCGATGGCGGCGGCGATGGTCTGGGCGACGGCGCCGGGGGTCCTGCCGCAGACCACGTCCGACCAGTAGCCGATGCCGATCAGCCCGCCCTTGTCGGCGACCGCCCTGACCAGATCGTCGGGCAGGTTGCGCGGCGTCGCGCAGCGGCTGTAGATCCCGGTATGCGAGATGATCGGCCGGGCGCCGGGGATCTCCAGCACCTCGCGCACCATTTGCGGGCTGGCATGGGCCAGATCGATCACCATGCGCTTGCGGATCATCTCGGCCACCACCGCGCGGCCGAAATCCGTCAGGCCGGAATCGGCGCCGCCCTGGCCGTGGAGGCTGCCGCCCAGTTCATTGTCGAAGAAATGCGTCAGCCCGATGACCCGGAAACCGGCGCCGTAAAGCACCTGAAGATTGGCGATCTCGCCCTCAAGCGGATGCGCGCCCTCGGTGCCCAGCAGCGCGCCGACGGTTTTCGCGCCGTTGCGGCGGGCATCGAGCAGGGTCTGCAGATCCTCGGCCGAGCGGATCAGCATCAGGTCATCGGGCGCGCGCTCGGCCGCGCGGCGCAGGGCGGCGGCCTGAACCAGCGCGCGCTCCTTGAGGCTGAACCAGCTGGCCAGAGGCCGCAGCTGGCCGATGAAGAGCGGCGTGATATTGTCCGGCGCGTCCGCCGCGTTCTGGCTGTAATTCTGGCCGCGCGGGCTTTTGGTGACGGTGGTAAAGACCTGTAATGCGACATTGCCCTCGATCAGGCGCGGGATGTCGGTATGGCCGCGATCGACCCGTTCCAGCAGGTCGCGATCCCAAAGCAGCGCATCCGAATGCCAGTCGCCGATGGTCAGGCGGTTATGCAGCTCCTGCGCCTCGGGGCTGACGGGCCAGCCCTCGGCGGGCATGGTCAGCGGGTTCAGCCGGCTTTCGACGAAGGCCGGCCCCCAGATCGCCACCGCGGCGGCGGCCGGCACCGCCAGCGCCAGCAGCCACAGGAAAATGCGCCGGATCATGCGGATCATGCCGTCCCCCTTTGATCGTTCGGGCGGCAGCATAGGGCAGGGGGCGGGCCGACGCGACCCAAAACCGGATGCCCCGCCCGGCGGGTCGGGCGATGGGCGGAATTACGTCTCCATCGCCTCCAGCTCGTCGATGAAGCCCTCGATCATCGACAGCCCCTTGTCCCAGAAGGCCGGGTCCGAGGCGTCGAGGCCAAAGGGCGCCAGCAATTCCTTGTGATGCTTGGTGCCGCCGGCTGCCAGCATGTCGAAGTACTTCGACTGGAAGTCGGGCAGCCCGTCCTCGTAGACGGCATAAAGCGCGTTCACCAGCCCGTCGCCAAAGGCATAGGCATAGACGTAAAAGGGCGAATGCACGAAATGCGGGACATAGCTCCAGAAGGTCTCGTATCCGGGCATGAATTCAAAGGCCGGACCCAGGCTTTCGCCCTGCACCGACATCCACAGCGCGTTGATATCCTCGGGCGTCAGCTCGCCCTCGGCACGGGCGGCGTGCAGCTTGCATTCGAAATCGTAGAACGCGATCTGGCGCACGACCGTGTTGATCATGTCCTCGACCTTGCCGGCCAGCAGCGCCTTGCGCTGCGCCTTGTCGGTGGCTTTCGCCAGCAGCGCGCGGAAGGTCAGCATCTCGCCAAAGACGCTGGCCGTTTCGGCCAGGGTCAGCGGCGTCGCGGCCAGCAATTCGCCCTGTGCGGCGGCCAGGCGCTGGTGGACGCCATGGCCCAGCTCATGCGCCAGCGTCATCACGTCGCGCGGCTTGCCCAGATAATTCAGCAGCACATAGGGATGGGCGGTGGTGACCGTCGGATGGGCGAATGCCCCCGGCGCCTTGCCCGGCTTCACGGCCGCGTCGATCCAGCCGCGATCGAAGAAGGGCTGCGCCAGTTCCGCCAGTTTCGGGTCGAACCCGGCATAGGCGTCAAGCACCGTGGCGCGGGCCTCGGGCCAGGCGATCAGGCGCGGGGACTCGCTCGGCAGGGGCGCGTTGCGATCCCAGACCTGCAGCTTGTCCAGCCCCAGCCAGCGCGCCTTGAGCGCGTAATAGCGGTGCGACAGGCGCGGATAGGCGGCGGTGACGGCATTGCGCAGCGCCTCGACCACCTCGGGCTCGACATGGTTCGACAGGTGACGCGCGCTCTGCGGCGTCGCCATCTTGCGCCATTTGTCCTCGATCGCCTTTTTCTTGCAAAGCGTATTATGAATGCGCGAAAAAAGCTTGATATTGCTGGAAAACACCTTAGCCAGCGCACGCGCCGCAGCTTCGCGCCGGGCGCGGTCGTGATCGGTCAGCAGGTTCAGCGTCGCCTCAAGCCCCAGTTCCTCGCCCCCGACGTCAAAGCTGAGCGCGGCGGTGGTCTCGTCGAACAGCCGGTTCCAGGCGGCGACGCCGGCCACGGTATTGTCATGTACGAAGCGTTCCAGCTCGTCGGAAAGCTGATGCGGGCGCATGACGCGCATGCGGTCGAAAACCGGCTTGTAGCGCTCGGGCCCGTCGGGATCGGTAAAGACCTCGAGGTAACGATCCTCGGGGATGCGGTTGAATTCCAGGCTGAAGAACACGAGCCTGGTCGTATCCTCGGTGATGCGGTCCTGCAGGTCGCCCATCTGCTTGGCGCGCGCCGCATCGGTGGTGTTCTGATAATAGCGCAGCCCGGTATAGGACATGAGCCGACCGGCCAGAATGTCGATCTGCTGATAGCGCTCGACGCATTCCAGCATCTTTTCCGGCGAGAGCGAGATCAGTCGCCCTTCGTAATCGCGGGCGAAATCGGCGCTGGCCTTGCCCAGCAGTTCCAGATCGCGGGAAAGTTCCGGGGCGTCGGGAGCGGCGTAGAGATCGCTCAGGTCCCAATCGGGCAAATCGCCCAGATCGGGGCGTTCGCCGCCGACCGGCAGGGCGTTTTCGTCGCGAAGCGGGAACCGGAAGAAACGGGGCTGATCCATAATCGTCATAAGCTTTCCTCTCGAATGCCGGGGGTTTGGCATCTGCAAGACCCGGCTGCAAGGCCGCGGGCGGATCAAGACGGCGCCAAGGGCCGGTTCCTGCGTCTAGGCGCCGCCTTGCTGGTGGAAATGTGAAACCGCGGCCTGCAGGAAGGCGCCGCGGATCGAATCGCGCTCCATCATCGGCTCGTGCCGGCTGTCGGGCATCTCGAGGAGCCGCGCGCCGGGCCATTTCGCCACCCGCTCGCGGATCGCCCTGGCCGAGACGATCCGGTCGCGCCCGCCCAGCCCGACCAGCGCCGGGATTTTCGGCGAGGGCAGCAGCGCCAGCCTGCGGCATTCCACTAGTGCCGCGCGCAGCCAGTCATTGGTCGCCCCGCCCAGGGCGATCTCGGGCCAGCTTGCGGTCTCGGCCACGATGCGGCCCCAGCGTGGCCCGTCGCTGCTGAGCAGGTTGCCGAGAAAACTGTCCTGCAGGATGAATGATTCCTCGCCGCCCGAGGCGGGGGCCGGCCGGCCGCCCCGGCCCAGGCTGCACATCAGCCGGGCCAGCGCCAGCGCCAGCGCCACCGGGATGCCGCGCAGATCGATGCCCCACATGGGGGGCGAAAAGGCGGCGCTGCGCACCGGCAGCCCGCTGCCAAGCGCGGCCAGCCCGATCGCGCCGCCCATGGAATGCGCCAGAAGGTGCCAGGGCTGCGGCAATTCCAGTTCCTGCGCGGTGACGACCATTTCCACCACGTCGCGCTGGAAATCGGCGAAATCGGTGATATGGCCCGGGCGCGGATTGGCCTGCAACCGGTCCGACAGCCCCTGTCCGCGCCAGTCGATGGCCAGCACGTCATAGCCGGCGTCATTCAGGTCGGCCGCCACGTCGCGGTATTTTTCCAGATATTCGGTGCGGCCGGGAAACAGCAGCACGCTGCCCGCCCGGCCGTCGAATCTGTCCGCCGCCGCCCAATGCCCGACCCGCAGGCGGATGCCGTCCTCGGCCCGCAGCCAGAAGCTGCGCACCCTGGGCACCGGATCGCCGGCCAGCGTGTTGAAGGGCGCCGGCGTCATGATCAGGACAGCAGCGCGCCCAGTTTCATCGCCGTGCCCATCGCGCCATCGACCTTGAGCTTGCCGCTCATGAAGGCCATGGTCGGGTTGACATCGCCGTTCAGCAGCCCCTCGAAGGTCGCGCGATCGGCGGTCAGGGTCACCTCGGCCTCGTCATCGCCGGCGCGGGCGCCGTCTGCGTCGATGAAAATGCTGCCCTCGCCCTCGATCACGAATTTCGCGGTGCCATCGAAGCCCTTGGCTTTCTCGTCCAGAGCGGCGACTGCGGCCTCGACCACTTTGCTCATTCTCGATCTCCTGTCTGTGTATGGTATTTGCCTGGTGGGAAAGTTACATGGTGTTTATGCGTTTGCCAGTCCCACATTGCCATCTTGTCGTAGCGGCAGGGCTGATTCTCGGAATTTCCCGGCTGGCGCCCGCATATGCCGATGAAATCCCCCGACCCGATCCATGGCTTGATCCGATACCCGCCCAGACCGAGGCTCCGCAAGAGGATTCGCCCTGGCCCGCGCCGCCGCAACCCGAAGCGCAGACCGATCCGCTGAATCAGCCGGCCGAGGCCGCCGAACCCACGACCCAGGCGCTGCTGCGCGCGCGCGAGGATCTGGACCTGCTTTTCGCCGAACTGGCCCGGCCCGAGGGCGAAAGCTGGGCGCGGGCGGAAACGGATATCCTGCGCATCTGGTCGCGATCCGGCTCGGCGGCGATGGACCTGCTTTACAAGCGCGGCGAGGCGGCGCTGGACGCGGGTGACACGGTGGCCGCCATCGGTCATCTGACCGCGCTGACCGATCACGCGCCGGATTTCGCCGCCGGCTGGTACCTGCGCGCGGTGGCCTTTTACCTGAACGGCGATTTCGGCCCCTCGCTGGCCGATCTGGCCGCCACACTTGCGCTTGAGCCGCGGCATTTCGCGGCGCTGACACAGCTGGGCGGCATGCTTGAGGAAACCGGAGCGACGGCCCGCGCGATCCAGGCCTATCGCGAAAGCCTGAGGATTCACCCCAACCAGCAGGATGCAAAGGACGCGCTTGAGCGGCTGGAGCAGGAAACGCAGGGCACGGACGCCTGAGATGCAGGACAGATCGCGGATCGCGGCCGTTCTCGGCCCGACCAATACCGGCAAGACGCATTACGCCATCGAGCGTATGCTGGCCCATCGCACCGGCGTCATCGGCCTGCCGCTGCGCCTGCTTGCGCGCGAGGTCTATGACCGCATTGTCAAGGCGCGCGGCCCCAGCGTCGTGGCGCTGGTCACCGGCGAGGAGCGGATCGTGCCGGACCGCGTGCAATACTGGGTCGCCACCACCGAGGCCATGCCCGAGGTCGGCGCCGATTTCGTCGCCATCGACGAGATCCAGCTTTGCGCCGATCCCGAACGCGGCCATGTCTTCACCGACCGGCTGCTGAATATGCGCGGCCTGCATGAAACCCTGCTTCTGGGCAGCGACACCATGCGGCCGGCCATCGCGGCGCTGGTGCCGGGCGTGCAGTTCATGCGGCGCGAGCGATTCTCGGACCTGTCCTGGGCCGGCTCGAAAAAGATCAGCCGCATGCCGGCGCGCTCGGCCATCGTCTGCTTCTCGGCCGAGGAGGTCTATGCCACGGCCGAACTGATCCGCCGGCAAAAGGGCGGCTGCGCGGTGATCATGGGCGCGCTGAGCCCGCGCACGCGCAATGCCCAGGTCGCCATGTATCAGCAGGGCGAGGTGGATTACCTGGTCGCCACCGACGCCATCGGCATGGGGCTGAACCTCGATCTGCGCCATGTCGCCTTCTCGGCGGTGGAAAAATTCGACGGCCGCCGCTATCGCCCGCTGTTTCCCCATGAGCTGGCCCAGATCGCCGGCCGCGCCGGGCGCCATACCGAAGCCGGCACCTTCGGCGTCACCGGCGATGCGAACATCCTGGACGAGGGGCTGATCGGCGCCATCGAGAACCACCGCTTCCAGCCGATCGGCCGCCTGATGTGGCGCAATCCGGCGCTGGAATACGGCAGTATCGAGCGGCTGATCGCCAGTCTGGAAACCGCGCCGCAACCGGAATGGCTGGCGCGCGGGCGCGAGGCGGACGACCTGCGCGCGTTGAAGGCGCTCTCTGCCATGCCCGAGATCCGCGGCCAAGTGACGCATCCGCGCGATGTGCGGCTGTTGTGGGATGTCTGCCGGATACCGGATTTCCGCTCGATCTCGGCGGTCGAGCATGCGACGCTGCTGGCGCGGATTTTCGGCTTTCTGCGCGAGGGCACCGTGCCCGGCGACTGGCTCGGGGCGCAGATCCGCCGGATCGACCGGGTGCAGGGCGATATCGACACATTATCGAAACGATTGGCATATATCCGCACCTGGACCTATGCGGCGCAGCGTTCGGGCTGGGTTTCGGACGAAAGCCATTGGCGCGCCGAGACGCGCGCTGTAGAAGATCGCTTGTCGGATGCGCTGCACGCGGCTTTGACACAAAGATTCGTGGACCGGCGCACCTCAGTTCTGCTGCGCCGGCTCAAACAGAAGGAGGCCCTTTTGGCCGAGGTGAATGACAAGGGCGAGGTGACGGTCGAGGGCGAATTCGCCGGCCGTCTGGAAGGGTTCCGCTTCCGCGCCGATCCAAGCGCGACCGGGGACGAGGCGCGCATGCTGGCGCGCGCAGCCTATGAGGCGCTGCGGCCCGAATTCCATCTGCGTGCCGACCGCTTCTACAATGCGCCCGATACCGAGCTGGATTTCACCGAGCAGGGCGGGCTGATGTGGGGCGCCTCGGCGGTGGGCAAGCTGGTCAAGGGCGCCGAGCCGATGAAGCCGGGCGTCGAGGCTTTCGTCGACGAAGAGGCCGGCCCCGAGATCGCCGAGAAGGTGACCCGCCGGCTGCAGCATTTTATCGACCGCAAGGCCGCGACCGCATTCGAGCCGCTGATGGCGCTGAAGAATGACGAGACCATGACCGGCCTCGCGCGCGGTTTCGCCTTTCGCCTGGTCGAGGCCTTCGGCGTCCTGCCGCGCGAGGGTGTCGCGGCCGAGGTCAAGGAACTGGATCAGGAGGCGCGCGGCCTGCTGCGCAAGCATGGCGTGCGCTTCGGCCAGTTCACCATCTTCCTGCCGGCGCTCCTGAAACCGGCGCCGACACGGCTGCGGCTGGTCCTCTGGGGGCTGGATCAGGGGCTGGCGGAATTTCCTGAAAGCCCGCCGCCCGGTCTGGTGACGATCCCGAACCTGCCCGACGTGCCCAAGGGGTATTACACGCTCTCGGGCTATCATCCGGCGGGCGAGCGCGCGATCCGCATCGACATGCTGGAGCGCCTGGCCGACATGCTGCGCGGTCAGGACAGCCGCGCGGGATTCGAGGCGACGGCCGACATGCTGTCGATCACCGGCATGACGCTGGAGCAGTTCTCGGATCTGATGGTGGGCCTGGGCTACAAGGCCGAGCGTGGCGAGAGGGTCAAGACCCGCGCCGAGCCCGCGCCCGAACCGGCGCCGGAACCCGGCGAGGTCGATCACGAACACCCGCTGACCGAAGAGGAAAGCGTGCTGGCCGCCGAGACCCGCGCGAAATGGGAGGCCGAGCAGGCCGCCCGCAAGGCCGAGGAAGAGGCCGCCGCCCGGCAGGCCGGCGAGGTCGATGCGGATGATGCCGCGACGCCCGCCGCCGGCGAGGCTGCGCCCGAGATGGAGGTGTTCTATACCTTTACCTGGCCGCCGCGTCCGCGCGGCAACCGCCGCCCGCCGCGTGGCGAGCAGCAGCAGGGCCAGGGGCGCCGGCAGGGCGAGCCCGCCCGCGAGCGCGAGCCGCGCCGTGACGGCGAGAAGCGCGCCGGCAAGCCGGCCGATGGCAGGCCCGCGGAGGGCAAGCCGCGTGGTCAGAAGCCGGGCGAGAATCAGTCCGAGAGGCGCGGCGATCGCGGTCCCAAGGGCAAGCACAAGGGCAAGCCGCGCCATGACGGCCCGAAAAGCTTCGAGGCGCGGCCCCCACGGGAAAAGAAGGCCGATCCCGACAGCCCGTTCGCGGTCCTGGCCGCGCTCAAGAACAAGACGTGAGCGGGGACGAGCCCGACACGATACGGCTGGACCGCTGGTTGCACCATGTGCGCCTGTTCAGGACGCGCAGCCTCGCCGCCGATGCGATCGGCGGCGGCGGCGTCCGGGTCAACGGCCAACCCTGCCGCAAGCCGGCGCGGGCGGTGCGCCCGGGCGATACGGTCACCGTTTCGGCCCATGGAACGGTGCGCGCCCTGCGCGTCCTGGCCCTGGGCGAGCGGCGCGGCCCGGCGCCCGAAGCCAGCCTGCTTTACGAGGAAATCGGCCTCTGATCGCGCCCCTGCGGGGGCGGCATGGGAACGTGGTTTTGCCCGGATGCGAAACCCCAGAACGCTGTTCGCTCCGCCGTGGTTGAAGGCTGCATGCGCGTCTTTTCCGCTGTCGCGGCCTTGAATGATGGCCATGCCGGGCGTAACTAGCCGCTCAGGCAACAGGAACCACGCGCTATGACCTACGTCGTCACCGATAACTGCATCATGTGCAAATACACCGACTGCGTCGAGGTGTGCCCGGTGGACTGTTTCTACGAGGGCGAGAACACGCTGGTCATCCATCCCGACGAATGCATCGATTGCGGCGTCTGCGAACCGGAATGCCCGGCCGACGCGATCCGCCCCGATACCGAGCCGGATATGGAAAGCTGGGTCGAGTTCAACCGGAAATATTCCGAGAAATGGCCGGTCATCACCCGCAAGAAGGATCCGATGCCGGGCTATGAAGAAATGGACGGCGTTGCCGGCAAGCTCGAGAAGTATTTCTCGGAAGCGCCGGGCGAGGGCGACTGAACGCGAATTTTTCGGCCCGGTTTCACCTTTGACGAAACTGTGATCGACTTGCATCAGACCCGGTTTTGACGGTTCCGCGCGGTGGTTATGCAGGTGCAGAATCGTTACCAAGTTGACCGTGAGGCAGCCGGGGCGATTCGGTTTACTCGCCGCCGGTTCTGCGGGAAGAAATGTTGACAAGTGTCTGATTTGGTTTTCTTTCGCCTATCCGTGCAGAGCCGGTGCTGCCTCGCAGCGAACCTTTGAACTGCGCTGCATTTTGTGATATATTGTCGTTACATTCGCGTCGGGCGGGCCATCTGACCATGGTCTGAACGGCGCTTCTGCCTGCTCCGGTCATCTGCCAGACCGGGAAAGATAGAACCGATATACCGGCCCGGAAAGGAGGGAGTTCCCCGCCTTCAGGGTCTTTGTGCCGCCTGGCGGCGCCGCTGCGAAGGAAACTCGATGTCCAAGACCAAGAAAGCCGAATTCCGCCCCGATGATTTCGTCGTATACCCCACCCATGGCGTGGGGCGGATCGTGTCCATCGAAGAGCAGGAGGTCGCCGGCCTGCGCCTCGAGATGTTCGTGATCTCGTTCGAGAAGGACAAGATGACGCTGCGCGTCCCCACCGCCCGCGCCAGCGAGATCGGCATGCGTGGCCTCTCGACCCCCGATCTGGTCGAGCAGGCGCTGAACACGCTCAAGGGCAAGGCCCGGGTCAAGCGCGCCATGTGGTCGCGCCGCGCCCAGGAATACGAGCAAAAGATCAACTCGGGCGACCTGATGTCGATTGCCGAGGTGGTGCGCGACCTGCACCGCAACGACGACCAGCGCGAGCAGTCCTATTCCGAGCGTCAGCTTTACGAGGCGGCGCTGGATCGCCTGACCCGCGAGATCGCCGCGGTCAACGGCATGGACGAGGCCGGCGCCCAGAAAAAGGTCGATGCCGTGCTGACCGCCCGCGCCGCCTGACACGGGCCGCGTTTCGCGATCAAGGGGCGCCCTTGCGGCGCCCTTTTTGCTTGTCAGGGATAGACCCGCTCCAGCGCTCCCGATGAGATCAGGCTGCCCGTCGTGACGATCGCCTGGCCTTGCAGATTGTTCGCCCAGCAATCGTCAAAGGACAGCTCGTAACGGCAATATCTGTGGCCCTCGAGCAGGCTGCGAAACTGCGGCTCCAATTGCCCCGGGGGGCTCACCAGGCGGCCAAGCTGCACCGGTGGCCCTGCCACGATGCCGGCATTCAGCAGACCCTGATAGGCCAGTTCCGCATTGTAAAATCTGCCGTCGCCCAGCAGGAACTGGTCGTCGAAGGGCTGGCCATAGGCGATGAACAGCGAAAACCGCGCCATCGGGCCGGGCCACATCTGTTCTTCCGGGTCGTAATCCGCGGCGAGATCGCGCGCCCGGTAAACGGCGTAATCCCCGTGTGACAGGCCGGCGACATGCTCATAGAGCATTTCCTCCTTCACGCCCTCGGATTCATCGACGAACACTACGCGCGGGCCGCCGCTGCTGGGCCGCAAGATCCCGACCGAGGCCCATCGCAGGTCAAGGCTGCGGCGGATCGCCTCGTCGATATCGTTGACCCCGTTTCGGAAGATCAGATCGCCCGGCCGCCAGTCCCAGGCGGCCTCGGCCATCAGGGCCTCGTAATCGGGAGCCGGCACGGTCAGCGGATCGGCCCTGTCCTGCGCCCATGACGCGGCGCAGGTCAGAATGCCCGCCAGCACTGCCGCGATGACCGTTGCGCCCGGCTTTTTCAGCTTGCCCGGCACGATCCGTTACGCCAGTGCGGCGAGGATCCGCGCCCAGCTGCGCGCCCCCTTTGCGAAGCTTTCGATATCGTATTTCTCGTTCGGGGAATGGATGCGGTCATCGTCGCGGGCAAAACCGATCAGCATCGAATCCATGCCCAGAATTTCCTTGAAATCCCCGGCGATCGGGATCGAGCCGCCGGCCCCGATATAGGCGGCCTCGCGTCCCCATTCCTCGCCAAGCGCCTGTTTCGCGGCGGCAAAGGCGGGGTCCGAGATATCCATGCGGCTGGCCGGGCTGGCGCCGTGATCGTGGAATTCGACCGTGCAATCCGCGGGTATGGCGGCGCGGATATGGGCGCGGAATGCCTCGCGGATCGCCTGCGGGTCCTGTGTACCGGTCAGCCGAAAGCTGACCTTGGCGCGTGCTTCGGCCGGCAGGACGGTCTTGAATCCCGCGCCGGTATAGCCGCCGGTGATGCCGTTGATCTCGAATGTCGGGCGGTTCCAGACCATTTCCAGCGCGCTGCGCCCCTGTTCGCCGACCGGGTGCTTCAGCCCGACCAGCGACAGGAATCCGCCGGCGTCGAAATCCAGCGCCTGCCAGTCGGCGCGCAGCTCGTCGCTCAGATCCTCGACCCCGTGATAAAAGCCGGGCAGGGTGATGCGGCCGGCATCGTCCTTGATGCTGGCCAGCGCGTTGACAAGGATCTGGATCGGGTTCGCGGCCAGCCCGCCGAAACTGCCCGAATGCAGGTCAAACTCGGCGGCGCGGATCACGATTTCCTCGCCATAGAGGCCGCGCAGCTGCGTCGTGATCGCGGGCCGGCCATCGGCGTAAAGCCCGGTGTCGCAGATCATCGCGATACCGGCGCGCAATTCCTCGGCATTCTCGCGCAGGAAGGGGCGCAGGCTGGGCGAGCCGGATTCCTCCTCGCCCTCGAACAGCAGCACCAGATCCGAGGGCAGGGCGCCATGCACCGCCTTCCACGCCCGGAACGCCTCGACAAAGGTCATCAGCTGGCCCTTGTCGTCCGAAGCGCCACGGCCACGGATCACCCGCCCGGCGGGTGTGTCCTCGATCGCCGGCTCAAAGGGCGGGCGGTCCCACAATTCCAGCGGATCGACCGGCTGGACATCGTAATGGCCGTAAAACAGCAGCGGCCTGCGGTCACCTTTCGGTGAATGCGCGACCACCATCGGATGGCCGGGCGTGTCGCGGACATCTGCCTGAAACCCCAGCGAGCGAAGCTCATCGCACAGCCATTCCGCGGCCTTGCGGACATCGCCGGCATGGGCGGGGTCGGTGGAAATCGAGGCGATGCGCAGAAACTCCTGCAAGCGGCTCAGCGCCTGCGGCAATTCCCGATCCAGCGTTGAAAGCATTTCGTCGATTTTGGGCTTGTTCTGCATGTCCCGCCTTTCCTGACTGATTTCCTCAGGGTAAATTCCTGTTTTTACCGCGCTATTGCGACAATTTGGCCCTGTATTTTTTCCGCTTTGACACTTATCAAGTTAGGACCCGCGGGATCGGAGCATGATCCCCCAAGCAAGCAAGTTCAAGCAAGGCAAGGGATCAAGATGGACTACTCTGCCGCCCTCGACCAGGCCATCGGCAAGCTGCACGAAGAAGGACGCTACCGGACCTTCATCGATATCGAGCGCCGCAAGGGGGCCTTTCCGCGGGCGGTCTGGACGCGCCCCGACGGGACCGAGACCGAGATCACCGTCTGGTGCGGCAACGACTATCTGGGCATGGGCCAGCATCCCGTGGTGCTGGACGCCATGCACGAGGCGCTGGACGCGACCGGCGCCGGCTCGGGCGGGACGCGCAACATTTCCGGCACGACGGTCTATCACAAGCGCCTTGAGGCCGAGATTTCCGACCTGCATCGCAAGGAGGCCGCGCTGGTCTTTACCAGCGCCTATATCGCCAATGACGCGACGCTTTCGACGCTGCGCAAGCTGTTTCCGGGGCTGATCATCTATTCCGACCAGCTCAACCACGCCTCGATGATCGAGGGGATCAAGCGGTTCGACGGCGCCAAGCGCATCTTTCGCCACAACGACCCGGCGCATCTGCGCGAATTGCTCGAGGCGGACGATCCGGCGGCGCCCAAGCTGATCGCCTTTGAATCGATCTATTCGATGGATGGCGATTTCGGCCCCATCGCGGAAATCTGCGATCTGGCCGAGGAGTTCAACGCGCTGACCTATCTGGACGAGGTCCACGCCGTCGGCATGTATGGCCGGCGCGGCGGCGGCGTCTCGGAACGCGACGGGCTGGCGCATCGCATCGACATCATCAACGGCACGCTGGGCAAGGCCTTCGGGGTGTTCGGCGGCTATATCGCGGCTTCGGCCCGGATGGTGGACGCGATCCGTTCCTATGCGCCGGGCTTCATCTTCACCACCTCGATTCCGCCGGCTGTGGCGGCGGGGGCGGCGGCCTCGATCGCGTTCCTGAAAACCGCCGAGGGGCAGATGCTGCGCGACCAGCAGCAATTGCATGCCCGCATCCTGAAGATGCGCCTGCGGGGCCTGGGCATGCCGATCAACGATCACGGCAGCCATATCGTGCCGGTCCATGTCGGCCATCCGGTGCATTGCAAGGCATTGTCCGATATGCTGCTTGCGGATTTCGGCATCTATGTGCAGCCGATCAACTTCCCGACCGTTCCGCGCGGGACCGAAAGGCTGCGCTTCACGCCCTCGCCGGTGCATGACGCGAAGCGGATCGACCAACTGGTTCGTGCGATGGATCACCTGTGGTCGCAATGCAAGCTTAACCGTTCCGTTGCTGTCGCCTGACAGGTTCGGGGGTGTTCGTCTCTCGCGTCCGTGATAACCTTGCTTTAATCAACTTGTGAGATTCTCCCGATTCGGGGGATGGCAGCAAAGAATGGGGCAGGTGCAATGATCGGGCTAAGGGGGACTCCCCCGTCGCAAGGCCATGACGAGTCGGTGGCGCTGCCGCCAGGCTTTGACGATCCTGATATTCGTCTCGGCGACCTGATGCGGGGCGAACGCGCCACGCTGGGAAAGTCGCTTCTGGACGTGCAGCGCGAATTGCGCATTCGCGCCTCTTACGTCGCCGCCATCGAGAATTGCGATATCTCGGCCTTTGACACGCCCAGTTTCATCGCCGGTTACGTGCGCTCCTATGCGCGCTATCTGGGCATGGATTCGGACTGGACCTTTCGCCGCTTTTGCCAGGAATCCGGCTTCCAGCCCACCCATGGCATGGCGCCGGCCGCCTCGGGACCCAAGCCGCAGCGCCGCCCCTCGGACCCGGCCGAGGCGCTGGCCAATCCGCATCCGATCTTTCTGCCCAAGCCGGAAAGCATCTGGTCCTCGGTCGAGCCGCGGGCGATCGGCTCGGTGCTGGTGATGATCGCGCTGGCCTGCGGCCTGGGCTATGGCGGCTGGGCCGTCCTGCAAGAGGTGCAGAAAGTCAGCCTGACCCCGGGTGAGCAGGCGCCCGGCGTGATCGCCAGCCTCGACCCGGTGCAGGATGCCGCTGAGCCGGAAACGATCGAATCGGCGCGGGTGAACCTGCCGCGCCCCGAGGGGCTCGACCGCACCTATCGCCCGCAGGCGCTCGAGGTGCCGGTGCTGGTGGCGCGCGACGGTCCGATCGCGTCGATCGATCCGGGGCTGAACGCGCCGGCGATGCAGCCCGCGACCCAGGAGCCCGAAACCCGCATGACCGCGGCGGCAGGTTCGCCTGAAATGTTCGGCCCCTTCCTGCCCCCCGAACAGGTTGCCGTTCGCACCATCGCGCCCGACGCGCCCGAGGTGGAAATTCTGGCGGCCCGGCCGGCCTGGGTCCGAGTCACCTCTGCCGACGGCACCGTGCTGCTGGAAAAGACCCTGGATGCGGGCGAACGCTTCGCCCTGCCCAAGCTCGAGGAACCGCCGGTCCTGCGCGCCGGAAATTCCGGCGCGGTCTATTTCGCGGTGAACGGCCGCACCTATGGCCCCGCCGCCCCCGGCGCCAAGGTGGTCAAGAATATCGAACTTTCGCCCGCGGCGCTGACCTCGCAATATGCCTTTGCCGATCTGGCCAAGGATCCGCAGCTGGCCGAGATGGTAGCTCTGGCCTCGGTCGCGCCCGATGAGCCGGCAGAGATGCCCTTCCCGGAATAGGCTGACAAGCCCGCGCCGGGGCGGTCACGCCTGCGGCATCTGCCCTGCCGATCATGGCCGCGCGACTTGCCGGCGCGGCCACATGGGCCTATCTGTGACGGCGACGACGCGAATAAGGCCAGACCCATGCCGCATAACCCGATCCGTCCCTGGCGCAATATCGACCGCCGGAAGTCCCGCCAGATCATGGTCGGCCCGGTTCCGGTGGGCGGCGACGCCCCGATCACTGTCCAGACCATGACCAATACCGACAGCAGCGACGTGCGCGCGACCCTGGATCAGGTGATCCGCGCGGCCGATGCCGGCGCGGATATCGTCCGCGTCTCGACCCCGGATCAGGCCTCGACCCGGGCGCTGCGCGAAATCTGCCGCGAAAGCCCGGTGCCGATCGTGGCCGATATCCATTTCCATTACAAACGCGCCATCGAGGCGGCCGAGGCGGGCGCTGCCTGCCTGCGCATCAACCCCGGAAATATCGGCGACCAGACCCGCGTGCGCGAGGTGATCAGGGCGGCGCGGGATCACGGCTGCTCGATCCGCATCGGCGTGAATGCCGGCAGTCTGGAAAAGCACCTGCTGGAAAAATACGGCGAACCTTGCCCCGATGCGATGGTCGAATCCGGCCTCGACCATATCCGCATCCTGCAGGACAACGATTTCCACGAATTCAAGATCAGCGTGAAGGCCAGCGATGTCTTCATGGCCGCTGCGGCATATCAGCAGCTGGCCGATGCCACCGACGCGCCCATCCACCTCGGCATTACCGAGGCGGGCGGCTTCGTCGGCGGCACGGTGAAATCCGCGATCGGCCTGGGCAATCTGTTGTGGATGGGCATCGGCGACACGATCCGGGTCAGCCTCTCGGCCGATCCGGTCGAAGAGGTCCGCGTCGGCTTCGAGATCCTGAAATCCCTGGGCCTGCGCACGCGCGGCGTCCAGATCATTTCCTGCCCAAGCTGCGCGCGCCAGGGCTTCGATGTCATCAAGACGGTCGAGACGCTGGAAAAACGCCTTGAACACATCAAGACCCCGATCAGCCTGTCGATCATCGGTTGTGTGGTGAACGGCCCGGGCGAGGCGCTGATGACCGATATCGGCTTTACCGGCGGCGGTGCCGGCAATGGCATGGTCTATATGGCCGGCCGGCAGGATCACAAGATGAGCAACGCCCAGATGGTCGATCACATCGTCGAACTGGTCGAGAAGCGCGCCGCCGAAATCGAGGCCGGGCAGCCCGAGGCGGCGCAATAACCGCAGGGCGCGCCGCCCTCATTTCTTCTTCATTCAAATATCCATGCCGCGCGCGCCAGCGGCACCAAGCCTGCCGGATTCAGCCCTGCTTGGCCTCCCGAACCTTGCGGATCACGCCTTCCAGCCCGTCGGGCGGCACGCCGCGCAGCATTTCCCCCTCGATGATGAAGGTGGGCGTGCCCATGATCCGCATCCGCTCGGCCAGCTGGTGATTCTGGCGGATCACGGTCGAGACCTCTTCGGTATTCATCCGGTTCAGCACCGCCTTGCTGTCCACGCCCAGGGTGCCGGCCAGCTTGCCCAGGCTTTCCAGGTTCACCGGCCCGCGCGATTCCATCAGCGCGTCATGCGCCTTCTTGTAGGCGTCCGGTCCGGCCTCCTGCTGAACGGCGACCGCAAAGCGCGAGGCCATGTCGCTTTCCTGAGTCAGGATCGGGAACTCCTTCAGCACAAAGCGGATATTGCCGTCCTCGCGGATCAGTTTTTCCAGCGTCGGATAGACGCTCTTGCAGACGCCGCAGCGGTAATCGATGAATTCGACCAGGGTGATGTCGCCTTCGGGATTGCCGCCGACCCAGCTATAGCCGTCCTCAAAGATCGCCTCATGGTTGTTCTCGACCAGCAGCCGGTCGTTTTTGGCATCATCGACCGCGCGACGCTCTTCCAGCACGGCAATCGATTCGACCAGAACCTCGGGATTGGCCATCAGGTATTCGCGCACCGCCGCGCCAAAGGCCTCGGTCTCGGCCTCGGTCATGTTCGCCGGGTCAAAGGCCAGCGCGGGCAGGGCGGTCGCTGTCAGCAGAGCAGCGGTCAGAACGGCTTTCATTCAAGGATCCTTTCCTGTTGGCGCGAAGATTGGCCCTTGTGTCATGCGGTTGCAAGCGATCCGGGCGCGGCCTCACGCGGGCTTGACCCATGCCGCCGCAGCCGCGATACCCGCTGGCAAGAGCATGAGGCAGAAATGAGACAGTCGCAACGCGGGCAGGTGGACCCGTTCATCGTCATGGATGTCATGGAAGCGGCGCGCCGCGCCGAGGCCTCGGGGCGGCATATCGTGCATATGGAGGTGGGCCAGCCCGCGACGCCGGCGCCTGCGGGGGCGCGGCGGGCCCTGGCGGCTGCGCTGGAAGAGCCGCTGGGCTATACCGTCGCGCTTGGCCTGCCGGCGCTGCGCGAGGGGATCGCCGGGCTTTACCGGCGCTGGTACGGGATCGACCTCGATCCGGCGCGGGTCATCGTCACGCCGGGCTCCAGCGGCGCCTTCATCCTTGCGTTTTCGGCGCTGTTCGATGCCGGCGACCGCGTCGCATTGGGTGAGCCGGGCTATCCCAGCTATCGCCAGATCCTGCGCGCCATGTCGTTGCAGCCGGTCGGCATCCAGACCCGGATCGAGGACCGCTATCAACCCCGCCCCGAGGATCTGCCGACCGATGTCCAGGGGCTGATCCTCGCCTCGCCCGGCAACCCCTCGGGCACCGTGCTGCGGCGCGGGGAACTGGCCGCGCTGGCCGCGCGGGCAGGCGAGCTGGGCATGGCGCTGATCTCGGACGAGATCTATCACGGGCTGGATTACGGCGCGGGCTTTCATTCCGCGCTCGAGGTGACCGACAAGGTCTTTGTCATCAACAGCTTTTCCAAGTATTTCAGCATGACCGGCTGGCGCGTCGGCTGGATGGTGGTGCCGGAAAGCCATATCCGCACGGTCGAGCGGATCGCCCAGAACATGTTCATCTGCCCGCCCCATGCCAGCCAGGTCGCCGCCCTCGCCGCGCTGGATTGCGAGGACGAGGCGCGGGCCAATCTGGCCGTCTATGCCGAAAACCGCCGCCTCATGCTCGCGCGCCTGCCGGCCATGGGGTTTGATCGCATCGCGCCGCCCGAGGGTGCTTTCTATATCTATGCCGATGTCTCGTCGCTGACCGATGACAGCCTGAAGTTCGCCGGGGAAATACTTGAAACGGCGGGGGTTGCCGTCACGCCGGGGCTGGATTTCGATCCCCGCCGCGGGGCCGGAACGCTGCGCTTCAGCTATGCCGGCGCAACCTCGGAAATATCGCTTGGGCTGGACCGGCTGGCGGCTTTCATGGCGGCGCGATGAGATGGCTTCATGCGATCCTGCTGATCCTGCTGGCGCTGCCGGCGGCGGCCGAGGGGCCGCTGCGCCCGGGCCTTGCGCAGGTCGATCTGGCACGCTCCTCGATCCAGGCCGAGGGCCGCGACCGCGGCCGTCCCCGGCCGCTTGAACTGCGGCTCGGGCTCAGCCGGCCGGTGCCCTACCGGGTCTATTTCCTCGATGGCCCGCCGCGTCTGGTGGTCGATTTTCAGGAAGTCGATTTTGCCGATCAGGACAGCGGCGCGATGCCCGGGCGCGATCTTGTTCCGGCCTTGCGTTGGGGGCGTTTTCGCCGGGGTTGGTCGCGCATGGTGATGGAGTTGCCCGGCCCCTATGCGCTGCGACTGGCGCTGCAGACGCCGGCGCGCGACGGCGCGCAGGGCGCCCTGCTCAGCCTGCGGATCGAGCCGGTCGAGCAGCAGGGATTCGTCACCCGCGGCACGGCGCTGTCCGCGCTTTGGGATCTGCCCGAACCGGTGCTGGAGGGGGACCCGGCATTGCCGCGCGATGCGGGCGACGAACGGCTGCGGGTGGCGATCGACCCCGGACATGGCGGCCAGGATCCGGGCGCGCAGGTCGGCGCGATCAGCGAGGCGGCCCTCATGCTGGGCTTTGCCGCCGAACTGGCCGAGGAACTGAGCCGTGCCGGATTCGCGGTCACCGTCACGCGCGATGACGACCGTTTCATCCCGCTCGAACAGCGCATGACCATCGCGCGCACCGCAGGCGCCGATCTGTTCATCTCGCTGCATGCCGATGCGCTGCCGGCGGGCGGGGCGGCGGGGCTGTCGCTCTATACCTGGAATCAACAGGCCAATGACCGCGCCACGCGTGAACTGGCCTTGCGGCATGATCGCGACGATCTGGTTTCGGGGCTGGATCTGCGCGGGGCGGACAGTCAGGTCGTCGATGTGCTGATGGATCTCGCCCGCACCGAGACCCAGCCCCGCTCCGAGGCATTCGCGAAGTTCGTCGTGCTGGAACTGCGGCGGGCCGGGATCGGCATGCATCGCGATCCGATGCGGGGCGCGGCCTTTTCGGTTCTGAAATCGCCCGATATTCCCTCGGTGCTGATCGAGCTGGGCTTTCTGACCGATGCCGGCGACCGGGCCAATCTGTTCGATCCCGACTGGCGCGTCGGCACCGCGCAGGCCATCACCCGCGCCATCGGCGGATGGGCGCAGGACGATGCCGCCCGCGCCGCAGTTTCGCGCAAATAGCGCAAGGTTGCTTTGACGCCTTCCGCCGGGCTGTCTATAGAGACCCATATCCTGGCCAGAGGCTTGCCCATTGTTTCGCGTGATCCTGTCATTCTTCGGTGCGATTTTCGCATGGATTGTCACGGGGGTCATTTTCATGGCCCTGATCGTCGGCGCCGTGTTCTGGATCTATTCGCGCGACCTGCCCAGCCATGAGCAACTGGCGCAATATTCCCCCAAGACCATCAGCCGCATCTATTCCGGCGAAGGCCGGCTCATCGACGAATTCGCGCAGGAACGCCGCATCTTCGTGCCGATCGACGATATTCCGCCCCTGGTGCGCGAGGCCTTTGTCAGCGCCGAGGACAAGAATTTCTACGTCCATCACGGTTTCGATCCGCGCGGCATGCTGGCCGCGCTGGTCGAGGCGGTCAGATCGCGGGGCGAGAATGTGCGGGGGGCCTCGACCATCCCGCAGCAGGTGATGAAGAACTTCCTGCTGTCGAGCGACCGCAGCGTCGAGCGCAAGATCAAGGAGCTGATCCTGGCCACGCGGCTGGAAGAGACGCTGAGCAAGGATCAGATCCTTGAACTGTATCTGAACGAGATTTTCCTGGGGCAGAACAGCTTCGGCGTGGCCGCCGCCGCGCAGGTCTATTTCAACAAGCCGCTGACCGAGCTTGCCCCGCACGAGGCCGCGATGCTGGCCGCCATGCCCCAGGCCCCCAGCCGTTACCATCCGGTCCGCGCCCGGGAACGCGTGACCGACCGCCGCAACTATGTCCTGCGCGAGATGTGGCAGAACGGCTATATCGACGAGGCGACCTATCTCTCGGAACGCGAAAAGCCGCTGCGCTCGGTTCAGAACGGCGATTTCCCGGCCTTTCAGCAGCAGCTTCCGCCGCGCGGCTACTTCACCGACGAGATTCGCCGCCAGTTGAGCCGCGAATTCGGCGAGGACGAGTTTTTCGGCGGCGGCCTGACGATCCGCGCCACCGTCGATCCCTCGCTGCAGCAGGTCGCGGCGCGGGCCTTGCAGCAGGCGCTCGAGCGTTACGATCGGGGCCGTGGCGTCTGGCGCGGCACCGGCGAGAAGATCGCCGGGGACATGCTGACCAGTGAGCAGGACTGGCGTGCCGCGCTGGCCGAGGCCGAGGTTCCCCGCGACATCGAGGGCTGGCATCCGGCCGTGGTCCTGTCCTTGGGCGACAACGATGCCCGCATCGGCATCGAAGGCGTCGACGAGGACGAGGACGGCCACTGGATTCCGGCCAAGGATGTGCAATGGGCGCGCAAGCGGAACTCCGACGGCTCGCTGGGGCGCAGCGCGCGGGTGGCCGCGGACCTGCTGGAGACGGGCGATGTGGTGCTGGTGCGGCAGATGACCAGCGACAGCGACGGCAGCTTCATCCGCTGGACCCTGCGGCAGGTGCCCGAGGTGCAGGGCGGCTTCATGGCGATGGACGTCAATACCGGCCGCGTGATCGCCATGCAGGGCGGCTTTTCCTACCAGAGCTCGGTCTTCAACCGCGCCACGCAGGCGCAGCGCCAGCCGGGATCCAGCTTCAAGCCCTTTGTCTATGCGGCGGCGCTGGATTCGGGCTTTACCCCGGCGACGATCGTGGTGGACGAGCCGGTGACCGTGAACACGCCGCAGGGCCTCTGGACGCCCAAGAATGCCGGCGGCCGGTTTTACGGGCCGACACCGATGCGCATCGGCATCGAGCAGTCGCGCAACCTGATGACGATCCGCGTCGCGCAGGATATCGGCATGGAAACGGTCGCGAAATATGCCGAAAGCTTTGGCGTCTATGACGATCTGAACGCGTTCATCGCCAACAGCCTGGGGGCGCAGGAGACCACGCTTTACAAGATGGTCGCCGCCTATGCCATGTTCGCCAATGGCGGCGAACGGGTCGAGCCGACGCTGGTCGACCGGGTGCAGGACAGCCGCGGCCGCACCATCTATCGCCATGACAGGCGCGAATGCCTGGATTGCGGGCAGACGGTGCTGCCCGCCGGCGACTCGCCCCGGATCCGCTCGAACCGGGAACGCGTCATGGATGCGATCACCGCCTATCAGCTGACCTCGATGATGGAGGGGGTGGTCAAGCGCGGCTCGGGCCGGGGCGTGGATCTGCCTGTGCCGGTGGCCGGCAAGACCGGGACGACCAACGATGCCAAGGACGTGTGGTTCATCGGCTTTACCTCGAATATCGTCGCGGGCTGCTATCTGGGCTATGACCAGCCGCGCACGCTGGGCAGCAACGCCTATGGCGGCACCCTGTGCGTGCCCGTCTTCAACGAGTTCATGCGCGAGGCGGTCAGGGAATTCGGCGGCACCGCGTTCAAGGTCCCGCCGGGCGGGCATTTCGTCAATATCGACCGCTTCAGCGGTGCGATTCTGGGGCCGGACGCCAAGGGGCCGAACGTGATCGCGGAGTATTTCCGCGACGGCCAGGACATCACCGGGCTGGGGCTGATCGATGGCGGGTTCGGCCGCGCCGACCCGGCGACATTGCCGCTGTTCACCTCCGCGCGAGACAGCGGCCAGGCGGTGACCACCTCGACCGGCAAGCGCAAGGTGATCCCGAAAAAGGCCGATTTCGGCACCCTGTCCTCGGGCGGGCTCTACTGAGCCCGGCGCGGGCAGGACGCTTGAAGGTGGCGGTCAGTCGCGCTATTTGTCGCAACCTGTCCGAATTCCGACCTGAAAGAGCTTGCCCATGCGCGCCGAAACCCAAGCCACGATCGAGGCGATCCGCAAATCGCTGAAACTGCTCGGCCAGCGCATGGACTGGGAAACCGCGCCGCACCGGCTCGAGGAACTGAACGCGATGATCGAGGCCGGCGATATCTGGTCCGATCAGGCCCGCGCGCAAAAGCTGATGCGCGACCGGCAGATGCTGTCCGACGCGGTCGAGACCTATCGCCGGATCGAGACCGAGCTCAGGGACCATGCCGATCTGATCGAACTGGGCGAGGCCGAGGGCGACGAGGAGGTCGTGGCCGAGGCCGAGGGCGCGCTGAAATCGCTGGCGGAACTGGCGGCGCAAAAGGAGCTCGAGGCCCTGCTGAACGGCGAGGCCGACGGCAATGACACGTTTCTGGAAATAAATGCCGGTGCCGGCGGCACGGAAAGCGCCGACTGGGCCAGCATGCTGGCGCGGATGTATGTCCGCTGGGCCGAGAAAAAGGGCTATGAGGTCGAGCTTTTGTCCGAAACCGCCGGCGAAGAGGCGGGCATCCGTTCCGCCGCCTACCGGATCTCGGGCCCCAATGCCTATGGCTGGCTGAAGTCGGAATCGGGCGTGCACCGTCTGGTGCGCATCTCGCCCTTTGACAGTTCGGCCCGGCGCCATACCTCGTTCAGCTCGGTCTGGGTCTATCCGGTGGTGGACGACAATATCGAGATCAGCATTCCCGATAACGAGATCCGCATCGACACCTACCGGTCCTCGGGTGCCGGCGGGCAGCACGTCAACACCACCGATTCGGCGGTGCGCATCACCCACCTGCCGACCGGGATCGTGGTGACCAGTTCGGAAAAATCGCAGCACCAGAACCGCGCCAACGCGATGGCGGCGCTGAAGGCGCGGCTGTATCAGCTGGAACTGGACCGCCGCAACGCCGAGATCAACGCCCAGCACGAGGCCAAGGGCGAGGCCGGCTGGGGCAACCAGATCCGTTCCTATGTCCTGCACCCCTATCAGATGGTCAAGGATCTGCGCACCTCGCATGAGACATCGGATACGCAGGGTGTACTGGACGGCAATCTGGATGCCTTCATGGCGGCGACGCTGGCGCAGGACGTGGCCGGCAAGAGCCGGGCCGAGGCGCGGGCCGAGGATTGATGCCGCGGCTTTTACCGCGATGTCCCGCATGGATATTTGAATAAAGAAGAAAGCCCGGCTAGCCTGCCGCAAAACAGGTAGAGCAGGATCGCGCATGGCCAAGAAACGCATCAACCTGGCATTGCAGGGGGGCGGGGCGCATGGCGCGTTCTCCTGGGGTGTGCTGAACCGGTTGCTGGATGAACCGGAAATCGAGATCGCGGCGATCAGCGGCACCTCGGCCGGGGCGCTGAACGGTGCCGCGCTGGCGGCGGGGCTGGCCTGCGGGCCCGGAAAGCGCGGTCGCGATGCGGCGCGCGCGAACCTGGCCTATGTCTGGTCTCAGGTCGGGCAGGTCAGCGACAACACCATCGTGCGCTGGCTGCATTCGATGTTCCCGGCGCCGCGCGGCTGGCAGCGCCTGACCGAGCTGTTTTCGCCGGTGGCCTGGCTGGGCAACCTGTCGCGCGTCTTCAGCCCCTATGACAGCGGGCCGTTCTATACCAATCCTCTGGCGGCCATATTGATGGAAATGCCACATCCGCGGCTGGGCCGCGAGGACGGGCCGGCGCTGTTCGTCTCGGCCACCAATGTCCGCACCGGGCTGATCCGGGTGTTCGGCGGCGCCGAGGTGACGGTCGAGACGGTGCTGGCCTCGGCCTGCCTGCCCGAACTGTTCCGGGCGGTCGAGCTTGACGATCCGAAGACCGGCCGCCGCGAGGCCTATTGGGACGGCGGCTATTCGGGCAACCCGGCGCTGTTTCCGCTGTACCGCCCCGATCTGCCGCGTGACGTCGTGATCGTGAACATCAACCCGATGCAGCGCGAATCGCTGCCCAGGACCCCGTCGGAAATCCAGGACCGGGTGAATGAGATCAGCTTCAACGCCTCATTGCTGGCGCAGCTGCGCGCGATCAAGTTCGTCAAGCGCCTTCATGACGAGGAGCGGCTGGTCGGGCGACCGATGAAGAACGTGCTCATGCATGCGATCATGGACGAGACGCTGATGAATTCGCTGAGCGCCAGCACCAAGCTGATCCCCGCGCCCGGCCTGCTGGACAGGCTGCGCGAAGCCGGCACCGAGGCGGCTGACCGTTTCCTGCGGGAAAATGCAGAGAATATCGGCAAGCGCGATTCCTATTCTCTGGACGAGCTGTTCCGCTAGGGCAGGGTGGGTGGCGCCAGCGCAATCCGTGCCGCCAGCCGGGCATTGCCCCGGCATCAGTGCGGTATTGGCCGCAATGCGGGGCTCGGCTGTCCATGTCGGGATCGCTGCAAAGAATGAGAGGGCCCGGTGGGCTGGCGATATGTGGAAAACCGGGTGAGAGGCTGGACAACGACCCAAGCGGGACTCGTTACGGCTGCTTCCTTCCGGACCTGACCGGGTTGGCGAGGCGCTCGCCCGCGCCAACCTCTCGGGGCCTAGATAGGCGTCCCTGCGTTCGGATGCAAGCGGCTTGGGCAGGTCAAAGATGCAGCCGCAAGCGCAGAAACCCGTCCTCGCCGATGCCCGCCGGCTCGACCCGGGTCGACAGGCGGCCCAGATGCGGAGCGGCGGCGGGGCTGGTCTGGAACAGGACCGAGGTGTCGGGCAGGGGGGCGAAGCGCCAGCCGCTATGGCCCTCGGGGGCGAGTACGCGGCGGCGCGCGATATAGCGGCGCAGCACTTCGCGCATGCGCGCCGTGCCATCCAGAAGCACCGGACGCCCCGAGGTGATCGGCCCGAACAATCCGCAATCGGACATGCGGTAGCTGTTGGTGACCAGGATGAATTCCTGATCCGGATCAAGCGCGAACCCGCGATGCCGGACATCGGTGACGCGCCGGGCCTGAGGGTCCAGCGTCCGGCCGTCAGGGGCGTGGCGCGGCGGCTGGCTGAGGTCGATCTGCCAGTCCAGCCCGTCGATCACGTCGAAATTGTAGCTTGGAAATTCCGGGTCGATCAGTTGCTGGTCGATGCCGCCCGGCATGATCCGCCGGAACATGCTGGCCGAACGCTCAAGCCAGGCCAGAACGTCCGAGCCGTTCAGCCGGATCGCGCAGATGCGATTGGGAAACAGGTAAAGATCGGCCAGATTGCGCAGCGTCAGCCGCCCCGCCGGCACGTCGGTATAAGAGCCAGATTCAAAACGAGATGAATGATTTCAATCTGTTGCGATTGCCCTGGTCATGCGCCTGATATGTGCGATGAGAACCCATGCCTCTGCGCTCTCGATGGATTTCTCCCAATCCTTTGCCA